>NZ_JBFXIO010000045.1:0-17461 GCF_050175855.1 Piscinibacter sp.
CTGGCCGCCGCAGTGGCCGCCAGCGGTGCGCTGCCCGAGCCGAGCCGCGGCCGGCTGTCTCGGCGCGTGAAGTCGTTCCCGGTCACGCCGCGCGTGACGCTGCGCCCCGACGAGCGGGGGCAGCGCTGGCTGCTGGCCGTCTCTGCCAGCGACCGCTCCGGCCTGCTCTACGCCATCGCCCGCGTGCTGGTCCGCCACCACGTCAACTTGCAGCTGGCCAAGATCACCACGCTGGGCGAGCGTGTGGAAGACACCTTCCTGATCGACGGCTCGGAGCTGCAGCACAACCGCAAGCAGATCCAGATCGAGAGCGAGCTGCTCGACGCGATCAGCCCCTGAACCGCCTTCGATGCCCATCGTCTCCATTGCCGCCGACCAGGCACTGAGCCGGCTCGCATCCTTCGACGCCGTGATCGACGCGCGCTCGGAGAGTGAATACGCGGAGGACCGGCTGCCTGGCGCGATCAACTGGCCGACCTTGACCGATGCGGAGCGAGCGCTGGTCGGCACCGAGTACAAGCAGGTGTCGCCGTTCGAGGCGCGCAAGCGCGGTGCTGCGCTGGCGGCACGCAACATCGCCACCCACATCGAGCGCGAGGCGATGGACAAGCCCAAGGACTGGACGCCGCTGGTCTACTGCTGGCGCGGCGGCCAACGCAGCGGCTCGCTGGCCACCGTGCTGTCGGCGATCGGCTTCCGGGTCCACCTGCTCGAAGGCGGCTACCGGGAATACCGCCGCGCGGTGATCGCGGCGCTCGACGAACTCCCGCAGCGCTTCCGCTACCGCGTGGTCTGCGGCGTCACCGGCTCGGGCAAGAGCCGGCTGCTGCAGCGCCTGGCCGAGCGAGGCCTGCAGGTGCTCGACCTGGAGGGCCTGGCCAACCACCGCGGCTCGGTGCTCGGCCTGGTGCCGGGCAGCCCGCAGCCAGGGCAGAAGCAGTTCGAGTCGCGGGTGTGGGATGCGCTGCGGCGCTTCGACCCGGCCAGGCCGGTGATCGTCGAGAGCGAGAGCAAGAAGGTCGGCGACCTGCGCGTTCCGGAGAAGCTGATCGAATGTATGCGCGCCTCGCCCTGCATCCAGCTCGAGCTGCCGCTGGAGGCGCGCGTGCAGCTGCTGATGGACGAGTACGACTTCTTCGTGCGCGACACCGAGACCTTCTGCCAGCGCCTGGATGCGCTGCGCGTGCTGCGCGGCCACGAGGTGGTCAACGGCTGGCAGGCGTCGGCGCGCGCCGGTCTGACCCGCGAGGTGGTGCGCGACCTGCTGGTGAGCCACTACGACCCGATCTACCGCCAGTCGATGAAGCGCAACTTCGCCGGGCTCGCGCAGCCGCTGGCGGTGGTCGAGTGGGACGGCAGCGAGGCATCGCTCGTTGCAGCGGCGCGGCGCGTGGCGGCGCTGTAGCTAGAATCCGCTCTCGGTCGGCAGTTCACCCAGGCGTTGCCGCGCTGTCCCCAGCGAGCTAAACCTGCCATTCACCGCGAGCTTGGTCACGTCATCACGTGCGCCGGGCCGGAAGACGGCAACCCCCGGCGCCTCGACAGCGAGGTTGGCGCATGAACGACGGAAGACCCTCATGCCCCGCACCGAAACGCCGCTGCACGCGGCCGACATCTCCGCCTTCGCGAAGTCGCTGGCCCGCGAACTGAAGCAGGCTCACGACACGCTGCACCGCCTGCCCGGCCACGTCGAGCTGCTGAACATGCTCGCCCGCGCATCCGGACACCGCAACTTCCAGAGCCTGAAGGCTCGCCCGCCGGCGCCACCGCCTCCTGCGGCCCAATCGCCCGCCGCGCTGAGCGACACGGCCGTGCGCGCGCTGCGCCAGTTCGACGCCCAGGGCCGGCTGACCCGCTGGCCGATCAAGTACAGCGTGCAGCGGCTGATGCTGTGGGGCCTGTGGATGCGCTTCGACGGCAAGCGCCGCTACACCGAGCGCGAGGTCAACGAAGTGCTCAAGGCCTGGCACCTGTTCGGCGACCACTGCACGCTGCGCCGCGAGCTCGTCGAGATGAAGATGCTCGAACGCAGCGACGGCGGGGCCGAGTACCGCAAGCTGCCGCGCCGCCCCGACGCCGAGGCGATGGCGCTGATGCGCGCGCTGCGCGAGCGCGCCTGAGCCGAAGGGCTCAGGCTTTCAGAAAATGCTCGCGGTAGTACGCGAGCTCGTCGATCGATTCCTGGATGTCGGCCAGCGCCGTGTGCGCCTGGGCCTTCTTGAAGCCGCCCATGATCTCCGGCTTCCAGCGCTTGGCGAGTTCCTTCAGCGTGCTGACGTCGAGGTTGCGGTAGTGGAAGAAGGCCTCCAGCTCCGGCATGTAATTGGCAAGGAAGCGGCGGTCCTGGCAGATGCTGTTGCCGCACATCGGGGACTTGCCGGCCGGCACGTAGCGCTTGAGGAACTCGATCACCTGCGCGGAGGCGGCGGCCTCGTCGATCGTCGACGCCTTCACGCGGTCAATCAGCCCGCTCCTGCCGTGCGTGCCCTTGTTCCAGGCGTCCATCGCGTCGAGCGTGGCGTCGCTCTGGTGGACTGCCAGCACCGGGCCCTCGGTGCGGCGGCCGAGGTTCGCGTCGGTGACCACCACCGCGATCTCGATGATGCGGTCGCGCTCGGGTGACAGACCGGTCATCTCGAGGTCGATCCACACCAGGTTCTGGTCGCTCAGGGTCAGGGTCTCGTCGCTCATGGAAATCTGCAGAAGTGGGGCGGAACGCTGGGGGGAGATTCTCTCAGTTCTACACTTGCGGCCATGCATGCCCTGCTCCTGACTTCGTGCTTCATTGCCGCGCTGCTGCTGTCGCTGGCGCTGAAGTACTGGCTCTCCACGCGCCAGATGCGCCACGTGGCCGCCCACCGCGACACGGTGCCCGCCGCGTTCGCCGCCACCATCCCGCTGGCAGCGCACCGCAAGGCGGCCGACTACACGCTGGCCAAGGGCCGCTTCGGCCTGCTGTCCACCGCCTTCGGCGCCGCCGTGCTGCTGGGCTGGACGCTGCTGGGCGGGCTGGACGCGCTGAACGTCGCCGTGCGCGACGTGCTGCAGCCACGCTGGGGCGACATGGCCTACCAGCTCGGCCTGCTGGCCGCCTTCGCGCTGATCGGCGGATTGCTCGATGCGCCCTTCGAGCTTTGGAGCACCTTCCGCATCGAGCAGCGCTTCGGCTTCAACCGCATGACCTGGAAGCTGTACCTGGCCGACACGCTCAAGGGCATCCTGGTTGGCGTGATCGTCGGCCTGCCCATCGCCGCGCTGATCCTGTGGATCATGGGCGCGGCCGGCTCGCTGTGGTGGCTGTGGGCCTGGGGCACCTGGATGGGCTTCAACCTGCTGATCCTGGTGCTCTACCCGACCGTGATCGCGCCGCTGTTCAACAAGTTCGAGCCGCTGGCCGACCGCTCCCTGGAAGCGCGCGTGCAGGCGCTGATGGCGCGCTGCGGCTTCACCGCCAAGGGCCTGTTCGTGATGGACGGCAGCCGCCGCTCGGCCCACGCCAACGCCTATTTCACCGGCTTCGGCGCGGCCAAGCGCGTGGTGTTCTTCGACACGCTGCTGTCCAAGCTGTCGCCGGGCGAGGTGGAGGCGGTGCTGGCCCACGAACTCGGCCACTTCAAGCACAAGCACGTGCTCAAGCGCATCGTGGCGATGTTCGGCATCAGCCTGGCCGGCTTCGCGTTGCTGGGCTGGATGTCGAGCCAGGCCTGGTTCTACCAGGGCCTGGGCGTCGAGCCCAACGTGGGCGCCGCCAACGATGCGCTGGCGCTGCTGCTGTTCATGCTGGTGACGCCGGTGTTCGGCTTCTTCGTCTCGCCGCTGCTGGCCGGCCTGTCGCGGCGCCACGAGTTCGAGGCCGATGCCTACGCCTGCGCGCAGGCCAGCGGCGCCGACCTGGCCGCCGCGCTGCTCAAGCTGCACGAGGACAATGCGGCGACGCTGACGCCTGATCCGGTCTACGTGAAGTTCTACTACTCCCACCCGCCCGCCTCCGAGCGGCTGGCCGCGATGCGGCACGGCGTGGCCGTGGCCGCTTGAGCCGCAGCGCCGAACTCGACCTCGGGCTGGTGGTCACCGGCCACGGCCGGCACTACATCGTCGAGACCCCGGAGGGACGCCGCCTGCACTGCACCTCGCGCGGCAAGAAGAGCGAGTGCGTGGTCGGCGACCGGGTGCGCTGGATGCCCACCTCCGAAGGCGAAGGCGTGATCGAGGCGGTGGAGCCGCGGCGCAACCTGATGCACCGGCAGGACGAGTGGAAGACCAAGTCCTTCGCCGCCAACATCGACCAGCTGCTCGTGCTGGTGGCCGCCGAGCCGGTGTTCAGCGAATCGCAGCTGGCGCGCGCGCTGATCGCCGCCGAAGCAGCCGGCATCCCGGCCGCGATCGTGCTCAACAAGGCCGACCTGCCGGCCATCGGTGCGGCGCGCGAGCGGCTCGCCCCCTACGCCTCGATGGGCATCGCCGTGCACGAGGTAGCGCTGAAGGCGCGGCCCGATGCCAGCCGGGGCAGGCTGCAGCCGCTGCTGGCGCAGCGCTCGACACTGGTGCTGGGGCCGAGCGGCACCGGCAAGAGCACGCTGATCAACCTGCTGGTGCCGGATGCCGGCGCGCAGGTGGGCGAGATCTCGCGCTCGCTGAACTCCGGCCGCCACACCACCACGACGACGCAGTGGTACTGGCTCGATGCGCAGCGCAGCGCCGCGCTGATCGACTCGCCGGGATTCCAGGAGTTCGGCCTGCGGCAGGTCGACGCGGCGCAGCTGCCGCTGCTGATGCCGGACTTCCGCGAGCCGTCCACGCACTGCCGCTTCTACAACTGCACCCACGTGCAGGAGCCGGGCTGCGGCGTGCTGGCGGCGGTCGAGCGCGGCGAGATCAGCGCCTCGCGGCACCGCATCTATTGCGTAATCCGCGACGAGCTCACGCGAACGCGCTACTGAGCGGTGCGTCCGTTCAACCGATCAGGTTCGCCAGGGTCAGCAGCGCCACCAGCAGCATCCACAGCACCACCGAGCGCCAGACCAGGCCGACGATGCTGCGCAGGTGCCCGGGCACGGGCGGCAGCCCGGGCGTGGAGCCTTCGGCGCCTGCGGCCTCGGGCAGCGCACCGGCCTCGAAGGTCTTGGAGCGATCGGGGGTGATGCCCGGTGCCGCACTGCCACCGAGCTGGACCCCCACCGCGCCGGCCGCAGCGGCGAGGATGATGCCTTCGTTCTCGTGCTTCCAGAGCCCAGCGTCGCGCCGCCAGCAGGTGATGGCTTCCTCGAAGTTGCCGACCACGGCGAAGCCGAAGGCCGTCAGCCGCGCCGGCACGTGGTCGATCAGGCCGAACAGCCACTGCGAGCGGTGCATCAGCCGCTCGTTCACCGGCGCGCCCACGGTGCGGCTCTTGAAGGCCCAGTAGCGGCTCGCCAGCTCGGCCATGCGGTACAGCACCGCGCCGGCCGGCCCCAGGCCCAGCGCCGAGAGCAGCACGAACCAGAAGAACACGCCGAACACGTGCCGGTGCGCCGCCAGCAGCGAATGCTCGATCACATGGCGCAGCAGCTCGGTGCGCGGCAGTTCGCTGGCGTCGAGGTGGCGCCACTGCGCGAGCAGGCGGCGCGCCTCGTCTTCGTCGCCGCGGTCGAGCGCGTCGCGAATGTCGGTGAAGTAGTGGCTGAACTGGCGGAAGCCCAGCGTGAGGTAGAGCACCGCCACGTCGAAGGCCAGCGAGAGCAGCAGGCTGACGTGAGAGATGGCCAGGTGGACGCCGGCCACGAGCAGCGCCGGCACCAGCACGGTGACGCACCACACCACCCACGCGTGGTGGTCGCGGCCAGCGTCGAAGTTGCGGCCGGCCCAGCGCATCCAGCCGGTCAGCGTGTCATGGACGACGTTGTCGCGCGGCAGCGGCTTGAGCTGTTCGAGCAGCAGGGCGAACAGGACGGCGAAGAAGCTCATGCCGCTCGATGATAGCGGCGGGCCTTCAACGCGAGAGAAAGCCGTAGAGGTTGCGCAGCATGGCGGCCGTCGCGCCCCAGATGAAGTATTCGCGCGGTTGCCCCGCGGCGTCGATACCGTGCCAGGGCATCGAGAGGAAGCGCCGGCGCTCGCCGCCGAACTCGAACTCGTGGTGTCGGTGGTGCGCCGGGTTCATCAGGAAGGCCAGCGGCACCTCGAAGGCCTCGGCGACCTCGAAGCTGTCGATGGCGAGCGTGAAGCCGGGTCGCACCAGCGCCACCACCGGCGTGACGTGGAAGCCGGTCACGGTGGTGTAGACCGGCAGCGCCCCGATCACCTCCACGCGGTCCGGCGAGAGACCAACCTCTTCCTCCGCCTCGCGCAGCGCGGTATGCACCGCGTCGGCGTCGATCTCCTCGGCGCGCCCGCCGGGAAAGCTGATCTGACCGGCATGGTCGCGCAGGTGGTCGGTGCGGCGGGTCAGCAGCACCGTCACGCCGTGCTCGTGCGCCACCAGCGGCACCAGCACCGAGGCCGCGGCCGGCTCGCGGCCGGCGAACAGGCCACCGTCACCGCGCAGTTCCGGCTCGCCGTGCTCGGCCTGCGCGAAACGCTGGCGCAACGCTGCCGCCTGCAGGCGCTCGACGGGCACCACCGGCAGCTGCGCGTCGGTGGAGATCACCGGCACGGCGTGCGGGTCGAGGATGGGGCGGCGGCTCATGGGTGGCGCTTCAACGACAAAGCCGCCCCTCGGGGCGGCTTCGGCAGGACGAGTTCCCGGCCCGGGATCAGGCCAGCTTCTCCTTGATGCGGGCCGACTTGCCCGAGCGCTGGCGCAGGTAGTACAGCTTGGCGCGGCGCACGTCGCCGCGGCGCTTGACCTCGATCGAGGCGATCAGCGGGCTGTACAGCTGGAACGTGCGCTCCACGCCTTCGCCGCTGGAGATCTTGCGCACGATGAAGCTGCTGTTCAGGCCGCGGTTGCGCTTGGCGATCACCACGCCTTCGTAGGCCTGCACGCGCTTGCGGGTGCCTTCGACGACGTTGACGTTGACGATGACCGTGTCGCCGGGCGCGAACTCGGGAATGGTCTTGTTGAGACGGGTGATTTCTTCCCGCTCGAGGGTCTGGATCAGGTCCACAGGGTTCTCCGTGATCGTGCGCGGGGGTGTTGTGGAAGTGGGCGGCCAACAGGGGCCACCTTGCCCGGCAGAGGATCGAAAAGCCGTAGATTATAGCCCGAGCGAGGCCAGGTGCTTCTCGTCGGCCGGCGTGAGCTTTCCGGCGGCCCGGGCGGCGGCGATCAGGTCGGGGCGGCGCCGGGCGGTCAGTTCGAGCGATTGCTGCCGGCGCCAGCGGGCGATGTCGGCATGGTGGCCCGACAGCAGCACCGGCGGCACCGGGCGGGCGTCGGCACCCTCCCCCAGCACTTCCGGCCGGCTGTAGTGCGGGCAATCCAGCAGCCCCAGCAGCCCGTCGGAGAAGCTGTCCTGCTCGTGCGAGCGGGCATCGCCGAGCACGCCCTCCTGCAGCCGCGCCACCGAATCCAGCAGGGCCAGCGCCGGCAGTTCGCCACCGGAGAGCACGAAGTCGCCCAGGCTCAGCTCCAGGTCGACATGGCGGTCGAGAATGCGCTGGTCGATGCCCTCGTAGCGGCCGCACAGCAGGATCGCCCCCGGGCCGGCGGCGAATTCCTGCACCACGGCCTGGTCGATGCGCCGGCCGGTGGGTGTGAAGTGAACCACCGGGGCAGCGTCGCCGCGCTCCGCCTTGGCCGCGGCCAGCGCGCGCTCCAGCGGCTCGGCCAGCATCACCATGCCCGGCCCACCGCCGTAGGGACGGTCGTCGACGCGGCGGTAGTTGTCCTCGGCGAAGTCGCGCAGCGGCCACAGCCGCACCTGCACCTGGCCGGATTCGAACGCGCGGCGCGTCACGCCGGTCTCGAGGTGCGGGCCGAACAGTTCCGGGAACAGCGTGACGACGTCGAAGCGCATGGCGCGCCCGCCTCAGAAGTCGAGGCCCCAGTCGACGCGGATGCGCCGCGCCTGGAGGTCGACGTCATCGATGTACTGGGCCACGAAAGGAATCAGGCGCTCGTCGGCCTCGCTCTTGCCGCCTTCGGGCATCACGCGCAGCACGCTGTGCGCGCCGGTGTCGATCAGGCCGACCACCGTGCCCAGCGCCTGCTCCTCGCGGTTGAGCACGGCCAGGCCGATCAGGTCGACCCAGTAGTACTCGTCGGACCCGGCCGTGGGAAAGCTGGAGCGCCCGACGAAGATGCGCGCGCCGCGCAGGGCCTCGGCGGCGCTGCGGTCCGCGATGTCGTGCGCACGGGCCACCACGCCATCGCCGTGCTCCTTGGCCTCGGCGATCTTCAGCAGCGGCGGCAGCGGAGTCGTTCCCGGGCGCAGCGGACGGGGTTCGTCCGCGGCCTTCAGGAACCAGCGCTTGGAGGAGAACAGCGCCTGCGGGTCACTCGCGAAGGGCTGGACCTTGAACCAGCCTTTCACGCCCCAGGCGCCGGTAATTCGCCCGACCTCGACGGCATCGTCGGGCCAGGCCGGCTCGGCAGCGGAGGTCGGGCTGTTCACCACGGCCGCTGCCGCGCTCGCTCAGGCACGCACGCTCAGGCGGCGGCCTTCTTGGCCTCGCCGACGAGGCGGGCGACGGTGGGCGACAGCTGCGCGCCGTTCTTCGTCCAGTGGTCGACGCGGTCGAACGCCACGCGCAGCGGCTGCTCGGCACCCGAGGCCACCGGGTTGTAGAAGCCCACGCGCTCGATGAAGCGGCCGTCGCGGCGGTTGCGCGAGTCGGCGACGACGATGTTGAAGAACGGGCGCTTCTTGGCGCCGCCACGTGCGAGTCGGATCACGACCATGACTGAATTCCTTGAATCTGGGGTGATCGTCTGCGCCAGGGACACGGCTGGTGCCTACGGATCGGGTTGTCGGTCTTCGCGGCCGTAGATACGCCGGTCACCCGACCGGCCAGCAGCGAAACCCGGCATTATAGTCGGCTGCGCCGATTCCACACCCTTCCTCGATGACGACCGCCTCCCTCGTGATCCGCCCCAGCACGGCGGACGACCTCCCCGCCATCACCGCCGTCTACGCCTGGAACGTCGAACACGGCACCGGCACCTTCGAGCTCGAGGCGCCCGACCCGGCCGAGATGAGCCGCCGCCGCGACGATGTGCTTGGCAAGGGCCTGCCCTGGCTGGTGGCCGAGCGTGGCGGCCAGGTGCTGGGCTATGCCTACGCCAACCACTTCCGGCCGCGCCGCGCCTACCGCTTCTGCCTGGAGGATTCGATCTATCTCGCCGACCAGGCGCGCGGCCAGGGCATCGGCCGGCTGCTGCTGGCCGAGCTGGTGGCGCGCTGCGAGGCCGCCGGCGCCCGCCAGATGCTGGCGGTGATCGGCGATTCGGCCAATGCCGGCTCGATCGGCGTGCACCGCGCGCTCGGCTTCGAGCACACCGGCATCCTGCGCTCGGCCGGCTGGAAGTTCGGCCGCTGGCTGGACGTGGTGCTGATGCAGAAGTCGCTCGGCCTGGGCCATGCGACGGAACCGGTGGATCGATGAGCGCCACCGGCCACTACAAGTCGAAGACGCTGGCCACCTGGATCGCGGTGATCGGCGGCAGCCTCGGCCTGCACCGCTTCTACCTGAAGGGATTCGGCGACGTCTGGGGCTGGCTTCACGGCCCGCCCACGCTGGCCGGCCTGTACGGATTGCAGCGCATGAACGAGTTCGGCCAGGACGACAAGCTGGCCTGGGCGCTGATCCCGCTGCTGGGCTTCATGCTCGCCGGTGCGATGCTGGCGGCCATCGTCTACGGCCTCACGCCCGACGAGAAGTGGGATGCCCGCCACAACCCCGGCAGCGCGACCCACGACACGCGCTGGGGCCCGGTGCTCGGGGTGATCGTGGCGCTGATGCTGGGCGCCGCGGCGCTGATGGCCACCGTCGCGTTCAGCGGCCAGCGCTACTTCGAGTGGCAGGTCGAGGAAGGCCGCAAGCTCAGCCAGTGAGCCGCGCGTATCAGTCGAACAGCGCCAGGCTGACCCAGTAGAAGACGCCGGCCACGAAGGCCGAGGCCGGGATGGTGAAGACCCAGGCCCAGACGATGTTGCCGGCGATGCCCCAGCGCACCGCCGAGGCGCGGCGCACCGAGCCGACGCCGACGATGGCGCCGGTGATGGTGTGCGTGGTCGACACCGGGATACCCAGCGCCGTGGCGAGGAACAGCGTCAGCGCTCCGCCCGTCTCGGCGCAGAAGCCGCCCACCGGGCGCAGCTTGGTGATCTTCTGGCCCATGGTCTTCACGATGCGCCAGCCACCGAACATCGTGCCCAGGCCGATGGCGATGTAGCAGGTCCAGATCACCCAGGTCGGCGGCATCGCGTCGCTGGCGGCGGAGTAGCCGGTGGCGATTAGCAGCATCCAGATGATGCCGATGGTCTTCTGTGCATCGTTGCCGCCGTGGCCGAGGCTGTACAGGCCCGCCGAGACCAGCTGCAACCGACGGAACCAGTTGTCGATGCGTAACGGTGGCACCCGCCTGAAGATGTGCGCCACGGCCACCATCAGCAGCGAACCGAGCAGGAAGCCGAGCATCGGCGAGACGAAGATGAAGGCCAGGGTCTTGAGCACGCCGCCGGCGATCAGCGAACCGGCGCCCGACTTGGCGATCACCGCACCGACGATGCCGCCGATCAGCGCGTGCGACGAGCTCGACGGGATGCCGTACCACCAGGTGACGATGTTCCAGAAGATCGCGCCGATCAGCGCGCCGAACACCACGTGGTGGTCGACCACGCCGGGCACGACAATGCCCTTGCCCACCGTGGCCGCCACCTTGAGCTGGAAGATGAAGATGGCGATGACGTTGAAGAAGGCGGCGAACAGCACCGCCTGCTGCGGCTTGAGCACGCCGGTGGAAACCACCGTGGCGATCGAGTTGGCCGCGTCGTGGAATCCGTTCATGAAGTCGAACGCCACGGCCAGCACGACCAGCAGCGCGACGACCCAGAAGGCGACCTGGATGCTTTGCATGGCAACGGAGCGCGCGGCCGCGGATCAGGAGTTCTCGAGGACGATGCCCTCGATGAGGTTGGCCACGTCCTCGCAGCGGTCGGAGATGGATTCGAGCTGCTCGTAGATCGCCTTCAGCTTGATCAGCTCGCGCACGTCGGTCTCTTCGCGGAACAGCTTGGACATCGCCGAGCGCATCACGCGGTCGGCGTCGCTCTCGAGCTTGTCGATCTCCTCGCAGGTCTTGATCGCCGCCTCGGCGGTGGCCGGCTGGCTGATCTTGGGCAGCAGCGACACCGCGTGCTGCACGCGCTCGCAGCACTTGGCCGACAGGTCGCCCAGGCGCAACACCTCCTCGGTCATCGAGCGCACGTCGTACAGCGACATCGTCTCGGTGGCGTCCTGCAGCAGGTCGAGGATGTCGTCCATCGCGTTGATCAGGCTGTGGATCTGCTCCCGGTCGATCGGCGTGATGAAGGTCTTGTGCAGCAGCCGGTTGACCTCGGCGGTCACGCGATCGGCGCTGCGCTCGGCGGCCACGACCTCGTTGGCGTACTTCTCGCGCTGGTCCAGGTCGGCATAGTTCTGGATCATCAGCATGAAGGACCGTGCGCCGTCGACGATGTGCATGCCGTGCTGGTTGAACAACTCGAAGAAATTGCCTTCCCGCGGCAGCAGCTTGCCGAACAGCATCCCTCACCCCCTCATGGTTGTCACACGCCTGAAACGGCGGGAGTGTAGCGGTTGCTCAGCTGCGGAAGATGAAGTAGACGGCCGCCACGAGGCACAGACCGGCCCACACGTAGTCGAGCTTGAAGGGCTGGTGCATGAAGAACATCGCGAAGGGCACGAACACCGCCAGCGTGATCACCTCCTGCATGATCTTCAGCTGCGCCAGCGAGATGCCGCCGGCGAAACCGATGCGGTTGGCCGGCACCTGCAGAAGGTACTCGAACAGCGCGATGCCCCAGCTGATCAGCGCGGCGGTGGTCCAGGGCTTGTCGGCCAGGCTTTTCAGATGGCCGTACCAGGCGAAGGTCATGAACACGTTGGACGCCACCAGCAGCAGCACGGTCTGCAGCGGCACGGGAATGCTGTTCATGCAGCGAGCCTCTCCACGCGTTGGTCGGCCGCGGCGGCCAGCAGATCGGCCACCCGGCCGCGCCCGGGAAGAAGCAGGTCCGGGGCCAGCTCGGCCAGCGGCGCGAGCACGAAGGCGCGTTCGTGCGCCCGCGGATGCGGGAGGGTCAGCTCGGGCGAGGCCATCACGTGCCCGCCGTGCAGCAGCAGGTCGAGGTCCAGCGTGCGCGGTGCGTTGCGGTAGGGCCGCTCGCGGCCATGCGCCAGCTCGATGGCCTGCAGCCGGCGCAGCAGGTCGATTGGCGCGAGCGCGGTGCGCAGCTCGGCCACGGCATTGAGGTAGTCCGGGCCGCTCGAGTCGATGGGTGCGCTGCGCCACACCGAGGAACAGCGCAGCAGTTCGCTGTCCGGCAGGCGAGCCAGCGCGGCGACGGCCGATGCCAGCGCAGCGCGCGCATCGCCGAGGTTGGCGCCCAGGCCAATGTAGGCGAGGCTGGCGGCCACGCGCGATCAGTCGCCGCCGGACGGCGGTGCGCTGCCTTCGCCGGCCGGCGTGCCTGCGTTCGCACCGGCACCGGCCGGCTTGCGGCGCCGCCGGCGCCGCTTCTTCGCCGGCTCGCCGGCGGGCTCGGCATCGCCGCCTGCGGACTTGCGGCGCTTGCCCTCGCTCTCGCGGGCCTGCTCGATCAGCGCCTCGCGTTCCTCGTCGGTGCCGAGCGAGAAGTCTTCCCACCACTCGGCCAGCTCGGCATCGATCTCTCCGGCGTCGGCGCGCAGGCGCAGGAAGTCGAAACCGGCGCGGAAGCGCGGCTGCTCGATCAGCGTGTACGGCACGCGGCCGCTGCGGCGGTCGAAGCGCGGCTGCATCATCCAGATCTCGCGCATGTCGGCGGCGAGCTTGCCGCGGCCGGAGATGTCGCCGATGCGCGCATCGAAGGCGGCGTCGATGGCCTGCTGCAGCGCCGGGAACGGCGGCTCGCCCTGGGCCTTGACCTTCTGCCAGCGGTCGAGCACGTCGTGCCACAGCATGCAGGCAAGCATGAAGCTCGGCGCCACCGGCTTGCCTTCGCCGACCCGGCGGTCGGTGTCGGCCAGTGCCAGCCGCACGAACTTCTCGCGGCCGTCGTGGCGCTGCGCCTCGTCGAGCGCGACGTCGAGCACCGGGAATACGCCGCGGTGCAGGCCCTGCTTGCGCAGCTGCTCGATGCTGGCCAGCGCATGGCCGGTCTGCAAGAGCTTGATCATCTCGTCGAAGGTGCGCGAGGCCGGCACGTTGTCGAGCAGCGCGGCCATCTCCTGGATCGGCGCGCGCGTCTTCGGCTCGATCTCGAAGCCGAGCTTGGCCGCGAAGCGCACCACCCGGATGATGCGCACCGGATCCTCGCGGTAGCGCGTGGCCGGGTCGCCGATCATCCGCAGCAGCTTCTTCTTCGCGTCGGCCAGGCCGCCGTGGTAGTCGACCACGAGCTCGCGCTGCGGGTCGTAGTACATGGCGTTGACGGTGAAGTCTCGCCGCGCGGCATCCTCGATCTGCGGCCCCCACACGTTGTCGCGCAGCACGCGGCCGCTGGCGTCGACCACGCTCGTCTTGTTGGCCAGCTCGCCCTTGGAGGTCTTCTCGTTGCCGGCCACCTGCTCGGTGGCCGCAGCGTCGATCAGCGCGCGGAAGGTCGAGACCTCGATGACCTCGTGGTCGCGACCACGTCCGAACACCACGTGCACGATGCGGAAGCGCCGGCCGATGATGAAGGCGCGGCGGAACAGCGCCTTGACCTGCTCGGGCGTGGCGCTGGTGGCGACGTCGAAATCCTTGGGGCGCAGGCCGAGCAGCAGGTCGCGCACCGCGCCGCCGACGATGTAGGCCTCGTGGCCGGCCTCCGCCAGCGTCCTGACGACCTTGATGGCGCGCTCGTCGACCAGCGAGAGGTCGATGCCGTGCTGCTCCTTGGGCACCTCCACACGCTTGCCCAGCGGTGCGCCGGAGGCCGACTTCGGGCCCTTGCCCAGCAGCTTGTCGATGAACTTCTTGATCATTGTTCGAAGAGTCTCAGGATGCGCCAGCCGCGCTCGCGGGCCACGGCCTCCAGCGCGGGCGAGGGATTGGTCGCCACCGGGTCCGTCGCCCGCTCGAGCAGCGGCAGGTCGTTGGGCGAGTCGCTGTAGACGCTGATGCGCTCGAAGTCGCCCCAGCCGCGGCTGGCCTGGGCCAACCACTCGCCCACCCGCAGCACCTTGCCCTCGCGGTAGCTCGGCGTGCCGGCGATGCGGCCCGTGATGGTACCGCCCGGGCCGCGCTCGAGCTGCACGGCGATCAGCGTGTCGATGCCGAAGGCACGCGCGATGGGCGCGGTGACGAAGTCGTTGGTGGCGGTGACCAGCGCCACCAGGTCGCCTTGCGCCTGGTGCTCGCGCACCAGCGCCAGCGCCTGCGGCCGCAGCGCCGGCTCGACCACCTCGCGCATGAACTGCGCATGGGCGGCGGCGGCCGCCTCGGGCCCGCGCTCGCGCAGCGGCTCGGTGGCGAAGGCGACGTAGGCGTGGATGTCCAGCGCGCCGGCCTTGTACTGGGCGAAGAACTCGTCGTTGCGGCGGCGGAACGCCGCCTCGTCGACCCAGCCGAGGCGGATCACGAACTCGCCCCAGGCATGGTCGGAGTCCAGCGGGAGCAGCGTCTCGTCGAGATCGAACAGCGTCAGGCTCGATGGGTGACTCATGGTGCGCCCTCCTCGGCGAGCATCAGCTTGAGCATGGGCACGGTGATCGCCCGCTTGTTGGCCAGCGAGAAGCGGTCGAGCCGGTCGAGCTGCGCCATCAGCGGCTTCAGGTTGCGCTCGAAGCGCGTGAGCAGGTAGTCCATCACCTCGTCAGAGAGGAACACGCCGCGGCGATCGGCCTCGCGGCGCAGCGCGGCGCGCATCTCGGCCTCGCCCAGCGGCTGCAGTGCGAACACGTGGCCCCAGCCAAGGCGGGTGCGCAGGTCCTCGCGCAGCGGCAGGTCCACCGGCGGCAGCCGGCCGGCGGCGGCCACCGCGATGCCATGCGTGGTGGCGTCGACGAACAGCGCGAAGGCGGCGTGCTGGCGGGCCTCGTCGAGCCCGTCGCAGTCGTCGATCACCACCAGCGACCAGGCCTCGTCGAGCTCCCAGGGCAGCGCCGAGCCCGGCTCGAACCAGCCGCTGCGCTGGCCCTGCTCGTGCGCCTGACGCACCAGCGCCCGCAGCAGGTGGGTCTTGCCGGTGCCGCTGGCGCCCCACAGGTAGCTCGCCGGCGCCGGGCCGGCACTGCCCTGGCGCAGGTGCGCCAGGGCCGCCGCATTCGGCCCGGCCAGGAAGCTCGCGAAGCTCTGCTCGGGGCCGTTGCCGATCGCGCCGATGGCCAGCGGCAGCTGCTTCATCCGCGGTACAGGGGGCTGTCGAGGTAGGCGGCCTGCAGGCGCCGCGCCGCCACCACGATCAGCGCGCTGACGGGCAGCGCGATCAGCACGCCCACGAAGCCGAACAGGTGGCCGAAGGCGAGCAGCGCGAAGATCACCATCAGCGGATTCATGCCGATGCGCTCGCCCACCAGGCGCGGCGTCAGCCACAGGCTCTCGACTACCTGGCCGATGCCGAACACCACGGCCACCGCGATCAGCCCGTACCAGCTGGCGAACTGCAGTACGCCGGCCAGCAACGCGAGCACCAGGCCGAGGCCGAAGCCGAGGTAGGGAATGAAGATCGCCAGGCCGGTGAATACACCCACCGGCAGCGCCAGGTCGAAGCCGAACAGCGCCAGGCCGATGCTGTAGAAGGCCGCCAGGATCAGCATCACCAGCAGCTGGCCGCGCAGATACTGGCCGAGCACGCCGTCGCACTCGTCGAGGAAGCCGACCACGCGCTCGCGCAGGCGCGGCGGGATCATCGCCTGCGCCCGCTCCACCAGGCGCGGCCAGTCGCTGAGCAGGTAGAACAGCACCACCGGCACCAGCACCAGGTTGCCGATCACCGCCAGCACGATGCTGCCGCCGATGCGCGCCGAGCTCAGTGCGGCGGCCAGGCCGTCTTCCAGGTTGGCGTTGAGGTACTTGAGCACGAAGGCCTTGATGCCGGCGATGTCCAGCTGAACGTGGATGCCGAACTGCGCCAGCCAGGGCGCCACGTTGCGGTTGAGCTTGTCGGCCAGCACCGGGATCTGCTCGCGCAGCAGCGGCAGTTCCTTGGAGATGATCGGCACGATCAGCAGCAGCACCGCCAGCACGGCGACGATGAACACCACCTCCACGAGCAGCACCGACAGCATGCGCGGCACGCGCCGCGCGGCCAGGCGCTCCACCGCCGGATGCAGCGCATAGGCCAGCACGGCGCCGACGATGAAGGGCGTGAGCACCGGCGCCAGCAGCCACAGCAGCAGCGTGGCCGCCAGCGCGATGGCAGCCCAGGTCAGGCTGCGGCGTTGGGCGGGGGTCAGGTTCATGCGGCCGCGCATTCTACGGGGCGGCCCCGCGCGGGCCGCCTCAATGCAGGCGCGGCGAGCCCTGCCGGCGCAGCTCGGCCAGCCGCGCCGAGATCGCCTGGCGGTCCTGCGCCTCGCCGGCATGCTCGAGATAGTCGGCCAGGTCGCCCGCGGCGGGGCCGTTCATGCCGAGCTCGGCCAGGGCCAGGCCACGGTCGCGCCGCTCCTCCCAGGCCTGCGGCAGCAGCAGCACCAGACGGTTGAGCACCGCCAGCAGGCGAGGCCAGTCTTCGGCGCTGCGGTGGATCTCCTTCAGGTTGCGCAGCATGCGCGCGATCACGTCGCGCGCCGGGGCGGACTGCAGGAAGAGGCCGAGCGGCGCGTCGAAGTCGCCGGTCAGGCCGCGGCTGCGCTTGTAGGGCTGCAGCAGTTCGTCGAGCTCCTCGCGCGACAGCGACTGGCCGGTGAACGGGTCGATCACCACCTCGCCCTGCGGCATCTTCAGCTTGACGAGGAAATGCCCGGGGAAGGACACGCCGCGCGCCTGCAGGCCGATCTGCGTGGCCAGCTCGATGTAGATCAGCGCCAGCGTGATCGGGATGCCGCGCCGCGTCTCGAGCACGCGATTCAGATAGCTGTTGGCCGGGTCGTAGTAGTCGTTCACGTTGCCGGCGAAGCCCAGCTCGTGGAAGAAGAAGCGGTTCAGCCAGCGCAGGCGTTGCAGCGGCACGGCGTCGGCGGGGATGCGGCGCTTGAGCTTGTAGGCCAGTGCATCGATCTCGGCGAGTACGGCGCCGGGGTCGAGCTCGGGGTGGTCATCCTGGGCGATCGAGATCGCGGCTTCCAGCATCGGCAGGCTGGCATCGTCGGCCACCAGCGTGGCGAAGTACTCCAGCACGCTGGGCGGCTCGAAGTGCAGCGGACCGGCCATGCAGCCAGTTTAGCCGCGGCGGATGAATTGTCGAAGCTTGAG
>NZ_JBFXIO010000046.1:0-16993 GCF_050175855.1 Piscinibacter sp.
GGCCGTGTAGCACCATGCCACATCGAGCGTCTCGGTACTTCGCAGCCCCTTGTCCCGCAGTTCGATCACACCGCCAACCACGGTCACGATCACCGCGCGCGGGCCCTTGTCTCGCACCACCGCGCTGGTCTCGCGCGTCACGGGCCGCAGCGACTTGGTCACCATGGTGCACCCGCAGTCGTCTTGAGGATTCCGGCGTTCAACATCGTGTTCTCCTTGCCTGTGGTCAGGATCGCATCGCGTGCTGCGCCTTCAAGCCCTGCCCGCCGGACGGCATCCTTCGCAGATCTGCCGCGAGGTACGCATCCGGCATGTCATCCGCATTGGCCTCCAGATGCCCGGGGCAACACCGGTCCCGGGCTGCGAGCTGCGCGAGCACGGGCAGCAGCATTCCCAGCGCGCTGGACAGTGGCTGTGCGTCGTGCTCGGCGAGCCAGCCGCATCCTTCGACCGCCGGCAGGATGGAGCCGCCTTGCCGCGACCAGCGCACGCACGTCCCGCACTGACCTTGCCGGCTCATCCCTCGACCCCCGCCCACTCGCCCTTGCCCACCGCCTCGGCCCGCTGAAGCATCGCGTGCCCCATCGCGCCGGTCGCCGCAATGAACGCTTCGCGACTGCGATGCCGAACACCGCGATCCGCGCCGCATAGCGGTCGATGCGACAGGCCGCATCCATCACCAAGACCGCACACGAGATCGAACGCCCCCGATCCGTCCAGCTCGACGATCTGCGTGTCAGCCAACGCGATGCCGAAGCCGCCGATCAGGTAGCGATGTGCGGCCGGCGCCAGCTGGTCGACGGCGTTGGTCACGCTGGCACCCGGGTTGCGGCCCCAGCGCTCCATGTCCACCAGCAGCAGCCTCGCCAGACCGGCCCGCTCGAGCACACCGGCCACCGCCAGCACACCGTCCTGCTGTCGAACGGGTGGCACATTGGGACTGGCGCAGAACAGGCGGAGGTGGCGGATCAGTGCTTGCGACATCGACGGTCCTTCGGGGTCTCGAAGACCATCATCCGAGCCACGCAAGACGCTTCAAGGGATCAACGCGGGCGCAGGCGCCGATAGCTCAGCCACTCGTCGAACGACTCGCACAGCCGAACAGACGCCTTCGCGCGGGTCAGAGCGACGTACAGCAGATTCACGTCCGCCTGATCCACCTCGTCGGCCGTCAGCTCCCTGCCGTCCTCGAAGAACCGCATGAAATCGTCGGCCAGCCAGACCTGGTCGAACTCCAAGCCCTTCGACTTGTGCGCTGTCGAGAAGAACACGCCGTCGAATTCGCTCCAGGCGGCCTTGTCGAGCGCCACGTGCCGGGACCTGATCTGCTCCACCAGTGCCGGCACGCGCCCGCCGTAGTCCTCGACCACGCGCACCAGGTGCCTGAGCTCAGGGTCAGCGGCATCCTCTGCGAGTTGCTGTAGGTCCTCGAAGCTGCCGAAGCTGCGCAGGTAAGGATCACGGACCAGTCCGCCGCTGCCGGCCCACAGGTGGTAGGCGTCGAGCAGCTTCTCCATTCGGTACCCCTCTGGCCCGCCCACGAAGTGGTAGCGCCGATTGCTCGACAGGAACGAGATGGCTTCCTCGAACACGACCGCGTTCGTCCGGGCCAGCACCGCGAAGGCGCGCTTCGTGTCCACCGACAAGCGAGTAGGCGCCCGACCGGCCCCGACGAGGTGCAGCGTGTTGTCGAGCTTGAAGTGGTCCAGCAGTGCGTTCGCCATCTGCGCGAGACCCTCCCCGAAGCGGAAGCTGCGCGTGAGCTGCAGCCGCTGATCGGCCTCGTGAACCCTCAGGGCATTGGCCGACCCGCGGAAGGCGAAGATCTGCTGCGCCGAGTCCCCCACGAGCACCAGCCCGCCGCCCTGGCGCCGGACGATGTCGTAGGTGCACAGGTTGAGGTCCTGGGCCTCGTCCACGGCCACCAGATCCTGGCCTCGCAACGTCGGCTCGTCCATCTGGAAGAGCTTCAGGTACCCGTCATGGGGCAGGCGAAGCTCGCCACCATCGGTCCGGCACATCCGTCCCCAGGTCGCCCTGGCAACCTCGACAACGGTTCCCGGATCAGCCAGGCGCTCGGCGATGTCGGCCGGCACGTGCGAGGCATCGATCTGCGCGTCCAGCGTGCCGCACCAGTTCTGGATGGCCTGCAAGGCAGCGGTGGCCACCAACGGCCCGCACCGGAACGTCCGCGCCACCGAAGACGCGTAGGTCTTGCCCACTCGCTGCGACGCCTCGCTGCCGAAGAGCTCGACCGCCTTGCGCCAAGCGATGGAGTGGGTGGTGCGGCACGTGACGTTCGGCGGCATGCGCTCCGCCGCCTCCAGTTGGATCGATTTGTTGAAGGCGAGATAGAGAATGCGTCTGCGCGGACGCGCACCGGCGTACAGGCCGAGCGTTGTCGTCTTTGCCGCTCCCGCCCCCGCCTCAACGACCAGCGACCGAGCATCGCTGTCGACGATGCGATGCTGTTGCTCGGTCGGCTGCATCGGCGTTTCAGCCGCTCGCTACCAAGCGGTCCGCCTGCTCACGAACAGCGTCCGCATGCGGCCTTGGTCCGCCTGGTCCCAGGCACGGAACGACCACGCGCACACGGCGATATTGGTCGCATACATCCCGATGCTCCACCACAGACCAACCCGCACGCTCAACCCGATGAGCACGATGTTGGCGACGATCCAGGTCGCGAAGCCTGCCCGGCGCTTGCGGGCCACCTGGACCTGCCCGAGCAGCGTGAGGATCCAGCCGAGCACCTGGAGTGCGCTGACCAACTGACCTTCCACCATGACGATCCCTTTCGTCGATTGCATGGGTTCATTCTTGGCCGGCGCTCGACGCCTTCAAGGGCTGGCCAGCGGAGCCTGAGGGCCTGAACACGATCGAGCCGACACTGCCTTGTCATGCTGCCGGGTTCGCGTCGTTCGCGCCAACCGAAAGGCGGTACGCAGCACCCCCGTTTTGCGGCCGCCGCAGCGCCTGGCGAGCTACTCCGCCTGAAGGCCGCGGGGCTTGCGTCGTCGAATGCCGAAGCGCTTCCACACCGCCGGGTTCACGTCGATGGGGCCTGAGCGCTTGGACGACAGGTTGACCAGCACACCGTGCTGCCTGATCGGCCCCTGGAACAACTCGTAGAGCAACTGCGATGCCCACCGCACCGCCATGTCGTTGACGAACAGACCTTGGGACTGCAACGAGATCCGCACCGAACAGGACGGTGCGTCGTCCTCCTGCTGCTCCTCGAGCAGTTGAGGGAACAGCTCGGTGACACAAGGTAGCCGTCCCCACTCCTGCAGTTCGGGCAGCGGATAGGGCTTGGGCTGACCCAGCACCACCTGTGCCCCGCTCTCGGTGTTGCCGAGGTCGAGCCAGTAGGTGGCACGCGATCCGCGTTGGAACAGGTTCCTGTGCAGGTCACGCCGAGAGCGCGCCGAGTCCACGCAGCTGATGACGATGCTCGGACCGCCTCCGTGGTCAATGGCGAGCGATGCGCCGTAGTGCCGCGGCACGGCGTCCCAGTCGAGGCCGAAATACTGGTTCAGCCGGTGGATCGTCACCACCGCCTTGTGCAGCCCCACGTCGACCGGGCTGTAGATCTGCCGCCCGACGTTGGATTCGCTCACCCGGTCGCCATCGAACGCCGTGACATGCAGGCCGTAGGGGTGGCCGAGCGCCCGCATCGCGATGTCCAAGCGGGCCAGGCAGTTGGCCATCTGCGCACCGTTACCCCCGACGCCCACCAGGTGGACCTTCACCCGCTGGCTCAGCAGGCTTCGCCCGATGCAGTGTTCCATGTCGAATCCGATCCTCTCTCGAAGATGATCGTGGACTAGGCGTCCGCTTCAACCCCGGCGCGCGCGCCATCGGCAAGCGCGTCGGTGGTGGCCGCTCAGCGACGGGCCGCAGTGCACAATGAGGAGCGCATTCGATCCGCCTTGCTTGTCCTCCCTGGGCAAGGCCTGATGCGTCTTCGGCGCCTCGGCGTTCAGCGTCGAGGCGCCTCTTCTATGCCGGCAGTGCGCCGTCCGGCTCGACGGCCCACGGATGAGGCAATTCCCGGAACAGGCCATTCAGCGCGAGCCGGAACCTCGCGGTGGGTCGCTCGCGGTCCAGGTTGCCGAAGACACCGCAGACCCGCACGCCCTGGTCATCCCGATCGTCTTCGTCCGACCAGAACGCGCCCAGCCGGCCATGTGAGTGAAGGTCGATTGCGACAAGCTCGTCTGCGGCCAACTCTTCGATCCGGTATCTCACGTGACCGGGCCCGACCTCGATGGCCTCATGCATGGCGAGGCGCAAAGCACCGCTGCGCGCGTCGTAGACCAGCGCGCCCGCCGCCTCGTTGGGCATCGTCCTGCGCGCGGCGGCGATGAACCGCTCCAGCAGTCCCAAGGAAATGACGCCGAAGGCGAACGTGATGGCCTCGGCCGCCGACCCGTACGGCAGGTGCATGCCGACCTCCGCGACCCGTGTCGTGCAATCGAGCCAGGGCGTCTTCATCTGCACGAACAGGCCGTTTCGGGCGAGCAGCATGCGCTGCCCGCTCGCGTGCGGCTCCAGCGCGCCGAACCGGGGCACGGCGACCACCGGGCAACTGACCCTGATGGCCACGTCGCGCGGGTCAGCCGTCATGCTTGGCTCCGCGGGACTGCAAGGCCTCGCCCAGGGTGCGGTCGAGGTCGACCAGCGTCCGCTCCGGAAACACGACATGCTTGCCGTCGAGCATGTCACGCCAGAACCGGTAGGCCCCGCCACGGTAGCGTACGAGGTTGCTGTGCACGTTGGGATGCGTGAACCAGCTGTCGAAGAACGCGCTGGTCCATTCGTCGAGCTTCTCGGCCGTCGCGCGCTCCGGCAGGTCCACGTTGCCCACGCAAATCTGGCCGCTCTCCCAGACGTTGAAGTACGGCGCACGGAACAACCTCGTGCTGTCCTTCGGCCGCGCCGCCCCCTTGATCGCCCAGACAAACCACTTGCGCGCGGTCGTCACGCAGAACACCAGACCTGGATGGCTGACGACCTCGGAGCGTTCGCCGGCGATGAGTTGGTCTTCGGGGCACCGGAACCAGATTCGTCGCATGCCCGGCGGCACCCACCAAGCGATCGCAGCCGAATCCTGGAAGATCAACCTGTCCGGGATGAACCCGCCGTCCTGCCGCTTCATCAAGCTGCGGGCCAAGCGCAACACCGCGAACGCCGTCATCGGACGTCCGGGCAAGATCGTCGCGCCTCCGCCTTCGTTCGCGGCGATGTCGTGCACGGTCGCGAAACTTCCACCGCCCTTGCTCGCGTAGACCAGGATCGCCCGCCGCAGTTGCATTTCAGCGGGGCCTTCCTCGGTCACGCTGAACTTCGCGTCTTGTTGAGGTTGGGTCATCGGAACTCCTTGCTCTCACGGTCACTTTGCGGACCAGTCTCCCTCGCAGAGTTGCCAGATCAAGCCGTCCAGCGCACGTGTCGCCCGGCACCACGGCCGCATGGCGTCGAACCAGTGGGCGAATGTCTCGTGATCCTCGACAGCGATCGTGAGTTCGCCGCAGGTTTCGAAGTAGTCGCCGCTCTCACTGACCATCTGCTCGTAGTCATCCAGCACACGACCGGTCAGTTCGTCCTCGCGGCCCCAGGCCAGGACGCCCGAGAAGCCGACGAAGCGCCCCTCGCGGAAGGACCAGTCGTAGGTGGGCAACTCCACGCCAAGCACGCTCATCAGGCTCTCGATCACGTTGGCGACGCGGTGATCTGATTCGGACTCGGCAATGCGCTGCAAGGTTCGTCGGCCGACTGGCCTCGACCGACCCCCGAGCGCCCAGCCCGGGAACGTGCTGTCGAACATCGCCCGCGTCACCATGTTGTCGCGCATGGCCTTACGCTCGTCGGCGTCATCGCCGCAGGCCTCTTCCAGAGCCATGTCCTCGTCGGACTCGCCGTACCAGTAGACATCGCTGGCGCACTCCATGACGATGGCGGGCGTGTAGATCGGCAACGTGCGAAACGCCTGCCGCTCCAGCACATGCAGCACCGTGCGGCCGAGCCTGGGCTGATGGCGCTCCAGGAACTCCAGTGCCGGCCCCACCCAGCGCACGCCGAAGGACTCGCCGCCCCACTCGATCGTGCACGACGGCCCCACAGCGTGCCCGGCATCGCTGCCGGCCTCACGCAGGTTCATCGCGAAGTACGGCCGGAGCATGCGCAGCGCACCGAGTTCACGGCGGACCCAACCCTCCAGCACGGTCTGGCAATTCCGGAGGTGATCTGGCCCCGGCCGCGCCGGCATCAAGGCAGCATCGACGATGCCGGTGCGCAGCAGGGTCCGGGCCAGCAGCGCCCCACGACGGCGGGACGCCTGTGGCACCAGGGCGCAGGGGATGCAGGGGTCAACGACGGGCAGCTGAAACATGGCTAGAACAGTGGCGGAAGGAGCGCGCCGCGTACCACCATGCGGTCCTGTCGATCCCCGTGGGGCTGGCCGCGCACGTCTTCGGCGAACTGGTGGACGATGCTGCTCACGAAAGCCAGTTTCGCCTCGCCCATTGCGGCTTCAAGGGCTCCGGCCTCGCCAACTCCAGGCTGCGCGAGGAACCGGTCCAGCCGCGCGGCATAGCGCGCGACCGGATCGTCCTCAGCCCTTGGTGCCGACCGCGCGCTTGAAGGCGATTTCCTGGACGCCACGAACGACCTCACCGACCTGGGCCTCGGCCGTCAGCAGTTCGGGGTACTGCGCGGCGTAGACCTCCTTGACCTGTTCGACGCTCATGCCGGGAATGTCCGGCAGCGTCATTCCGTTGTACTTGAAGCAACGGGCGAGAGCGGCAACGACGATGGACATGGTTGCCTCCCTTCACGCACCGAAGAGGTCAGGCACGCCCGGTCCGGCAGAGGAAGCCGAGGCCGGCACGACCGCGGCTGGCGCTGCGGGCGCATCGTCGGCGTCGTCCCCACCATCTTCGTCGTCTGCGTCGTCGTCGCCGGCCGCTGCCTTGGGCGCTGTGCCGCGCTGCGCGGGCTTGGTGCCGGCCTTCGTCACGGCATCGGCGCCCTTCTTGACCGCCACGGCCTTCGCCGCCTCGATCACTTCGTTGGTCGCGGCCACCTGCTCGTCCAGGCTGGCGCGATGGGTCGCGTAGCTGAGCACGGCCTGCACGAAGCCGGCATCCAGTTCGTCGGGGACAGCCGTGAGCTTGAGCGGCATCGCCAGCGCGGGGACGTCCTTGCCGCCCTCCGAGTGCTTCGGCACCACCACCACGGTCATGAGGCCGCTGGCCTCGTCGGCCGACAGCAGCAGGCTGAACGCGCCCTGTGCTGCCAGCGGGAAGAGTTCCTTGAACATCGCTTGAATCTCCTTGTTCGAGAGGGATGACCCTCGGATTGATCCTATGGGTCACCCATCGTTTGTCGAGGCTCACGCCGCCTGCGCGGGCTCTGCCTCTTCTCGGCGTTCCGCGGGCGCATCGGCAGCCGCGCTCGACTCGCGGGCCGGCTCCGCGCGCTCGGCGTGTTTGAACTTGCGCCGGGGGTAGCGCATCGCCTTGGGCACCGCGCCCTTGTAGGTGAAGCCCTCGACCGCCAGCAGCGCCTGGATGAACTCGCTTCGCTTGCTGGCCTTGGCCTTCGCGTAGCGCTCGCCCATCGCCTTCTTCAGGCCGACTTCTTCCGCAAGCGACTCCAGTTCGCTCACCGTCAGCAGTGCCAGGTAGGCCTCGTTGAGCGTGAAGTGCCGCGCCTCGTCGACTTCGAGGTAGTTCAGCAGTGCCTCGAGGCCTTCGGTGTCGATGCCGTAGGCTACGGACGCCGTGACCGCCTTGACAAGCGCCTCCAGCGCGCCTGCGTCCACCGCGTCGGCCTGCTCCAGCATCTTGCGCAGGGGAGCGTCACCCAGATTCGGCTTCTTGATGCCGGCCAGCTTCACCGCCACGTCTGCATACCGATCCGCATGGATGGCTCGCGTTTCTCGGGCCAGCACCAGGGCCGTCAGTGCGCGGTGGTTGCGCTCGCCCTGCACCATCAGCTGGTTCGCCACCGTCTTGCGCCAGAACTCGATGCGGTGCGCCACCACCTTGCCCGGCACGGTGTTGCGCGGCTTGGCACTCTCGGCGGGCGAGGCCGCTGGCGTGGCGCCCTTGGCCTTTCCGTCGCCAGCCCCGACCGCGTCCCTCGCCGGCGCGGTCGGCTTGCTCGCTGCCCGCTCGGCCTTGCGCCGCGCGGCCACCTTGGTGCTGTTGCACACAGCATCGAAGCACAGCGACTCGGCGACCTCGCCGTAGTGGCCGGGGATGGCCGACACGCTGCACCCGAAGTTCGCGCAGCCCTTGCAGGCCTCCATCTGCTCTGCGCCCACGCCCAGGGGGCCATCCGCCGCCACTGCGAGGGGCACGAAGCCGTCTTCCGGCTTGATGAACCGGATCACCTGGAAGCGTTCACGCAGCGGCTCGGCTCGCGCCTGCAACGCCGCCATCGTGAGTTCGTCGTAGTGGGTCGGGTGCTGGCAGTAGCCCTCACCGATGGAGGCGTCGAACAGGGCGGCCTGCTGCGCCGAGTTGTGCGGACAGCCCAGGCACTGTGCCGTGTCGAAGATGGCCTCGGACAGCCGCTTGGCGTACTGGCCGAGTTGCTTCTTCAACACCTCGATCGGCACCTTGTGCTGCAGGATGCCGGCAAGCACCTTGACCTGGCGCTCCTGCGGCAGGCCGGCCAGCAGTTCCGCGTGTCCGATGCTGATGTGCGGGTGACGCTCGATGACGGCCTTCTGGACCTCCGGCGCGCAGTTCAGCAGCAGCAGCCGGTTGTCCAGTTCGCGCAGCTTCCAGCCGAGCTGGTTGGCGGTCTTCTCCTTGTCGCCGGCGTTGAACCGCAGCAGATCGGCGGCACCCTTGGCTTCCTCGATGGCGCTCGGGTTGTCGCGCCCCTTGTTCTCGATGATGCCGAGCGCCCGCGCCTCGGCATCGCTCAGGTCCTCGATGGTGACCGGCATGTCGTAGGTGTCGCCGTACTGCTCGCCGGCGACCATCCAGCGGCGATGGCCGTAGACGATCTCCCACACCCCGTCCCGGCTGGGATGCGGTCGCACCATGATCGGGCTCTTGATGCCGCCGGCCGCCTTCACCTGCTCGCGCAGGTCGGCAAGGGCCTTCGCGTCGTAGTGCTCCCGGTAGTTCTGGCCCGGCACGATCTGCCGCACCTGGAGGGTGGGCTGCACCGGCCGGTCCAGCGTCGTTGCGTCGTTCATTGGGACTCCTTCTGTCTGAGTGCGCTTCCTTCGAAGCGTGAAGCCATGTTCCCGCGGCATCGGCGTCGCTCAAGGGTGCGCCCCCAGGCTCTGCGCTCGACCGGCTTGCGCCTGCGTCTCCGCACGCGGGCGCCGGCCGGGACCTCGCCGCGTCGGATGCCAAATCGAGCCCGGCCGCCTGTCGGTCGCTCTACCTCGGCCCCCTTCGATCCGTCTTCGATGCCGTTCGCGGCGGGCCGAGCCGGTCCGATGCAGGCATGTTTTCGCGCGCGGCCCGCACTTCAAGGTCGAAAGCTTCCCAATGAACCTGCGCCGCTGAAATCGAGCCGTTGCAGGCCACTCGCGCGATGGCCATACTGTTCGCACCTTGTCCGGCCATGGGCCGGTCCTCATCGCGAGGAGGTGCCCGTCGCGCAAGCGATGGCGTTTGCGGTCGTGACCCGCACAAGAATCCCGTGCGCTGCCTTCGGGCAGTGCCATCCACCCCAACCGGGCAACAGCCCGGTGGCTGGTGCCCTCACCCAACGGAGCGCACCATGTCATCCACTCAGGCCCTCCCTGCGGAGGCTCCCTGGATCCCTCCCGGTGTGATTCGCCTCGTCCGGCTCAAGCGCGAAGGCGCCTTGGGTCGCGGTGACCTGGTGGCCACGCGCCGCCTCGGAACCTGCGAGGTCGTCTCGATCGCGTCCCCGCACTCGCTCACGGTGCGCGCGCTGGACAACCAGACCCACTACCGCATCAGCGGCATCGACTTCGGCACGGGCGCCCGCCTGCGCGAAGTCTGACCACGCACGCGGCCCAGGCCGCATTCAACCCACGGGGGATCACTGTCCCTCGGGGGACCGGTGTTCCCTCTTCCATCAAGAGGTCCACACCATGAATCTCACCCTCCTGGATCGCGATCAACTCGAAGCGATCCTGCTGAATCCGTCCAGCGAAGCGGCACAGCCGCTCGTCTGCTCCGACAACGCAGTCGTGGCCTACCTCCCGGTGCCCGCCACCGCGCGCGACGGGCGACTACGGCACGTGCTCGCCGCGGCTCACGAACTGCTCACGCGGATCGCCGCCGAGGCGATCAGGGGTCGCTCGCTGATCGACTCGCCCATGGTCATGAAGGACTTCCTGCGGGTGTACTTCGCCGGCGCGGAGCGCGAGACCTTCGTCGTGGTCTTCCTCGACGCGAGCCATCGCGTCATCGAGGTCGAGGAACTGTTCGCCGGCACGCTGACGCAGACCTCGGTCTATCCGCGGGAAGTGGTCAAGCGCGCGCTGCACTTCAACGCCGCGGCCGTGTGCCTGAGCCACGTGCATCCGTCGTCGCAGACGGAGCCGAGCCGGGCCGACGAGGCGCTCACCAGCGCGCTGCGCCAGGCGCTGTCGCTGATCGACGTGCGGGTCATCGACCACATCATCGTCGCAGCCAACGGCAGTTCTCTGACCTCGATGGCGGAGCGTGGACTGCTGTGACCGAGCTCACCGACAGCGTGGGCGACCACTGGGTTCCTGCCTGCGGCGGCACCGAGCGGCCGACGAGAACGCGCACAGGTCGGACGCTGCTCTTCATGTGGAACACCACCCAGGGCGAGCACGCGTACTACGACTGCGAGCGCGACATCTTCCTCACCGATGACGAGGCCCGCGCGGCGTTCGCCCTCGACTGAGGGTGCGGCCGGCCCGGCCCACACCCCATCCACTTCACACGGCGCGCCGCAATGGCGCGCCGCCTTCGGAGCATCTTCATGCAATTCATCGAAATCGGCCCGGTCCCGGGCGAGGAGAACTGCGCCCAGGTGGGCAGTCCCGACTACACCGAGGCCTCGTTGCGCGAGTGCGAGGTCTTCCGGCGCATGCTGTATCGGCTGTTCCCTGTCCCGGAGGGCCTGCCGGTGGCCTACGTCGGCCGCACCCATCCGCACGACTTCGGCAATTACCGCGAGGTCTCGATCCGGTACGACGACGCCAACAACGAGGCGGTCGAGTTCGCCTACGAGGTCGAGCGCTCGGCGCCGGCTTCGTGGGACTCGATCGCCCGGTACGAACTCGCCTGGTACGAGCGCAAGAGGGCATACGACGCGGCGGTGCGAGAGCAGCGCCTGCAACCCGACGAGGTGCCGCCGCAATTCGGCACCCTGACGCCGCCCAGCCTGCCGCCGAACGCCAGCTTCGCCGAGATGCTGGCGAGCCATCCGCTGTGAAGCGACCCACGGCTGGCCGCTGAGCCGGCCGGTCAACCATCCCTGAGAGGGCGCTCGCCGCACGCGGCAGCGCCCTCTTCTCTTCTTCAAGGAGAACCAGATGAATCCCCACACCACTCCGGCCGTCGACGAAGTCGGCCGGCTGGTCATCCACTTGCCCGACGACGCCACCTTCTACGGTGCTCGGTCCTACCTGCCGATCGCACTGGATCTGGTGGCGGGCGTGAAGACGCCGTCGTTGTTGCGTCCCGACCTGCAGGGCGTCAACTACATGGCTCAGTACGAGGTGTTCTCTGCGCTTTGCAGCGACCGCGCCCAACGCACGGTCGATCAGACACTCCTGGTCGGAGGCCAACCGACGAAGCCCGAGCGCTACCTCGGGCTCTGGCGCGACGCCATCGCAGCCTCGGTCTCAGCGGAGTCCGCTCAGGAGGAGCATGGCATCCGGGTCGTCGCAGTTCTGCAGGCACCGCTGGCTGCCATGGCCAGCGCGAAGTCCTCGTGGACCTGTTGCCCGTTCGGGACCTTCGCCGCCTTTCAGGCCAAGTACGCCAAGCAGATGGACCTGGCGGGCGATGGTGCCTTCACCCTTGAGCTCGACCTGGCCAGGCCAGGTGCGGCTCGTGACGCCTACTACGGCGCATCAATGATCTGCACCGTGCTCAGGCGTGAGCCCGCGGCTTGGCGCGCCTGCATCGAGCTGCGCAAGACCACCACCGGTCGGCCCGGGCAGGCCTCGTTGTTCGCAAGCGCGGAGACCTGACATGTCCTACCGCATCGAATACCAATGGGCCAGTTGGAGGCTGACCGCTGGTCCAGACACGGGCGGCGTCGACCGCTTCGTCGTTGCGATCGAAGGGGGCGACAGCAACCTCCGCGATGCCGTGACGGGCAAGCGCGCCAGGAGTTGGGAGGTCTGCATGCTCGGCAGCGCGGAGCAGGTGCTCAAGCAGGCCGTCTACTTCGCCGGCGCCTGCGAGGGTGGCTCCCTAAAGCCGGGCTCGCGAGACTGCTCACCGGAGGCGTACGTCCGGCGGATTCGCCGCCTCATCGAAGACGGCGCGCAGCCGGCGTCCGGCTCCTGGTACCCGTGCATTCGCGTAGCGGAGGCGCACCCGCTCGCGGTACACGCGACGCAGTTGGAACTCACGATCGAGCGCGAGCAGCAGTATGGCGATTGGTTCGCGCGGATAGCGCTCTCCAACGAGCGGCGCAACCTCATCTTCGACTTCGCCGACAGGTTCCCCGACCTGCGCGGCTGGCAACTGGCAGCCGTCGGCGGTCTGCCGGCGAGCTGAGTCCGATTCCCTCGCCCCTGAGCTGTAGCTCAGGGGCCTCTCTTGAGCCCCAAGCCATGGGGGATCCAGAGAGGCCCTCCTGGCGCGTTGCAGAAGCCGTGCACCTATGCACTCCGCGTCAGGCGCCGAGACCCGCTGTCCACGAACGACCAGACACCCGTGCCGCCGAGGCGGCCGGCCGTGCACGACCCATTCCTGCCTCTGGGACCGATGAAGACCGGCCCATCGGCTCGATGCTCGGCGTTTGCATCCGGGTGTGATTCACGTCATGGGCACCGCAGTGCCCTGGCCGCTGCAGCAACCAACTCGCGGCTCAACCCTTCAATCAACGATGAGGCCACGCGCGCATGCTGCCAGTACAGCGGCACGTCCAGCGGCGTTCGAGGCACCAGTTCGACCAGTGAGCCGTCGCTGAGTTGAGAGGCGATCAACTCCCGCGGATGCAGACCCCACCCCATGCCAGCCAAGGCCGCTGCGACAAAGGCATGGGGAGATGGCACGGCATGCCTAGGGAAGGTCTGCATAACTCCGGGCCGATCCGCGTAGCGTGATCGCTCGGCACAGGCGACGATCATGGTCATGAAGCAACTCGGACTCGGCCTGAACCTGTCGACCAAGAGGACGCGCAAGCGCGAGTTCCTCGACGAGATGGAGCGCGTTGTGCCGTGGGCGGCGCTGGTTCAGGTGGTGGAGCCGTACTACCCCAAGGCCAAGACAGGCCGTCCGCCGTTCGGCATCGAAACGATGCTGCGCATCCACTACCTGCAGCAGTGGTTCGCGCTGTCGGACCCTGCGATGGAAGAGGCGCTGCACGACATGCCGGTGTTTCGCGAGTTCGCCAGGCTTGGCGATGGTGTGAGCCGGCTGCCCGACGAGACCACCATCCTGCGGTTCCGTCACCTGCTGGAGAAGCATGATCTGGCCACCGACATGCTGCGGGTGGTCAACGACATCCTGCAGGCCAAGGGTCTGATGATGAAGAAGGGCACCGTGGTGGACGCTACGCTGATCGCCGCGCCCAGTTCGACCAAGAACGCCGAGGGTGAACGCGACCCAGAGATGAAGCAGGCCAAGAAGGGCAACCAGTGGTACTTCGGCATGAAGGCTCACATCGGCGTCGATGCTGACTCCGGCCTGGTGCACAGCGTGGTGGGAACGGCCGCCAGCGTCAACGACGTGACCCAGGCTGGCGCACTGCTGCATGGCGAGGAAGAAGCGGCCTTCGGCGACGCCGGCTACCAGGGCGTGCACAAACGGCCCGAGGCCGCAGGACCTGCCTGGCACGTCGCGATGCGGCCAGGACTGCGACGTAAGCTCAATCCGTTCATAGAACCACAGTTCATCGCCGAGCAGATCGAGCGTGCCAAGGCGAGCGTCAGGGCCAAGGTCGAGCACCCGTTCCGCGTGCTCAAGCGGCAGTTCGGCTACACCAAGGTGCGCTATCGCGGTCTCGCGAAGAACACGGCGCAGATCGTCACGCTGTTCGCGCTGGGCAACCTGTGGATGGCGCGGCGGCGATTGATGGGAGCAACGGGATGAGTGCGTCCGCGGCGGCCGTTTGGGCACTGTGGCGCGCGCCGAGCGCGTCGCACGGGCTACAAAGCTGCGCTGATCGCACGCATGATGGGCTTCCCAGCGCCACCACGGCATCAGTTCACCTCAAGCAGCACTTCGCAGCGCGTTGTGCAGACCTTCCCTAGGAAGTTCTACGTCCCGGTGGCACAGGCGCCGCACCCAGCGTGCCTGCAGATCGTCCTTCGTGTTGAAGACCAGACTGGGCGCCTGAGCCAGGCTCCCTGCACCGACACCGCCGCGGAAGTAGCGCGCCACGTATTCCGGGCTCGCAGCCGCGACATAGCGCATGGCACCCAGCGGCCGACTGTTGAAGCCCGCCGGGGGCCGTGCTGTTCCGGTGACGGCCGCCAGCACCGCGCCGCTGCGCAGCCACGCGGCGGTGTGATCCTGGTCATCCACAAACAGCTCAACCAGCACGGGAGCATCGGCCGCGTAGACGGCGACCGCTGGTGCGAACCAGGTGGCCAGGCTGTCCGCGTTGACGGCGATCGGCAGCGCGACGCGGGTGAGCCCCTCCGGAGCCAGCGCCGGCAGCGCGCTCTGCAGTTCCTGTTCGAGAAGCCGCACGCGGTCGACGTGCTGGCATAAGCGCCGGCCCGTATCGGTGGCTCGGCACGGTTGACCGCGAATCACCAGGGCAGAGCCCAGCCGCTCCTCCAGCGAACGGATGCGCTGAGACACCGCCGATGGCGTGACAAACAGCGCCTGCGCCGCGCGCTCGAAGCTACCTTCCCGGATGACGGCGGCCAGGGCGGAGAGCGCCGCGTAGTCGAGCATGGTTTAGTTCGCCTTCATCGCGATTAGTGAGTTTAGTTTGTCTTCATCTGCCGAGACGAGCAAGCTTGCGACGCCATGAACTCTGCAACGACTTCAGCTTTCGCCTTCCCGGTGTTCGTTCAAGGCTTGGCCTTGAGCTTCGGGCTCATTGTCGCGATCGGCGCGCAGAACGCATTTGTTCTGCGCCAGGGGCTGCGCCGCGAGCATGTGGGCGCCGTGGTCCTGTTCTGCGCGGCGGCGGATGCGGTGCTCATCGCCGCCGGTGTCATGGGCATGGCGCAGGCGCTTGGGCGTAGCCCCGGCCTGGCGCGCGCCTTGGCTCTGGCGGGCGCCGCGTTCCTCGCGGTCTACGGCTGGCGGGCGATGCGGCGGGCGATGCATGTCCACCGGCTGGATCCTTCGGCGGCCGGCTCGTCGCTGTCGCTCGGCGCTGCGGCGGCGCAGGCCGCAGCGTTCACGCTGCTCAATCCGCATGTCTATCTGGACACTGTGCTGCTGGTGGGCAGCATCGGCGCGCAGCAACCGGCTGCACTTCAAGGCTGGTTCATCGCGGGAGCCGCCGGAGCCAGCCTGGTCTGGTTTTCCTTGCTCGGTTTCGGCGCCCGTTGGCTGGCACCCTGGTTCGCTCGGCCGAAGGCTTGGCAGGTGCTCGACGGCCTGATCGGTGCCACCATGTTCGTGCTGTCAGCGCTGCTGGTGCGGCACGCATTCATTGGCATGTGAAGGACTACGGATGTATGTCAACCCACGGCACAGACTGACCGACCGCGACACTATGTTTGCGCTGATGGCGTCCCACCCGCTCGGTGCCTGGGTCTGTCATGGCGACCACGGCCTCGTCGCCAACCATGTGCCCTTCCTCCTCGACCGTAGTCGCGGCCCCTTCGGCACATTGATCGGCCATGTGTCGCGCGCCAACAAGGTCTGGCGCGACCTCGGGCCGGCCAGCTCTTCTGTGGTCATGTTTCAGGGACCCCAGGCCTACATCACTCCAGGCTGGTACCCGGGAAAGTCGGAACACGGCAAGGTCGTGCCGACCTGGAACTACGTGGTGGCCCACGCCCACGGGGTCGCACGCGCGATCGAGGATCGTGAGTGGCTGTTCGACATGCTTCGCCGTCTCACCCAGGTCCATGAGGCTCCTCAGGCGGCGCCCTGGTCGGTATCCGATGCGCCAGCCTCGTTCATGGACAAGATGATGCGTGCCATCGTGGGCATTGAGATTCCGATCGATCGCCTAGAAGGAAAGCTCAAGGCCAGCCAGGACGAAGCGATGTCCGACCGAGTCGGCACGGTGCGCGGACTGGGTGACCAGGCCTGCGATGCGGCTCGCGCCATGGCTGCACTTGTTCAGGAAGCGATCGACGCGGAAGTCGCAGGCAGCCTCTGACGCCCGCGCTCCGCCCGATGACACCGAGTCGAGCGGCAGATCTCGGCGTCGAGGACCAATGTCGCCTGATGGCCGTCCAGCGCCGACCGATGAGACCAAGCGAAAGGCAGCTTCGCTGCGACCACGCGACGTTCGCAGGGTACGCAGTCAAGCAACCGCCTCCGCACCCTGCGCGGTCATGCCTTCCAGGTCGATGATGCGATCGGCCATTTCAGTCAGCTCCGGGGTCTGGCTCACGAAGAACTCACAGGCGTACCCGCCAAGGCGCAGCACCTCGCGTTTCATGGCCATGAACATGCGCTTGTGCTCCGGGTCCAGCGGCCCGTCCGCCTCGTCGCTGAACAGCGTGCCGATCCGGCGCCCGGTGATGCCAGACAAGTAGAGCGCGATCGCTCTGGTCAGGCACTCGTTGATCCACTATGCCGAGAACCCGGATATGCCGAGTTCGCGATCCGGCCGGCGTCCCCGCCCCTGCAACTGCGCCGCAGGTACCTGCGAAGCGATGCGGCATAACACGTCGGTATTCGGGACGATCGGC
>NZ_JBFXIO010000047.1:0-16764 GCF_050175855.1 Piscinibacter sp.
GACGCCATCGCCCGACACCTGCTCGAGCGCCTCGCGCCCGAGGCCGTCGCGCCGGCACCACCGGCCTCCGCACGAACAGCGGCGGCACCGGCACTGGGCGCCGCCGACGTTGCCGACCTGAGCGACGAAGAGATCGCCCGACTCCTTGACCAGCGCCTGGACAACCCGCCTTGAACGATGCCGTGAAAGACGCCTCGCCGGATGCCGAGCGCAGCATGACGCCACTGAAGCGCGCCTTTCTTGCGCTGGAGGAGACGCGCGCGCGACTGGCAGCCGCCGAAGCCGCGCAGCGCGAGCCGATCGCGATCATCGGGCTGGGCTGCCGCGTGCCCGGCGGTGGCAACGAGCCGGCCAGCTTCTGGGCGCTCATGCGCGACGGCGTCGACGCGATCGGACCGCTGCCGGCGGATCGCTGGGACGTCGAGGCGCTGCACGACCCCGACCCGGAAGTGCCGGGGCGCATCGCCACGCGCGCCGGCGGATTTCTCGGTGACGTTCGCGGCTTCGACCCGGGCCTGTTCGGCATCACGCGCCGCGAGGCGCAGGGCATGGACCCGCAGCAGCGGCTGTTCCTCGAGGTCGCCTGGGAGGCGCTCGAGCACGCTGGCCAGCCGCCTGACCGGCTGCAGCACTCGCCCACCGGCGTGTACCTCGGCGTGACCGGCAGCGACTACGCCTACCTGCAGTTCGAGAGTCGCGACCGCGAATTGCTGGATGCCCACTTCGCTTCCGGCATCGCGCACAGCATCGCGTCGGGACGGCTGTCCTACCTTCTCGGCCTGCAGGGTCCGGCGTTGACCATCGACACCGCCTGCTCGTCGTCTCTGGTCGCGGTGCACCTGGCCTGCCAGGCCTTGCGGGCCGGTGACTGTGCGATGGCGCTGGCCGGCGGCGTCAACCTGATCCTCTCGCCGGACCTCTACATCGCGCTGTCGCGCGCCCGCATGCTCGCCCCCGACGGCCGCTGCAAGACCTTCGACGCGGCCGCCGACGGATTCGCGCGCGGCGAAGGCTGCGGCGTGGTGGTGCTGAAGAAACTGGCCGATGCCCGCGCCGACGGCGACCGCGTGCTCGCCATCATCCGCGGCAGCGCGCTCAACCAGGACGGCCCCAGCTCCGGGATGACTGCTCCCAACGGTCCGGCGCAGGAAGCGGTGATCCGCGAGGCGCTGGCGCGCGCCGACGTCGCACCGCGCGAGGTCGGTTATGTCGAGGCGCACGGCACCGGCACCCAGCTCGGCGACCCGCTCGAGCTGCAGGCCCTCGGCGCGGTGTTCGGCAACGACCGCGAACCCGGACGGCCCTTGCTGGTCGGTTCCGTGAAGACCAACATCGGCCACCTCGAAGCCGCGGCTGGCGTCACCGGGCTGATCAAGTTGGTGCTGTCGCTGCGCCAGCAGACGCTGCCGGCGCACCTGCATCTGCACCAGCGGAGCCCTCACATCGACTGGGACGAGTTGTCGCTGCAGGTGCCGACCGAGACTCAGCCCTGGCAGCCCATCGGCGGCCGGCGCATCGCCGGCGTCAGCTCGTTCGGCTTCAGCGGCACCAACGCGCACGTCGTTGTCGAGGAGTCCGTGGATCCGCCGGCGAGCGCAGTCGCCACGCCCGGGCCGTTACGCGCCTTCGTGCTGTCCGCGCGCGACGAGCCGGCACTGGCCGAGATGGCTCGCCGCTACCTCGCGTCCACCGCGGGTCTGGCCGACGCTGCGCTGGCCGACCTGTGCTTCAGCGCCGCCACCGGGCGCGCGCAGCTCCCTCAGCGTGCCGTGGTGCTCGCTGCCGATCTCGCCACGCTGCGCGATGGTCTGCTCGCACTGGCCGAGGGGCGCGAGGTGCCGGCGCTGCGACGCTCGCGCGTGCAGCGGCGTGATCCGGCACGCATCGCCTTCCTGTTCACCGGCCAGGGCGCGCAGTACGCCGGCATGGCCGCGCAGCTGGACCGCAGCCAGCCGGTCTTCCGCGCCGCGCTGGACCGCTGCGCCGCCGTACTCGACTCGCGTCTACCACGACCGCTGAGGGACTTGCTGTTCGGCGGCGCGCCGGGCGACACCAGCCTCGACCAGACCGCTTGCACCCAGCCGGCACTGTTCGCCGTCGAATACGCGCTCGCCGCGTTGTGGCGCAGCTGGGGCGTGCAGCCGGACATGCTGATGGGCCACTCGGTCGGCGAGGTGGTCGCCGCCTGCCTGGCCGGCGTTCTGCAGCTGGAGGATGCACTGACACTGATCGCCGAGCGTGGCCGGCAGATGCAGGCGCTGCCTGCGGGCGGAGCGATGGCCGCGGTCTTCGCCGCTGCGGACGACGTCCTGGCCGCGGTCGAGGCCGCCGGGCCAGCGCTCTCGGTGGCGGCGCACAACGGCCCGCTGCAGACCGTGGTGTCCGGAGACGCCGACGCCGTCGCGCGACTGTGCGCCGGGTTCGAGTCGCGCGGCGTGCGCTGCCAGCCGCTGCCGGTCTCGCATGCATTCCACTCGGCGCGCATGGCGCCGATGCTCGATGCCTTCGAGGCCACCGTCGCCGGCCTGTCGCTCGCCCCACCGACACTGCGCCTGGTCTCCAACCTCAGCGGCGACCTCGCCGACCCGCGCGAGATCGTGCAGCCGCGCTACTGGCGGCGCCATGTGCGCGAGACGGTGCGTTTCGCCGACGGCATGCGCACGCTGATCGGCCTGCGCCCGGACGTCTGTCTCGAGATCGGCCCGCATCCGACCCTGCTGGCGTTCGCGCAGGCGAACCTGGAAGAACTGCCGGCGCCGCAGCGGCCGCAGCTGGTCGCATCGCTGCGCAAGGGTCGCGACGACGAAAGCCAGCTCGCCGATGCGCTGGCATCGCTTTTCCTTGCCGGCGTCGCCATCGACTGGCGGGCCGTCTGGTCGGCCACGCCCTGCCGCAGGCTCGATCTGCCGGCGTACGCCTTCCAGCGCGAACCGCTGTGGTTCTCGGCGCGCCCGGCGGTTTCGGCAGCGGCCGGGACCGGGCACCCGTTGCTGGGCGTTCGCCGACCCTGCGCCCAACCCGACACGCTGCAGTTCGAGCAGCTGCTGCGCAGGGACAGCCTGCCCTTCCTCGATGAACACCGGGTGCTGGGCCGCGCCATCCTGCCGGCCACCGGCACCATCGAGATGGCGCTGAGCGCTGGCGCCGCGACCTTGCGCCAGCGTGCCGAGATCGCCGCGCTGGCCCTGCTCGAACCGCTGGCCTTCGTCGAGGACGAAAGCCGCACCGTGCAATGCATCGTGCGGCGCGAGGGCGAAGGTGCCGAGTTCACGCTGTGGTCGCGCGACGCCCAGGCCGACGCCGACGCGGCCTGGACGCGTCACGCACAGGCCCGGCTGCGCCCGGCGGGGCCGGCTCGGGCTGCCGAGCCGCTGAGCGCCGCGCGCGAGCGCTGCCGTGACGAGCGCAGCGGCACCGCGCACCGTGCGCTGCTGGCCGAACGTGGCCTGCAGTTCGGGCCCAGCCTGCATGGCGTGCGGCGCCTCTGGGTGGGGCAGCGTGAAGCACTGGGCGAGATCGAGCTGCCGGCACCGGCGATCAGCGGGCGTGGCGACTTCCAGCTGCACCCCGCCTTGCTCGACGCCTGCCTGCAGGTGCTGGCCGCGGCCGTGCCGGCGGCGCCGGGCGGCCGTGCGTACCTGCCGCTGGCCGTGGAGCATGTCGGCGTGATGCGCCAGCCGTCGACGCCGGTGTGGAGCCATGCCCGCGTCGTCGACGGCGGGCGCAGCGAGACGCTGCACGCCGAGCTCGACGTGTTCGACGCACAGGGACTGTTCGCGCAGATGCGGGGCATCGCGCTGCGCCCGGCCGCAGCGGCGACGCCGCCCGTGCCGGCCTATCGCATCGCCTGGGACGCGTGGGTGCCGGACCATGCCGACTGGCTGCCCGCACTGCCCGCGCTGGACGCTGCACTGGCCGGCCGGCTCGCAACGCTGCTCGCCGAGCACGGCATGGACGACTATGACCGTGCCTTCGTTGCGCTGGAACCGTTGTGCCGGCAGTGGGTCGCGTCGGCACTGAAGACGCTGGGCTGGCAGCCGCGGGTCGGCGAGACGGTCTTGGCGCCGGCGCTGGCCGACCGGCTCGGCGTACTGCCGCGCTATCGGCGCCTGCTCGGCCGCCTGCTCGACATCCTGGCGGAGGACGGCTGGCTGGCACGCGACGGAGCCGCCTGGCGCGTCGAACGGGCGCTGGCCGCCCCGGAACCCGCATCACTGACGCGGCACGCGGAGGAATTGCAGAGGGCGCATCCGACCTCGGCCACGCGCATCGAGTTCGTGCGCCGCTGCGGCCCGGCGCTGGCCGGCGTGCTGGCCGGCCGCGAGGACCCGCTGCAGCTGCTCTTCCCCGACGGTTCGTCCGAGCTCGCCGAATCGCTGTACCGCGACGCGCCCGAGGCGCGCGCCTGGAACCAGCTGGTGCGCGACGCCGTCTTGGCCGCTGCAGCGACACTGCCCGCCGGCCGACGCCTTCGCATCCTCGAGGTCGGCGGCGGCACCGGCGGCACCACGGCCTGGGTGGCGCCGGCACTCGATGCGGGCCGATGCAACTACCTGTTCACCGATGTCGGGCCCTCGCTGGTGCAGCGGGCGCGGGACAGGTTTGCCCGTCACGGCTTCATCACCTTCCAGACGCTGGACCTCGAGCTGGAGCCGGCCTCCCAGGGGCTGGCCGGCCGTCACTTCGATCTGATCATCGCGTCGAACGTGGTCCATGCGACACGCGACCTGCGCAACACACTCGGCCGCCTGCGCGGCCTGCTGGCGCCGGGCGGCACGCTGTTGATGCTCGAGGTCGCCGGCATGGAGCGCTGGATCGACCTCAGCTTCGGCCTCACCGAAGGCTGGTGGGCCTTCGAAGACGCCTCGCTGCGCCGTGACTACCCGCTGCTCGACAGACCGGCCTGGCTGGCCCTGCTGACCTCGCTGGGATTCGAGTCCGCAGCGATCGGCGGGCAGGATGCACGCTCGCGCGAGGTGCTGCTGGCGGCCAGGCGCCCGGTCGTCCAGGCCGCGCCACCCGGGCACTGGTTGCTGCTCGGCGAAGGCGCCGGCCTGGCGTCGACACTCGCCGCAGCGCTCACCGCCGGCGGGCAGACCGTCGAGCAGCTGGACTGCGCTGCTGCCGACGCCGACGGACTGCGCGACCGCGTGGCCGCATGTGCTGCGGGCCTGGCCGGCGTGGTGCACCTGGGCGCCCTCGACCTCGCGGCGCCGTCCACCGACATGCCGGAATCCCTGATGCCCGGCCAGCAGGCGGTGCTGGGCAGCCTGCTGGCCGTCGTGCAGGGGCTGGGACGCACGGCCTTCGACGCGGCGGCGCCGCGGCTGGTGCTGGTCACCCAGGGTGCCGTACCCGCAACGGGGTCGGCCCTGGTGCGCGCCGAGCAGGCTGCGGCAACCGGCCTGGCGCGAGTGATCGCGCTCGAACACCCGGAGCTGCGACCGCTGCGCGTCGATCTCGATCCGCTCGTCCCCGCGGCCACGCAGGCAGCGGCAGTCTGGGAGCGGCTCTGCGACGACGGCGACGAAGACCAGTTCGCCCGCCGCGCCGGCGCCTGGCAAGTGCCGCGTCTGCAGCCGCTGGTCGTGCGCGAGGCCGAGGACGCGCCGGTCCGCCTCGAGAAGGACGCCGACGGCGTGCTCGACCGGCTGCACTTGCGCAGCGTCGAGCGTCGCGCACCCGGCCCGGGCGAAGTCGAGATCCGCGTCGCTGCCGCGGGGCTCAACTTCCGCGACGTGATGAACGCGGTGGCCATGCGCGAGGATCCCGAGCCACTGGGCGGCGAATGCGCGGGTCGCGTCGTCGCCGTCGGGCCAGGGGTCAGCACGCTGGCGCCCGGTGATCACGTCGTGGCGCTCGCCGAAGCCAGCTTCGCCAGCTTTGCGACCGCTTCGGCCGCGCTGACGCGGCGCCTGCCCGAGGGCATCGGCTTCGACGAGGCGGTCACCCTGCCCTTCGCCTTCATGACCGCGCTGCATGCGCTGTTCTCGCTCGGCGGGCTGTCGCGCGGCGAGACCGTGCTGATCCACGCCGGCACCGGCGGTGTCGGCATGGCCGCGCTCCAGCTGGCGCGAGCCTGCGGCGCACGTGTGCTCGCCACGGCCGGCAACGCCGCCAAGCGCGAGCGGCTGCTGTCGCTCGGCGCCGAAGCGGTGTTCGACTCGCGCAGCCTGGACTTCGCCGACCAGGTACTGGCCCACACCGGTGGCGGTGTCGACGTGCTGCTCAATTCGCTCAGCGGCGAGTTCATCGGCGCCAGCGTGCGTTGCCTGGCCGCACGCGGCCGCTTCCTGGAGATCGGCAAGCGCGACATCTGGAGCCAGCAGCGCTTTGCCGCCGAGCGGCCGGACGGCCGTTACCACGCGATCGATCTGGCGCGCATGCGCCACGAGGACACCGCGGGCACCGCCGGCCTGTTCGACGAGGTCATGCGCCGCGCCGCGACGGGCGAGATCCGGCCGCTGCCGCTTCACGCCTTCGCGCTGGAGCAGGCCGCCGAGGCGTTCCGCTTCATGGCGATGGCACGCCATGTCGGCAAGGTCGTGCTGACGCGCGCGGACGCCCATCCGTGCTCGCTCGACAGCCTCGATCCTTCCGCGGCCTACCTGGTGACCGGCGGCTTGTCGGGCCTGGGCCTGCTGACCGCGCAACGGCTGGCAGAGCGCGGCGCCCGGCACCTGGTGCTGGTCGGTCGGCGGCCACCGACGGCAGAGGCCGAGACGGTGCTGGCCACGCTGCGCGACGCCGGGACCGAGGTTCGCACCATCCAGACCGACCTCGCCGAGCCCGGCGCGGTGCAAGGTGTGCTGTCCCGGATCGACCCGCGTACGCCGCTGCGCGGCATCGTCCACTCCGCCGGCCTCCTCGACGATGGCGCGCTGGTGCAGCAGCGCTGGGAACGTTTCGTCCGTCCGCTGGGCCCCAAGGTCGACGGCACGTGGGCACTGCATGTTGTGACGCGCCACTGCCGGCTCGACTTCTTCGTGATGTACTCGTCGGTGGCGGCGACGCTGGGTTCGCGCGGCCAGGGCAACCATGCGGCGGCCAACGCCTTCATGGATGCGCTGGCGGCTCAGCGCCGTGTCGGCGGCGCGCCGGCCCTGAGCATCGGCTGGGGCGCCTGGAGCGAAGTCGGTGCGGCCGCCGAGCGCCAGGTCGACACCCGCATCGGCGAACGTGGCATCGGCGCGATCTCGCCGCGGCAGGGCATGGAGTGGCTGGAGATGCTGATGCGCAGCGACGCGCCTGCGCATCTCGCGGTGCTGCCGGTCCGCTGGAACGAGTTCTTCGCCGCCGGTGCGACGCTGCCGTTGCTGTCCGCGCTGCGCGCCAGCGAGCGCGAGCCCGCCAGCCTCGCCCCTGCGGCGAAACGGGCCGATGCGGGCCTGCCGGCCTGGCGCGGCCGGCTCGACGCGGCTGCGCCGACGCAGCGTGGTGACCTGCTGCTCGGCTTCGTCGGCGAACAGGTCGCGCAGGTGATCGGCGCCACGGCTGCCGAAGCCATCGACCCGCGCCAGCCGCTCAACGAGCTGGGGCTCGACTCGCTGATGGCCGTGGACCTGCGCAACCGGCTCGGCGCCGGCCTGGAGCTCTCGCGCAGCCTGCCGGCAACGCTGGTGTTCGACCATCCGACCCTGCAGGCGCTGGCCGACTACCTCGCGCAGGATGTGCTCGGCTGGGCCGCCCCCACCGACGACAGCGCCGGCGTTGCAGCGGCCGACGCCGTCGGCGCGATCGATGAACTGAGTGACGAGGAGATCGAACAGCTCTTCGCGAAGAAGTTGCGGAGACCATAGATGTCGGACTTTCTGTCCCGGATCAGCCACTTCTCGCCCAAGCGACTGGCGCTGCTCGCCGACGAGCTGAACGAGCGTGTGCAGCGACTGGAGCAGGCCCGCCGCGAGCCGGTGGCCATCGTTGGCATCGGCTGCCGGTTTCCTGGCGGCGCGGACTCGCCCGACGCCTACTGGCGGTTGCTGCGCGACGGCATCGACGCGATCAGCGAGGTCCCGGCAGAGCGCTTTGCGATCGACAGCTGGTACGACCCCGACCCCGACCGTGCCGGCCGTCTGTCGACCCGCTGGGGGGGCTTCATCGGTCCGGTGGACGGCTTCGACGCCGGATTCTTCGGCATCTCGCCGCGCGAGGCGCAGAGCATGGACCCGCAGCAGCGCCTGCTGCTTGAGGTGGCGTGGCGCGCGCTCGAACACGCCGGCATCGCGCCCGACACGCTCGAGGGCACTCGCGGGGCGGTCTACCTCGGCCTGTCGGCGGGCGACTACTGGCAGCTGCTGCGCGAGCAGGGGCCGGCCTCCTTCGACGCCTACACGGCCTCGGGCATCGCACACAGCATCGCCTCGGGGCGCCTGTCCTACGTGCTCGGCCTGCGCGGGCCCAGCGTGTCAATCGACACCGCCTGTTCCTCGTCGATGGTGGCCATCCACCACGCCGTGCACAGCCTGCGCCGCGGCGAATGTGACCTGGCACTGGCCGGCGGCGTCAATCTGATCCTGACGCCCGACATCACCGTGGCCCTGTCGCGCTCGCACATGATGGCGCCGGACGGCCGCTGCAAGGCCTTCGACGCCCGCGCCGACGGCTTCGTGCGCGGCGAAGGCTGCGGCGTGCTGGTGCTGAAGCGGCTGGCCGACGCCGAGTCGGACGGCGATCGCATCGTCGCCGTCATCCGCGGATCGGCGTCGAACCAGGACGGCCGCAGCAACGGCCTGACCGCGCCCAACGGCCCGGCGCAGGAAGCCGTCCTTCGCGACGCGCTGGCCGATGCCGACTTCGAGCCGGGCAGTGTGGGATTCGTCGAGTCCCATGGCACCGGTACCTCGCTGGGCGACCCGATCGAGGTCCAGGCGCTGGCGCGCGTGCTCGGCGGCAGCCGGGCGCCCGAGGCCCCTTTGTGGATCGGCTCCGCGAAGGCGAACATCGGCCACCTGGAGGCCGCCGCCGGCGTGGCCGGACTGGTCAAGATGGCGCTAGCGCTGCAGCACGGCGAGATCCCTGGTCAGCTGCACCTGCGCACGCCCAACCCGTTCATTCCCTGGGACGAGCTCGCGGTGCGCGTGCCGTCCGCTCGCACGGCCTGGCCGCGCCCGGCCGACACGCCGCGGCGCGGCGGTGCCAGCTCGTTCGGTTTCAGCGGCACCAACGTGCATCTGCTGCTCGAGGAGGCCCCCGCCGCGTCACCCGACCCTCGGCCGGACAGTCGCCCGCTGCAGTTGCTGACCCTGTCGGCGCGCAGCGAGCAGGCGCTGGCGGATCTGGCGCGCAGCTACCGTGACCGCTTGATCGAGCCCGGCGTGTCCCTGGCCGATGCGGCCCACACCGCCAACACCGGCCGCTCGCACTTCGCCCACCGTGTGGCGCTGATCGCGGCCTCCCCCGCGCAGGCCGCCCTGCAGCTCGACCAGCATCTGGCCGGTGACCCGGCCGAGGCACTGCTGGCCGGCACCGCGCCCACGCGCGCGCCGCGTGTCGCCTTCCTGTTCACTGGCCAGGGCGCGCAGCACGCCGGCATGGCGCGGCAGCTGTATGACACCCAGCCGGTGTTCCGTGCCGAGCTCGATCGCTGCGCCGAACTGCTGCGCGAACGGCTGCCTCGGCCTCTGCTGGAAGTGCTGTACCCGAGCGACGACCGTGACGCGGCGATCGACGACACCCGCTACACCCAGCCGGCGCTGTTCGCGATCGAGTACGCGCTGGCGCGGCTGTGGATGTCCTGGGGCGTGCATCCCCACGCGATGCTCGGGCACAGCGTCGGCGAACTGGTCGCAGCCTGCATCGCCGGTGTCTTCACGCTCGAGGACGGGCTGGCACTGGTCGCCGAACGTGGCCGGCTGATGGGGGCCCTGCCCCGCGGCGGCGCGATGGCGTCGGTGATGGCCGACGAGACACGCGTACGTGCCGCACTCGCGCCGTGGGCAGCCAGGCTGTCGGTGGCAGCCGTCAACGGACCGCAGAACACCGTGGTGTCGGGTCAGGCAGAGGCGCTCGATGCACTGCTGGCCGAGCTGGAGGCACAGGGAGTCGCCGTGTCGCGGCTGAAGGTCTCGCATGCCTTCCATTCGCCGTTGCTGGCGCCGATGCTCGACGATTTCGAGGCCATCGCGGCACGCACGCCCATGGCGCCGCCACGCCTCGACCTGATCTCGAACCTGAGCGGTCAACGGGCCGATGCGCGCATCGCCACTGCCGCCTACTGGCGTGAGCATGCGGCCGCACCGGTGCGCTTCGCCGAATCGGTGCAGGCGCTGGCTCGCAGCGGCTGCGAACTGTTCATCGAGATCGGACCTCATCCGACGCTGCTCGCCATGGCCCGGCTGTGCATTGAAGGCGATGGCGCGCGCTGGTTGCCCTCGCTGCGCCGCGGGCGTGACGACTGGCAGACGCTGCTCGAAAGCCTGGCGGCGGTCTACGCTGGCGGCGTGCCGGTCGACTGGGCTGCCTTCGACGCCCCCTACCGGCGCCAGCGCATCGATTGGCCAGGCTACCCCTTCCAGCGTGAGCGTTACTGGGTGCCCGCAGCACCGGCGCGGGCCGCCGTCCGGCCGGAGCCGGAAGGCGTCGACGCCTTCCTGGGCATGGAATGGCGTCACGGGCTCGGCCCTCAACGTGTGTTCGAGAGTTCCTGGCACGTCGAACGCCAGCCCTGGCTGGCAGACCATCGCATCCAGGGCCGCGTGCTGATGCCTTCGCCGGTGTACATGGCGATGGCCGTCGCTGCGGCGTGGCGCACGGTGGGCGCCGGTGCCTGCCTGGTCGAGGATCTCGCCGTGCTGCGAGGGCTGCCGCTGGACGAGTCCGCTGCGCAGCGCCTGCAGGCCGTGGTCGAGCCCGACGATCGCGGCGCGACGTTCCGCGTGGTGGTGCTCGAGGGCGACGAGGCGACTGCCGAGTGGCAGCCGTTGTCCACCGCACGCCTCGCCCGTGCAGCGGCCGATGCCGCGCCGGCGCCCATCCGGCCGGAAGCGTTGGCGGCACGTCTGCCCGATCCGGTCGACGTGGCCGCGTACTACGACGACTGGCTGGCCGGGCTGGGCCTGCAGTTCGGGCCGCGTTTCCGCGCCATCGAGACGCTGCGTCGCGGCGAAGGCGAAGCACTGGCACGACTTCGCCTGCCCGCCGGACTCGACGCCGCTCCGCCCGGGGTCCCCTGGCACCCGGCGCTGCTCGACAGCGCCTTCCATGCCGTCGGCGCGGCCTTGCCGGCGGCGGGTGACGGCATCGTCGACGCCTTCCTGCTCATGCATGTCGACCGCATCCGGGTGAACCGGCCGGTCGGCAAGCAGGCCTGGGCGCAGGTGCGCCTGGAGGCCGCTGCCGGCGTCAGCGCGCCCGAGACCTTCCGCGCCGAACTGCGTCTTCTCGACGACGAAGGGCATTGCCTGGTCGCCTTCGAGGGCCTGCACTTCAAGCGAGCGCGCCCCGGCGCCGTGCTGCCCGCCAGCCTGGCGCCGCAGGTGCGCGCGATGCTGCATGAAATCGCCTGGCGCGACGTGCCCACCGCCGCTGCCTGGCCGACGCCCGCCGAACTGGCCGAAGCCGTCGAGCCGAACCGGGTCGCGCTGGGCGAACGCCATGGCTTCGCCCACTACGCGGACTTCCTGCCGCGGCTCGATGCCCTGGCCAGTGCCTACATCGTGCGGGCGCTGCAGGCCCTGGGCTGGCGCCTGGAGCCCGGCAGGGACGTCGATGCCACGACGCAGGCCGCCGCGCTCGGCGTGTTGCCACGGCATGCACGACTGTTCGATCGCCTGTTGCAGATCCTCGCCGAGGACGGCTGGCTGCAGCGCGATGGCGAACGCTGGGGCGTGCTGCGCGGCGGGCCCGCGCCGGACGCCGAGGCGATGGGCCAGTCGCTCGCCCAGGACCATCCCGAAGGTGATGCCGAGCTGACGCTGACTCAGCGCTGCGCACGTGAGCTGGCCGGCGTGCTGCGCGGCGAGGTCGATCCTCTGGCGCTGTTGTTCCCCGGCGGCTCGCTGGCCGACACCGAGCGCCTGTACCGCGACTCGCCCCCGGCACAGGCCTACAACAGCCTGATCGGCCAGGTGGTCGGCGCCGCAGCGGCGCGTGCGCCACGCGGTCGCCCGCTGCGCGTGCTGGAGATCGGCGCCGGCACCGGCAGCACCACCTCCTACCTGCTGCCCGTGCTGGCCGGCATGGCGATCGAATACACCTTCACCGACGTCTCGCCGCTGTTCCTCAACCGCGCCCGCGAGCGCTTCGCGGCGCAGCCCGGCATGCGCTACACGCTGCTCGACATCGGCAGCGATCCGGCCGCGCAGGGCCTGCCTGCCGCGGCGTTCGACATCATCGTCGGAGCCAACGTTCTGCATGCGACACCCGATCTGGCGCGCACGCTCGACCACGTGCGCGGCCTGCTCGCCCCGGCCGGCCTGCTGGTGCTGCTCGAGGGTGTCACACCGCAGCGCTTCGGCGACCTCACCGTCGGCCTGCTCGACGGCTGGTGGGCCTACACCGACACGGCGCGGCGCGACTACGCGCTGATGGCGCGCGAGCGCTGGCTCGCCCTGATGGCCGAGCGCGGCTTCGACTCGGCATGCGCGCTGCCCGGCGACAACGACCACCCGGTGTGGTCGCAGCAAGCGGTGTTCGTCGCGCAGGCCGGCGCTGCCGCGCGACAGCCGCAGCGCTGGCTGGTGGTGCCCGATGGCAGCGGCGTGGCGCAGTCCCTGGCCGAGGCGCTGCGCGCCGACGGCGACGACGTGATCGAACTCGCCGACGGCATGCCGCCGGCCGCCGCGCTGAAGGCCGCGCAGGCGAACGGCCAGCCGCTGGCCGGCCTGGTCTCGCTCTGCGCACTCGACGCGGCAGTGCACGACGGGCAGGACGTCGCCGCGCTGGCGCTCGGCCAGCAGCGCCTGGTCGGCAACACACTCGCGTGTGTGCATGCACTTGCCGCGCAGGGCGGAACCCCGCCGCCGCTGTGGCTGGTGACACGCGGCGCCCAGTCAGCGCAATCCGGCGAACCCGCCGACCCGGCCCAGGCAACGCTGTGGGGCATGGGCCATGTGATCGCCATCGAGCATCCCGAACTGCACTGCCGGCGTGTCGACCTCGACCGCCGCGACGATGTCCGCACCGCTGCCCTCACGCTTCGCACCCAGCTGCGACAGCCCGACGCCGAGGACCAGATCAGCCTGCGCGGCAATCGCCGCCTGGGCCGCCGGCTCGTGCCGCTGTCGCGCGAGCGGGCTGCGTCCGAGGCGCTGTCCGTCGCAGCGGACCGCAGCTACCTGGTCACGGGCGGCCTGCACGGCCTGGGCCTGCGCGTGGCGCGCTGGCTGGTCGACCAGGGTGCCCGCCATCTTGCCTTGATGGGGCGGCGGCCGCCGGACGCGCAGGCCAGCCAGGAGATCGAGGCCCTGCGCGCGCGCGACGTGACCGTGCTGGCACTGCAGGGCGATGTCGGCATCGAAGCCGAACTGCGCCGTGTCCTGAGCCAGATCGGCGCTACGCTGCCACCGCTGGCCGGCGTCGTGCACTCGGCCGGCGCGCTGGACGACGGCGTGCTGAGTTCGCTCGACTGGCCACGCTTCGCGAAAGTGATGGCCGCCAAGGTATTCGGTAGCTGGAACCTGCACCGGCTGACCGGGGAACTCGACTTCCTCGTGCTGTTCTCCTCGGGGGCCTCGGTGGCCGGGTCGCCCGGCCAGGCCAATCACGCAGCGGCCAACGCGTTCGAGGATGCGCTGGCCTGGTATCGACAGTCGCTCGGTCTGCCGACACTGGCGATCAACTGGGGACCGTGGGCGGAGATCGGCGCGGCCGCCGACCGTCATCTGGATCAGCCCGGCTTCCTCGACCCGATCGTGCCGGCCGACGGGCTCGCCGCGCTGCAGCACTTGATGCGCCGCGACCCCGTCGACGGACGTTTTGCGCGCGCCCAAGTGGCCGTGCTCGCCACCGACTGGGCACACCTGCGCGGTCCGCGCGAAGCCGGCACCGAGCCGCCGCTGTTCGCGGAGTTGCCGCTGCCGGCGACATCGACTGCCGCCGCCGGGCCTGCGGCACTCGCCGCACCCGAACCGGGTCTGGCCGAGCGACTCGCGCAGACCGTGCCGAACCGCCGCCGCCACGTGCTGCGCGAGCAAGTGCGCCGGCTTGGCGCCAAGGTGCTCGGTCTGGCACGCGTCGAGGACCTTGACGCCGAGGCTCCGCTGCGCCAGCTCGGCCTCGATTCGCTGATGGCGGTCGAGCTGCGCAACCTGCTCGGCCGTGCCGTCGGCCAGACCTTGCCGGCCACGGTGACCTTCGACCATCCCTCGGTGGCTGCGCTGGCCGACCACCTGGCCGGGACGGTGCTGGCCGAGCTGTTCACCGCGGCAGGGCTCGATGCCGTCCCGCCCCCGCCACCCCCTGCCGAGGCGCCGGCGAGCGACACCCTCGACGGCCTCGATGCCGATGAACTGGCCTTGCAACTGATGAACCGACTCGACAAGCTCGGCCACGGGGAGACACCGTGAGCGACGCCCGCCAACCCGACCATGCCGCGCTGCTCAAGCGCGCCCTGCTCGCCATCGACCAGCTCGAGGCCAAGCTCGCTGCCGTCGAGCGCGGCCGGCGCGAGCCGATCGCCATCGTCGGCATCGGCTGCCGCTTCCCGCAGGGCGCCGATACGCCGGAGGCCTTCTGGGAACTGCTTCGCAACGGCACCGATGCGGTCACCGAGGTGCCGCCGGAGCGCTGGGACGTCGATGCGTTCTACGACCCCGATCCCGACAAGCCGGGCAAGAGCTACACGCGCTGGGGCAGTTTCGTGCGCGATGTCGACGGCTTCGATCCGGCCTTCTTCGGCGTGTCGCCGCGGGAGGCGGTCAGCATGGATCCGCAGCAGCGCCTGCTGCTCGAGGTGGCATGGGAGGCACTCGAACACGCGGCGATCGCTCCCGCGTCGCTCGCCGGCAGCGCCACCGCGGTCTACGTGGGCATCACCACCCACGACTATGCAATGCAGCTCGCCGAGGCCGTCGGCTCGCGCAACGGCGATGCCTACACGCCCTCGGGCACGGCGCACAGCGTTGCCGCCGGGCGCCTGTCGTACGTGCTCGGCCTGCACGGCCCGAACGTCGCCATCGACACCGCCTGCTCGTCATCGCTGGTGGCCATGCACTGGGCACTGCAGAGCCTGCGCAACGGCGAGGCTGACCTGGCGCTGGCCGGTGGCGTCAACCTCACACTGACGCCGGACGGCTCGGTGCTGACCTCGCGCGCCCGCATGATGTCCTTCGACGGCCGCTGCAAGACCTTCGATGCCTCGGCCGACGGCTACGTGCGCGGCGAGGGCTGCGGCATGCTGGTGCTCAAGCGCCTGAGCGACGCCCAGCGCGACGGCGATCGGGTGCTTGCGGTGGTGCGCGGTTCCGCGCTCAACCAGGACGGGCGCAGCAGCGGCCTGACCGCGCCGAACGGCCGGGCACAGGAGGCGGTGATCCGCGCCGCGCTGACAAGCGCCGGGCTGAAGCCGGCCGAGGTGAGCTATGTCGAGGCGCACGGCACGGGCACGCCACTGGGCGACCCGATCGAGATCAAGGCGCTGAACGCCGTCTACGGCGACCGGCCGGCCGAGGCGCCGCTGCTGGTCGGATCGGTGAAGACCAACATCGGCCACCTCGAGGCGGCAGCCGGCATTGCCGGTGTCATCAAGACCGTGCTGGCGCTGCAGCACCGCACCGTGCCGCCGCACCTGCACCTTCGCAACCCGAATCCATTGATCGACTGGGCGGGTTCGGCCGTGCGCGTCCCCACGCAGCCCACGCCGTGGGACAGCGGGACCACGCCGCGCCGCGCCGGCATCAGCTCGTTCGGCTTCAGCGGCACCAACGCCCACGTGATCCTCGAGGAGGCGCCGGCCGCCGCCTCCGTGCCCGAGCAGCCCGGCGCACAGCCGCTGCTGCTATCGGCACAGACCCCGGCGGCGCTGGCTGCGCTGGCCGGGCGGTTGTCGGAGGCGCTCGGCGCGGCGCAGGCGCCGTCGCTGGATCGTGTCGCCGCCACGCTGGCCCTGGGCCGCTCGCACCTCGTCGAGCGTTGCGCCTTCGTGGCCGCCGACATCGCCGATGCCCGCGACAAGCTCGCCACGCTGGCCGGCGGCGAGACGCCGGCGGCCGCGGCACGCGGCCGCAGCGCTGGCGGCGCGCCGGAGATCGTCTTCCTCTTCACCGGCCAGGGCGCACAGCACCCGGGCATGGCACGCGGCCTCTACGAGTCCGAGCCGGCCTTCCGCGCGGCGCTCGACGATTGCGCCCGCGTGCTCGACGGTGAACTGCCGCGCCCGCTCCTGGAGGTGGTGTTCGGCGTCGACGACGCCGCGGCCGCAGCGCTGGACGACACCGCCTTCACCCAGCCCGCGCTGTTCGCGGTCGAGTACGCGCTCAGCCGCCTGTGGAGACACTGGGGCGTCGAACCGACGTCGGTGATGGGCCACAGCGTCGGTGAACTCGTCGCTGCCTGCGTCGCCGGCGTGTTCGGGCTCGACGACGCGCTGCGCCTGATCGCTGCCCGTGGCAGGCTGATGAGCGCGCTGCCGCGCGACGGCGGCATGGCAGCGGTGTTTGCCGAAGAGGCACGCGTGCGCGAGGCGCTGCGCGGACACGAGGTGGTTCTCTCGGTGGCGGCCACCAACGGCCCGCAGAACACGGTGATCGCCGGGCGCAGCGACGCGCTCGCCGCGGTGCTCGCCGAGCTTGGCGCGGCGGGCGTCGAGACGCAGGTGCTCAAGGTGTC
>NZ_JBFXIO010000048.1:0-16727 GCF_050175855.1 Piscinibacter sp.
TCGCGCGCACCTTCGTGCACCACATCCATCGCCAGCGCCTCGCCGTCGCGGCCGAGCAGCGGGTGGGCGTGGCTCTCCACGTCGAGCCCGGCGGCCTCGGCCGCGGCGAGGAAGCGCGAACGCGCCTCGGCGTAGCGCTGCGAGAAGTGCACGGCGGCGTCCATCACGGACGCGGCTGCTTGAGCCAGGCCTCGGCCAGCCGCACCCACATCGTCGCGCCCAGCGGGATCAGTTCGTCGTTGAAATCGTAGCTGGGGTTGTGCAGCATGCAGGGCCCGAGGCCGTGGCCGCCCTCGCGGTGGCTGCCGTCGCCGTTGCCGATCAGGAAGTAGCAGCCGGGCTTCTCGAGCAGGAAGTAGCTGAAGTCCTCGGCGCCCATGGTGGGCTCGAACTCCTGCACGTTGTCGGCGCCGACCATGTCGCCGAGCACGCGGCGCACGAAGGCCGTCTCGTCGGGGTGGTTGATGGTCGGCGGGTAGTTGCGCGAGAACTCGAACTCGCAATCGGTGCCGAAGGCGGCGCAGGTGTGTTCGGCGATGGCCTTCATGCGCTCTTCGATCAGGTCGAGCACCTCCAGCGTGAAGGTGCGCACCGTGCCCTGGATCTCGCACGAGTCGGGCACCACGTTGGTGGCCTCGCCGGTGTGGATCATCGTCACCGAGATCACGCCGGCGTCGATTGGCCGCTTGTTGCGCGAGATGATGGTCTGGAAGGCCTGCACCATCTGGCAGGCTACCGGCACCGGGTCGACGCCGTTGTGCGGCATCGCGGCATGCGCGCCCTTGCCGCGGATGACGATGCGGAACTCGTTGCTCGAGGCGAAGCAGGGGCCGCTCTTCAAGGCGAACTGACCGGCCGCCATGCCCGGCCAGTTGTGCGCGCCGAACACCGCCTCCATCGGGAACTTTTCGAACAGGCCGTCGCGGATCATCTCGCGTGCGCCGCCGCCGCCCTCCTCGGCCGGCTGGAAGATCAGGTAGACGGTGCCGTCGTAGTTCCGATGCTTCGCGAGGTGCTTGGCGGCGCCGAGCAGCATCGCGGTGTGGCCGTCGTGTCCGCAGGCGTGCATCTTGCCCGGGTGCGTGCTGGCGTGGGCGAACCGGTTGTGCTCGGTCATCGGCAGCGCGTCGATGTCGGCGCGCAGGCCCACGGCGCGGTCGCTGGTGCCGTTCTTCAGGATCGCCACCAACCCGGTCTTGCCCATGCCGCGGTGGATGGGAATGCCCCAGTCGGTGAGCTGCTTGGCGATGACGTCGGAGGTGCGCACCTCCTCGAAGCACAGCTCGGGGTGAGCGTGGATGTCGCGGCGCACCGCGGCGATGCTCGCCGCGTCGGCGAGGATGGATTCGATCAGCTTCATCGGGCGCTCCGGCGCAGGGTCGGCGCGCATCTTACTGCCGGGGTGACAACCCCTGCAGCGACGAAGCCAGGCGGCTCAACGCCGCACGTGGCCGTCGGCGGTGAGGATGGTCAGGTCGACGTACTTCGAACCGGTGTGGTCGCCGGCCGAGAAGTCGACGAAGAAGCCACCGAGGTTGTAGTCGCGCAGCGACTCCATCGCGGCGATCAGCGCGTCGGCGTTGCCTGCGCCGCCGGCCCGGCGCAGTCCTTCGGCCACCACGCGAGCCGCCACGTAGCCTTCCATGCTGCTGTAGTTGGGCTCGAACTTGTCGCCGAGCGCGGCCTTGCCCGCGGCCAGATACTCGCCCGAGAGTTGCGAGACCGGTGCGTAGGGGAAGGGCATCACCTGGCTGACGACGACGCCGCGGGCGTCCTGCTTGAGTTCGTCGGCCAGTGCCTTGGTCCCGACGAAGGAGACGTTGTAGAAGGTGCCGCCGAAGCCGGTCTTGCGCGCCGCGCGGATGAAGGCGGCGCACGACTTGTAGGCGCTGATCTGCACGATCGCATCCGGCTTGCCCGCGAGGATGGCCTTCACCGCGGCGTCGACGTCGACCGTGTTGCGCTCCACCGTGCCCAGGCCGGCCGGCTCCAGGCCCAGCGGCTTGAGCGCGCGGGTCACGCCGTCCAGGCCGGCCTTGCCATAGCTGTCGTTCTGGTGGAACACGCCGATGCGCTTGATGCCGATGGCCGCGCTCTGCTTGACGATCTCGCCGGTCTCGTCGAAGTAGGAGGCGCGCACGTGGAAGGCGTAGCGGTTGAACGGTGCGCGCAGTGCCTCGGCGCCGGTGAAGGGGGCCAGGAACGGCACCTTGGCCTGCGTGGCCAGCGGCAGCGCGGCCAGGCTGGTGGGCGTGCCGATGTAGCCGAACAGCGCGAAGGCGCCGCCGTCGATCAGCTTCCTGGTGTTCTCGGCGCAGCGGTCGGGCTCGTAGCCGTCGTCCAGTGTCTGCAGATCGATCGTGCGACCGTTGATGCCGCCCTTGGCGTTGACGCGGTCGAAGTGCAGCATCGCGCCGAGCCGGAACTGCGTGCCCAGTGCCGCGGCCGGGCCGCTGGTGGCGGCCGACTGGCCGAGCACGATGCGGCTGGCCGACTGGGCCCATACCGGTGCGGCGATGCAGGCGGCCCCGAGGCCGGCGGTGCGGCGCAGGATCTGGCGACGGTTGATCATGACTGCTCCTCGGCCGGCACGCGGCCCGTGGTGCTCAGCGGCGGACCTTGCCGTCCTCGGTGATCATCGACACCTCGACGAAGTGCGAGGCCACATGGTCCTTCGGGCTGAAGTCGACCCGGAAGCCGCCGAAGTTGGCGTTCTGGATCGACTCCAGGGCGGTGACGAGCGCCTCGCGCGAAGGGTTGCGGCCGGCGCGGCGCAGGCCCTCGGTGAAGACCTTGGCGCTGAGGTAGCCCTCCATGCTCGAGTAGTTGGGCTGGGCGTCGGGGCCTGCCTTGGCCACGGCGTCGAGGTACTCGCGGGAGATCGGCGTGGTCGTCGAGAAGGGGAACGGCATCACCTGGCTGACCATGATGCCGCGGCCCTCGCGGCCGAGTTCGTCGGCCAGCGCCTGCGTGCCGACGAACGACACGTTGAAGAACGTACCGCCGTAGCCGGCCTTGCGCGCCTCGCGGATGAAGGCCGCGCAGGACTTGTAGGCGCTGATCTGAACCACCGCGTCCGGGCCTTTCGGCACGATCTCGGCGACGGCCTTGGCGACTTCGACGGTGTTGCGCTGCACGGTGCCCAGTGCCACCGGCTCCAGGCCGAGCGGCTTGAGCGCGCGCTTGACGCCTTCCAGGCCGGCCTTGCCGTAGGCGTCGTCCTGGTAGAAGACGGCAATCTTCTTCAGCCCCAGCGAGGTCAGCTGCTTCACGATCAGGCCGGTCTCGTCGTAGTACGAGGCGCGCAGGTGGAACACCCACTTGCTGAACGGGTCGCGCAGCACCTCGGCGCCGGTGAAGGGGCCGAAGAAGGGGATCTTGGCGTCGTTGACGATCGGCAGCGCGGCCACGCAGGTCGGCGTGCCGACGTAGCCGAGCAGGGCGAACACGTCGTCCTTGATCAGCTTCTCGGTGTTGGCCTTGCAGCGGTCGGGCTCGTAGCCGTCGTCCAGCGTGCGCAGCTCGACGGTCTGGCCGTTGACGCCGCCGCTGGCGTTGAGCTGGTCGAAGAAGATCTTCGCGCCCTTGTTCATCTGGATGCCCAGCTGCGCGGCCGGGCCGCTGAACGCGGCCGACTGGCCGAGCACGATGCGGGAGGATTGCGCCCAGGCGGGCAGGGCGATAGCGGCACTGGCGGCGGCCACGCGGCGGATCGCGTCACGACGGTTCATGAGGTACTCCAACGGTGCATGCGACTCTGGACATGCTGGACCGCTTCGTGAGCGGGGCGCACGCTCGAGCCACGGCGGTTTCTTGAGATGGCGCGGAGAATACGTGGCTGTCCCTGCCAATGTGCGGGCATCGTTCACTAAGTTCGCTGGTTCATAGGCACCCTGTGCAATAGTTCGCGCATGCCATCGATGACCGTCCGCGCCGCCTGCCCGCACGACTGCCCCGACACCTGCGCCATTCGTGTCACGGTTCACGACGGCCGGGCGGTCAAGGTCCAGGGCGACCCCGACCATCCGCCCACCCATGGCGCGCTGTGCACCAAGGTCTCGCGCTATCCCGAGCGCAGCTATCACGCCGAGCGCGTCCTGCAGCCGCTGCGCCGCGTCGGGCCGAAGGGCGGTGGGCGCTTCGAGCCGGTGAGCTGGGCGTCGGCGCTGTCCGACATCGCGTCGCGGCTGAAGGCCATTGCGGCACGAGGGCCGGATGCGGCGCAGGCCATCGTCCCGTACAGCTACGCCGGCACCATGGGCCTGCTGCAGGGCGAGAGCATGGCAGCGCGCTTCTTTCACAGGCTCGGCGCCTCACTGCTCGACCGCACCATCTGCGCCAGCGCCGGCGGCGAGGCGCTGGCCGCCACCTACGGCGGCAAGGTCGGCATGCACCTGGCTCACTACGCGAAGAGCCGGCTGATCCTGATCTGGGGCAGCAACTCGATCGCGTCCAACCTGCATTTCTGGACCTTTGCCCAGGAAGCCAAGCGCAACGGCGCCAAGCTCGTTTGCATCGACCCGCGCAAGACCGAGACGGCCGACAAGTGCCACCAGCACATCGCGCTGCGGCCGGGCACCGACGGCGCGCTGGCGCTCGGCCTGATGCGCGAGCTGGTGGTCAACGACTGGCTCGACCACGATTACATCGCGCGCTACACCGAAGGCTGGCCGGCGCTGCGGGAGCGCGCGATGGCCTGGACGGCCGAGCGCACTGCCGAGGTCTGCGGCATCACCCCCGACGAGGTGCGCGGCCTGGCATGCGACTACGGCACCACCAGGCCGGCGGCGATCCGCCTGAACTACGGCATGCAGCGGGCGCACGGCGGTGGCAATGCGGTGCGGCTGGTGGCCATCCTGCCTTGCCTGGTGGGCGCCTGGCGCGACCCGGCCGGCGGCATGCTGCTGTCGTCGTCGGGCTGGTTCAGGCGTTTCCGCAACGATGCCGCGCTGCAGCGACCCGACCTGATGGGCACGCGCCGCCCGCGCACCATCAACATGAGCACCATCGGCGACGACCTGCTGCGCGAGGCCTCACCGGCCTTCGGGCCGAAGATCGAGGCGCTGGTGGTCTACAACAGCAATCCGGTGGCCGTGGCGCCGGAGTCGTGCAAGGTGGTGCAGGGCTTCGCGCGCGACGACCTCTTCACCGTGGTGCTCGACCATTTCCTCACCGACACCGCCGACCACGCCGACTACGTGCTGCCGGCCACCACGCAGCTCGAGCACCTCGACGTGCACACCAGCTACGGGCACACGTATGCGCTGATCAACGAGCCGGCGGTGGCGCCGCTGGGCCAGGCGAAGCCGAATACGCAGATCTTCCGCGAGCTCGCGGCGGCGATGGGTTTCGAAGACGCCTGCTTCCGCGACGACGACGAAGCGCTGACCCGCCAGGCCTTCACGGATGAGATCGACTTCGAGGTGCTGCGCCGCGACGGCTGGGTCAAGTTGCCGCTGCCCGAGGCGCCGTTCGCCGAGGGCGGCTTTCCCACGGCCTCGGGCAAGTGCCTGATCGACGCGCCGGGGCTGGGCGTGCCCGACTTCGTGCCCAACCATGAGTCGCCGCTGTCGGCGCCGGAACTGGCAGCGCGCTATCCGCTGGCGATGATCTCGCCGCCGGCGCGCAACTTCCTCAACTCCACGTTCGTCAACGTGAAGAGCCTGCGCGACATCGAGGGCGAGCCGCTGGTCGAGATCCACGAGATCGACGCCGCTCCGCGCGGCATTGCCGACGGCGCCGTGGTGCGCGTCTTCAACGACCGCGGCAGCTATGTCTGCAAGGCGAAGGTGTCGGCCCGCGCGCGGCCCGGCGTGGTCAATGGCCTGGGCGTCTGGTGGCGCAAGCTCGGCCTGGAAGGCACGAACGTCAACGAGCTCACCCACCAGAAGCTCACCGACATCGGCCGGGCGCCGTCGTTCTACGACTGCCTGGTCGAGGTGGCGCCGCAGGCCTCGTGAAGCGGCGCGCGCTGCTGATGGCGAGCCTGGGTCTGATCGGCACGGCTGCACTGGCAACGGCCGCCGTGTGCCTGACCAGCGGCTGCAGCTCGATCGGCTACTACGCGCAGTCGGTCGGCGGCCACCTGTCGCTGCTGCGCGCGGCGCGGCCCGTGCCCGAGCTGCTGGCCGACGGCAACGCCGAGGCGGCGCTGAAGGAGCGCCTGGCGCTCAGCCAGCGCATGCGCGACTTCGCCGTGACCGAACTGAAGCTGCCCGACAACGCCAGCTACCGGCGCTTCGCCGACCTGAAGCGCGGCGCGGCGGTATGGAACGTCGTCGCCGCCCCCGAGCTGAGCCTGCAGCTCAAGACTTGGTGCTACCCGATCATGGGCTGCGCGGGCTACCGCGGCTACTTCGAGCGCAGCGAGGCCGACAGCTACGCCACCGCGCTGCGCGAGCAGCACTACGAGGTCAGCGTCTACGGCGTGCCGGCCTACTCGACGCTGGGCCGCCTGCCCGGCGACTGGATGGCCGATCCGCTGCTCAACACCTTCATCCACTGGCCCGAAGGCGAGCTGGCGCGGCTGATCTTCCACGAACTCTCGCACCAGGTGGCCTACGCGGCCGACGACACCGAGTTCAACGAATCCTTCGCCACCGCGGTGGAACGCATCGGCGGCATGCGCTGGCTGGCGCTTCGCGCGTCGGCGGCAGCCCGTGCCGAGTACGCCGAGTTCGACGCCCGCCGGCAGGATTTCCGTGTCTTCACGATGGCCTGGCGCGATCGGCTCGACGCGATCTACCGATCCGGCGCGAGCGACGACGACAAGCGCACCCGCAAGGCCGAGGCGATGGCGCGGATGCGCACCGAGTACGAGGCGATGAAGCGCGATCGCTGGGGCGGGTTTTCCGGCTACGACGGCTGGTTCGCGCGCGCCAACAATGCGAGCTTCGGCGTGCTCGCCGCCTACAACGCACTGGTGCCCGACTTCGAGCGCCTGTTCGAGCGCAGCGGCCGCGACTTCGCGCGCTTCTACGCCGAGGTCCAGCGGCTCGCCGCCTTGCCGAAGGCGCAGCGCCGCGCCGAACTTTCCGCGAAGGGAGACTGATCCATGGCCGACATCCGCATCCACCGCAAGCATTCCCTCGGCCTGTCCAAGGCGCGCGACGTCGCCTGGCAGTGGGCCGAGGAGGTGGAGAAGAAGTTCGACATGGAGTGCACCGTGCTCGAGGGCGAGACCAGCGACACGGTGGAGTTCACGCGCTCCGGCGTGAGCGGCCGGCTGATCGTGGCGGCCGACCACTTCGACCTCGACGCGAAGCTGGGCTTCCTGCTCGGCGCCTTCAGCAGGACGATCGAGTCGGAGATCGAGAAGAACCTCGACGAACTGCTGGCCAAGACGAAGCCGGCGGCCAAGAAGGCCGCCGGCAAGAAGAAGTAGCTGACGCTGCGTCTGCGCCTACTCCTTGAGCGATTCGATCAGGTCGACGTACTCCTGCATCGCCTCGTCGGCGCCCTTGCCCTTCAGTTCGTTCCAGGCGTCCCACTTGGCGCGGCCGACCATGTCGGTGAAGCCGGGGCGCTTGCCCTCCACGTCGCCCGCAGTCGCCTGCTTGTACAGCGAGTAGATCTTCAGCAGCGTGGCGTTATCGGGCTTCTCGGGCAGGTTCTTCGAATCGGCCACCGCCTTCTCGAACGTCTTCTTGAGGTCAGCCATGGGAGCGTCTCCTGTGGGTGAAAATCGGCATTGACGGTGCGGATGTTACCCAGCATCTTGCCCCACCCGAAGAACGCCCCCGAGGAGGCTCCCGATGTCGCATACCGCCGAGCGCATGTCGCGCGTGGACACCGCGTGGCTGCGCATGGACAACGACGTCAACCTCATGATGATCGTCGGCGTCTGGCTGCTGCAGCCCGGCATCACCCACGAGGCGCTGTGCCAGCGCGTGCAGGACAAGCTGCTCAAGTACGACCGCTTCCGCCAGCGCGTGGTGCAGGACGCGGTGGGCGCCAACTGGGTCGAGGACGAGCACTTCGACATCGGCCGCCACGTCGTTCGCGAAGCGCTGGAGCCGCGTAGCGGCCAGTCGATCCGCGACGCCCTGCAGGAGCGCGTCGGCGAACTGGCCACCACGCCGCTGGACGACCGCCACCCGCTGTGGCAGTTCCACCTGATCGAGCACTACGACGGCGGCAGCGCGATGATCGCCCGCGTGCACCACTGCATCGGCGACGGCATCGCGCTGATCTCGGTGGTGCTGTCGATCACCGACGGCGGCAGCGATCCGCCGCAGCGGCGCGAGCGAGAGAAGCCCGACGAGGCGCACGAGGAGGACTGGCTGTCCGACGCCGTGCTCAAGCCGCTGACCGACATCACCATCAAGGCGATCGGCATGTACGGCAGCGGCGTCTCCAAGTCGATGGAGATGCTGGCCAACCCGCAGCAGCCGCTGCTCGGCTCGCTCGACGCGGCGCGCGTGGGTTACCAGGTGGTCAACGACGTCGGCGCGCTGCTGCTGATGCCCGACGACTCGCCCACGGCGCTGAAGGGCAAGCCGATCGGCAAGAAGATCGTGGCCTGGAGCGAGCCGATGCCGCTCGATCGCGTCAAGTCCATCGGCAAGGGCCTGGGCTGCTCGATCAACGACGTGCTGCTGGCCTGCGTGGCCGGCGCCATCGGCGCCTACCTGCGCGAGCAGGGCGATGACCCGGCAGGCAAGGAGATCCGGGCGATGGTGCCGGTCAACCTGCGCCCGCTGGAGGAGGCCTGGAAGCTCGGCAACCGCTTCGGCTTGGCGCCGCTGGTGCTGCCTATCGGCATCGACAACCCGATCGAGCGTGTCTACGCGGTGCGCCGCCGCATGAGCGAGCTCAAGGGCAGCTACCAGCCGTTGCTGGCGTTTGCCGTGCTGGCCGTGGCCGGCCTGCTGATCAAGCCGGTGCAGGATGCGCTGCTCGGCGTATTTGCCAAGAAGTCCACCGCGGTGATGACCAACGTGCCGGGGCCGGGCAAGGCGCTGTCGCTGTGCGGCTCGACCATCCGCCAGAACATGTTCTGGGTGCCTGCTTCGGGCGACATCGGCATGGGCGTGAGCATCCTCACCTACGACGGCGGCGTGCAGTTTGGCCTGATCACCGACGCACAGCTGTGCCCGCATCCGCAGAAGATCATCGACCGCTTCGAGCCCGAGTTCGAGAAGCTGCTGCTGCTGACGCTGATGCTGCCTTGGAACTGAGCGCGCCGCGCACGCCCGCCGCGCCGGCCGGTGTGGGCTGGCGGCTGATCGGCTTCAACCTGCTGATGCTGGCGCTGCTGGCGGCGCTGGTGGCGTTGTCGCAGTCGGCCAGCCGGCGCAACTTCGTCGAGCGCGCCGAGGTGGCCACCGAGAACATCGTCGCTGCGCTGGCGCAGAGCATCCAGGCGGAGCTCGACCGCGTCGACATCGGCCTTCGCAACGTGGCCCTCGACCTCGAGCCCGACTTCTCCGCCGGTGCGCCAGACGCCGCGCGCGTCGAGGCGCTGCTGGCCCAGCAGCTGGCACTGCTGCCGCAGCTCGAGAGCATCCGCATCGCCGACGCCGCCGGCGTGGTGCGCTACGGCCGTGGCGTGGCCGGCGCGCCGCGCGTCGAGGTGGGCGACCGCGAGTACTTCCGCGAAGCGCGCGACGGCAGCCAGCCCGGGCCGGCGGTCTCTGGGCCGATGGTGGCGCGCATCAGCGACAAGTGGGTGGTGGCGGTGGCACGGCCGCTGCGCGACGCCCGAGGCGTCTTCGCAGGCGTCGTGTACGCCAACGTCAGCGTGGAACACTTCGCACGGCTGCTCGAGGGCGTCGACCTCGGCCGGCAGGGGGCCATCACCATCCGCGGCACCGGGCTCGGCCTGGTGGCTCGGCGCAGCGCCGGAGCCGCAGCACCGGCAGTGCTGGGCTCGCGCAACGTGTCGGCGCAGCTTCAGCGCGTGCTGGCGCAGCGGCCCGACGCTGGCCGCTTCGTCGCCCGCACGGCCCTGGACGGCATCGAGCGCGTCAATGCCTACCGGCGCGTCAGCGCCACGCCGATGCTGGTGCTGGCCGGACTCGCCACCGACGACTTCCTCGAAGACTGGCGTGCGCAGACGCGCGAGATGGTGGCGATGGCGGTGCTGGCCATGGCGGTGCTGGTGGCGACCTCGCTGCTGCTGCATCGCGCGTGGGCCGGGCGGGCGCGCAGCGCCCAGGCGCTGATCCGCGAGGGCGAGCGGCACGGCGCGCTGCTGCGGGCCGCCGGCGACGGCATGCATGTGGTCGATCGCCAGGGGCGGCTGGTGGAGATGAGCGACTCCTTCGCCGCCATGCTGGGCTACCCGCGCGAGGAACTGCTGGGCAAGCCGGTGACGCTGTGGGATGTGCATCTCACGTCGCAGGAGATCGAGCGGCGATTGCAGTCCTTCCGCCTTGGCGAGCTGGTGCGCTTCAGCTCCCGCCATCGCCGTGCCGACGGCCGCCTCATCGACGTCGAGGTGGTCTGCCTGGGCGTGCGCATCGAGGACGAGGACCTGCTCTACTGCTCCTCGCGCGACGTCACCGAGCGTCGCGCGCAGGCGCGCGAGCTCGAGCGCTACCGCGATCACCTGGAGACCCTGGTGGCCGAGCGCACCGAGCAGTGGCGGGCCTCGGAGGTGCGCTTTCGCGCGCTGGCCGAGCAGTCGCTGGTGGGCGTCTACGTGCAGGTGAAGAACGAGTACCGTTTCGTCAACGCGGCCTTCGCGGCGATCTTCGGCTACGACGATCCGCAGGACATGACGGACGGCCGCGTGCAGGCCCACACGCTGATCGCGCCGGAGGAGCTCGACCACGTCAACGAGGTGTCGCGCCGAGTGATCGCCGGCGAGGAGCCGATGACGCGGCTGGAGTTCACCGGCGTGCGGCGCGACGGCCGCCGGGTGACGCTGGAAACCTTCGCCTGCCCGATCCAGGATGCCGAGGGGCCGTCGGCGATCGGCCTGCTGCTGGACGTGACGGCGCAGCGCCAGGCGGAGGCGGAGCGCGCTGCGGCGCTGGTGCGCGAGCAGGGCCTGCGCGCCGCCGCCGAGCAGCGTTCGCGCGAGTTGCGTGAACTGCTCGAACAGCGCGACGAATTCGTGCGCGTGCTCGCCCACGAGGTGCGCCAGCCGCTGAACAACGCCTCGGCGGCACTGCAGAGCGCGCTGGCCGGGCTGCCGGCGGCCGGTGGCGCCGCCGAGCGCATCGTGCGCGCCCAGGGGGTGATCCGGCAGATCGTCGCCAGCCTCGACAACACGCTGGCGGCGACCTCGCTGCTGGCCAGTTCGAAGTCGCTCGACTCGCGGGATGCCGATGTCGGCGCGCTGATCGACCTCAGCCTCGGCGATCTCGACGAGGCACGGCGCAAGCGGGTGCGCGTCGAACGCATCTCGCCGACACGCACCGCCAGCATGGACATCGGGCTGATGCGGCTGGCGCTGCGCAACGTGCTGGGCAACGCGCTCGCCTACTCACCGCCGGACAGCGAGGTGGTGCTGCGCGTGGTCGACAGCGACGAGCCCCTGGCGCTGGTGTTCGAGGTGGCCGACCTCGGCCCCGGCATTCCCGACGAACTGCGGCCGCGCCTGTTCGAGCGCGGCGCGCGCGGCTCGCACGGCGTTCCCGGCCACGGCATCGGGCTGCACGTGGTGCGTCGCGTGATGGAACTGCACGGTGGCAGCGTCGACGTGCGGCCCCACTCGCCGCAGGGCACGGTGTTCCGCCTCTGGTTGCCCCAGGGGCAGTGATCAGGCGCTTCTGAGGGGGCCTCGGAACACGTAACCCACGCGCGACAGCGCCTGCAGCGGCACCGGGCTGGCCGTGGCGCGCTCGATGCGCCGGCGCAGGCGGTAGATGATGGCGCTGAGCGTGTTGTCGGGCTCCTCCGTCACCGGGCGGCCGAGGTGCTGGCACAGCGACTCGCGGGTCACCGCCTGGCCTTCGGCCTGCACGAAGCGCTCCATCACGGCCAGGTCGAGGTCGCTGAGGTCGATGCGCACGCCATCCGGCGCGATCAGCCGGCCGGCCTGGCGGTCGAGCAGCCACTCGCCGGAACTGCCGCTGTACGAAGCCACGCGGCGGTGCACCGCCCGGATCGCGACCACCACCTGGTCGAAGCTGGCCGGCTTGGCCAGGTGCATGTCGGCGCCGGCATCGACCACCGAGGAGAACACGTCCGGCGCGAGCCGGCCGGACACCACCAGCAGCCCGACTTGCGTGCGTCGGCGCAGGATGCGGATCAGCTCGACGCCGTCCACGCCCGGCAGCATCAGGTCGAGGATGTAGAAGTTGAAGGAGAAAGGCGACGTGTGCGCGAGCAGTTCGTTGCTGTCGGCGAAGGTCTGCACCTCGATGTCCAGGCCGCGCAGGTGCGCGGCCAGGTATTCGCGGTACTCCGGGTCGTCATCGACCAGTGCCAGCGTGCGCGACAGCGGCGAAGCAGTGGTGTTCGGCATGTCGTTCTATGTCCCAACGATGAACTGAAAAAATTCTAGCCAGCCATGCTGGAGTTTCGACACTTCGGACAGGTAGGGTCTTGAGATTTGTGCGGTCTGCCGAGCGAAGAATGGTCAGAAATGAGTGATCATATCTGATGATCAATCACATGTGTGCGATCGTGACTCCAGGTGACCCGGGTTGGAGCCTCAGACGCGTTCGACCTCGACGCGCCCTTGCAGCCATGTCGGCGCGGCGTCGCTGATCACGCAGTCGAGCTCGTCGAGACCCGCCACCGCGCAAGGCGCTACCGCGTCGAGCTTGGTCGCGTCGGTGAGCAGCACGCGCTGCGCGGCGCCGTCGACCATCGCGCGCTTGAGGGCGGCCTCTTGCGGGTCGTGAGCCGTCAGGCCGGCGCGCGGGTGCAGCGCGCAGGCGCCGAGAAAGGCGATCTCGGCGCGGTGGGCGCGCAGCGTGGCCAGCGCCGCATCGCCGACGAAGATGCGTGGGGCTGGGAGCCAGCTGCCGCCCGCCATGACGAGGCGGATGCGCGGCGCGTCGGCCACGGCCAGGGCCACGTCGAGCGAATGCGTCACCAGCGTCAGCGGCCGCGGGGCATCTGCCCGCTTGAGTTCGTCGACCAGCGCCAGCGTCGTCGTGCCGCCGTCGATGAACAGCGTCTGGTCGGGCTGCACCCGCCGGGCGGCCGCGCGGGCGATCGCGCGTTTCGCGCCAGTGAGAACGCCGGCGCGTTGCACCGTGGGCAGCAGCGTGGCGTTGAGCGCCACGGCGCCGCCGTGCGTCTTCTGCACCAGGCCGCGCGCGGCGAGCTGGCGCAGGTCACGCCGCACGGTGTCTTCCGAGACGCCGTATTTGGCCGCCAGTGCCGCCACCTCGACCCGGCCCTTCTCGCGCAGGGTGTCGGCGATGAGCTGCTGGCGTTCGGCCGCGAAGCGGGGCGCTTCGCCTGTGGGTTCGATCATGCCTGCCCTTGATGCCGATATGTGCATGTTCGTGCAAATTACAGCACAATGCGGCGAATGCATGCAAGCACGACCCTGGCGTCCGACGCCGGCGACCCACTCTCTCGAGCCCGCTGGCACCGCGCGATCCGGATCCTGTTCTTCGTGCTCGGCATGGCCATGGGCGTGTGGGGCGCCCAGATGCCAGCGGTCAAGCAGCACTACGGCCTGGACGAACAGATGCTGTCGCTGGCGCTGCTGGCGGCAGCCGGCGGTGCGGTGCTGTGCCTGCTGACTGCGGGCGCATTGGTGGCGCGCTTCGGTGCGCGCCACTGTGTGCTGGCCGCCGGCTTCGTGATGCTGCTGGCCATCGCGGCGGTGCTGCAGGCGCAGCAGCTCGGACTGCTGTTCGCGCTGATGCTGCTGCTCGGCGCCGGCAGCGCCCTGTTCGACGTGGCGATCAACGCCGAGGGCAATGCGCTGGAGATGGCCTCGCCGCGCAAGGTGATGAGCGGGCTGCACGCGATGTTCAGCGTCGGCGGCATGGCCGGTGCGCTGCTGTGCGCCGCGCTGCACCGGGGCGGCGTGGCGCCGGCGGCCCAGCTCGCCGGTGCCGCGCTGGCGATGGCCGCCGTGCTCGGCACGAGCGTGGGTGCGCTCGGCTCGCAGCGCACCGACAGCGAGGAGTCGCCGGCGCCGATCGCCTGGCCGCGCGGCGTCCTGCTGTGGATGGGCGTGCTGACCGCGCTGTGCATGGTGGCCGAGGGTTCGATGTACGACTGGAGCGCACTGTTCATTCGCCAGGAACTGGGCACGGATGCGGCCACCAGTGCCCTCGGTTTCGCCGCCTTCAGCGCGGCGATGGCGGTCGGGCGCCTGTTCGGCGACCGCATCCGCGAGCGCTTCAGTCCGGTGGCGCTGATGCGCGGCTCAGGCGTGCTGGCCACCGCCGGCATGGCGCTGGCGCTGACCACGGCGGCGCCGGCAGTCGCCCTGGCGGGCTTCATGCTCGTCGGCCTCGGGCTGGCCAACGTGGTGCCGGTGATGTTCGCCGCTGCGGCGCGGGTGCCAGGCATCGCGCCGGCCCACGGCGTGGCCGCGGTGTCGTCGGTCGGCTACCTCGGCTTCATGGTCGGGCCGCCGATGATCGGCGCGCTGGCCCGTTGGAGTTCGCTCACCGCCGCGCTGTGGGCGGTGGCGTTGTTCGCCGTGATGGTGGGCGCCGCAGCGCGCGTGGTGCTGGAGCGCGGGCGCTGAACGGCGGGATGTCCGGCGCAGGGCCGCCCCAAGCCGGACGGTGCCCCTCGGGGGCAGGAGCGCAGCGACTGGGGGGCTCGGTCAGTCCTCCAGCTCGGCCTTGGCCATCTCGACGTCGAGCCGCTCCATCGCGTCGGCCGGATCGAAGGCGGCCGCATCGGCATAGAGCTTCTCGGCTTCCTTCATCTTCTTGTCGCCCTCGAGCATTACCAGCCCGTTGGCGTACTCCACCATCGCGATCGCCGAATTCGGGTTGAGCTTGAGCGCGGTCTTGTACATCAGCAGGCCCTGGTCCTTGCTGGCGCCCTGGGTGCGGCCGAGCAGCCCGCCGACCTTGTCGATCACCTCGGCATGGAAGGCCCCCAGCGCGATGTGCGCGTCGGCATGCCTGGGCTGCAGCTTGATCGCCGTTTCCAGCGCGTGCTTCACCTTGCTGCCCAGGCCCTGCGCCAACGCCTTGGCCACGCTGATGCCCTGGCTGTAGCGGCCCAGCGCGTAGGCCTGCCAGTACCAGGCGTTCGGGTTCTTCGGGTCCTCCGCCTGCTGCGCCTCGGCGCGCTCGGAGACCTCCATGAACATCGCCAGCCGGTTCTTCTCGCTCTTCTCGAGGTAGTTGGCGTAGATGGACTGCGCCTTGTTGGCCACCGTGATGCCGGCGCCGCCCGCCTTCAGGCCGGCGTCGCAGGCCTTCTGGAACTCGCCGGCATGAAACAGTGCCCAGGCGGCGAGCACCTTGTCGTCCTTGGGGAGCGGCTCGGCGTCGCCGGCGTGCAGCCGCGCCCACTTCTTCTTCAGCGCGGCGGCGTCGTAGGTGTAGTCGGCGTTGTCGTGCGGAAAGGCGGTCCACTTGGCCATGGGTTGTCTCCTGGGGTGATGCTCGGGGCGGTTCAGCTCTTGTCGTACTGGCCGGCCAGCGTGTGCAGGTGGTCGCGCTGGGCAGGCTCGAGATAGGGAATCAGCAGGCTGAGCACGTGGAAGGCGCCGCGCATCAGCGCCGCGCTCGCGCTCTCGGGCTCGAGCGCGCGGCGCGGGTCGCGCACGTACTCGTAGCTCAGCCAGTAGGTCAGCACCACGGCCATCGCGGTGGCCACCGGCGCCATGTCGCGCGTCTCGATCTTCATCGCGCCGCCGCGCGTCAGCCCGGCCATCACCGACTGGATGGCCTGGTTCTTGTTGCGCAGCACGAACTGGAAATGCGTCTCCAGCCGGCGGTTCTTGCTCAGCAGGTCGTTGAGGTCGCGGTAGAGGAAGCGGTATTGCCAGATCAGCTCGAACAGCATGTGAAAGAGCAGCCAGGCGTCTTCCACGTTGCGCACCTGGTCGGCCGCCTGCAGCAGTTCGGTGAGCGATTTCTCGTAGCGGTCGAACAGGCTGTTGATCAGCTCGTCCTTGGCCGGGTAGTGGTAGTAGAGGTTGCCGGGACTGATGTTCAGCTCGGCGGAGATCAGCGTCGTCGAGACGTTCGGCTCGCCGAAGCGGTTGAACAGCTCGAGCGTGACCTCCAGGATGCGTTCTGCCGTGCGGCGCGGTTTCTTGGGCGTGGTGGCCATGGGCGGCTCTTGTGGCGTGCGGACAATCTAGCACCGTTGCCCGGCGCCTCCTACGAGCGTCGCCCCTAATCGGCGGCGCCTGCGCGAGCTCCGGCGGCTGCCTACAATCCCGCGCCCATGCCCGCCATTTCCTTCCAGAACGTCTCCAAGACCTACCGCGGCACCCGCGGCGAGGTGCGCGCCCTCAGCGACGTGAGCTTCGACATCGAGCCCGGCGAGTTCTTCGGCCTGCTCGGCCCCAACGGCGCGGGCAAGACCACGCTGATCAGCATCCTCGCCGGCCTGTCGCGGGCCAGCGCCGGCCGCGTCACCGTGATGGGCCACGACGTGGTGAGCGACTACGCCGCGGCGCGCCGCAGCCTGGGCATCGTGCCGCAGGAGCTGGTGTTCGACCCCTTCTTCAGCGTGCGCGAGACGCTGCGCATCCAGAGCGGCTACTTCGGCGTGAAGCACAACGACGCCTGGATCGACGAGCTGCTGGCGAACCTGGGCCTGGCCGACAAGGCCGACGCCAACATGCGCCAGCTCTCCGGCGGCATGAAGCGCCGCGTGCTGGTGGC
>NZ_JBFXIO010000049.1:0-16702 GCF_050175855.1 Piscinibacter sp.
CTGGAAGGTCAGCTTCCAGACCGTGGCGGCGCCGGTGCTGACCGCGGTGCTGTACCTGCTGATCTTCGGACACGTGCTCGAAGACCACGTGAAGGTCTACGACCGCATCGGCTACACCAGCTTCCTGATTCCGGGGCTGGTGATGATGAGCGTGCTGCAGAACGCCTTCGCCAACAGCAGTTCCTCGCTGATCCAGAGCAAGATCACCGGCAACCTGGTCTTCCTGCTGGTCACGCCGCTGTCGCACTGGGCCTGGTTCGCGGCCTATGTGGGCGCGTCGATGGTGCGCGGGCTGGTGGTCGGTGCCGGGGTGCTGCTCGTCACGGCGTGGTTCGCGCCGCTGCACGTCGCCGAGCCGTGGTGGATCGTGGTGTTCGCGGTGCTCGGCGCCGCCATGCTGGGCTCGCTGGGCCTGATCGCAGGGCTCTGGGCGGAGAAATTCGACCAGATGGCCGGCTTCCAGAACTTCATCATCATGCCAATGACGTTCCTCTCCGGCGTCTTCTACTCGGTGCACTCGCTGCCCGGGTTCTGGCAGACCGTCAGCCACCTGAACCCGTTCTTCTACATGATCGACGGCTTCCGGCGCGGCTTCTTCGGCGTGAGCGACGTGTCGCCTTGGTTCAGCCTCTCGGTGGTGGCCTCGGCCTTCGTTCTCGTCGCCGGGACGGCGCTGAACCTGCTGCGCACGGGCTACAAGCTCCGGCACTGAGGGCGCGCGCCGGCTCAGGGCCGCGATGGCGGTGGCAGCAGGCGGTCCAGCTTGTCTTCGACCTCGCCGATGCAGGCCGCCAGGCTGCGCTCCGATTCGCCGATGCGCGTGCGCGTCTCGGCCTCGACGCCTTCCAGTCGCGTGGCGAGCGAAGACATCTCGGCAGCGACGAACGCTCTCAGCTCCGTGAACCGCGATGCCTCCGCACTGTCGGCGAGCGCGCGCTGGGACTGCAGTTCCTTCGACATGCGGCGGGCTTCGCGGATCACGCCGGCCTGCTGGAACACGATGTAGCCGAGGAACAGCACGCACAGCGCGGCGGTGACGCCGAGCATGATCAGGCCGAGTGGCGCCTGGATCTGGGCGAAGCCCAGCGACAGCGACGTCGGCGCCATGAAGGCCGTCCAGTTGAGCAGCGTGAATGTGGCCAGCAGGGCCAGCACCAGGGCGATCAGGACAGAGCGCAGGCTCATCGTTGCACCTCACGGGCAGTGGCAACGAGGGCCGCCTCCGCGGCGTCCTCGTCGGGTTCACCGGCCGGACGCCGGGGTTCGGACAGCGTGATATCGAAGTCGAATGGCTTGCCCAGCAGCATCGACGGCAGCAGCGTGGAAGCTGCCGCATAAACCAGCAGCCCGCCATACAGCGCATCGGAGATGCCGTAGCGTTCGCGCAGGATGGTGGCCAGCACGAGCGTGAAGATCAGGGTCGGCGTGAGCGCCGTGGCCACGCGCAGGCTGGCCATCACGCTTTCGTCGCGATTGATCACCCGGCGCTGCAGCCACAGCGCGCCGATGCGCAGAGGCAGTACTGCGAGGGTGAGCGCGCCGCCGATCTGCAGCGCCTGCACTGTCATCGCGCCGCCCGGAACGGCCATGCCGCGGTGGAAGAAGTAGAACGGCACGAAGAACGATGCAAACAGCCGGATGGCATGCAGGTTGGCGTCGGACGCCAGGGCCGGCAGGCGCCGCCGCAGCAGCCGCGCGACGAAGCCTGCGAGGAAGGCGCCGACGAGGTAGTAGACGCCGAGCTGGTAGGTCAGGTAGGCGCTGATCAGACCGACCATGACGAGCAGCGAGAACTCGGAACCGGGTGCGTGCGGTGCGAGGTACCGGCCCAGCAGCATGAAGAGCAGCGGCAGGCCGACGATCATCGCCACCAGGGCCGCGCTGGACGCCGCGAGCTGCTGCGGTGAGGCCGCCTGCAGCACGACGAAGAGCACGGCCAGCGCGAGCAGTTCGCCGCCGACGGCCTTGATGGTCACCCAGTAGCGCTCAGGCGGCGTGAGACCCAGGCCCGCCAGGGTGTCGAGAATGAACCCGGTGGAGGGCGTGAGCAGGGCCAGTGCGAGCAGAGCGGCGGTCTGCCAGCCGAAGCCGAACAGGGTCATCGCCAGCCAGGCGCCGCCGGCCAGGGTCAGCGAGCGCACCAGGAGGTGGCCGAGCAGCGGCCACTTGCCCTTGGCCAGGTCCTCGGTGTCGATCTCCAGGCCGGCGAACAGGAACAGCGAGGAGATACCCAGCGTGGCCAGCAGCGCCAGCGTCGCCTCCTGCTCGAATCCGCTGAGCAGCGCCGTCGCGGCCATGCCCAGCCCGAAACTCGTCAACGGGGCCGGGATGCGCAGCCGCTGCAGTGCACGCGGTATGAGCACCAGGCCCACGATGAGCGCGAGGAACAGGATCTCGTCGGTGATGTGGGGCATTGCGGGGGCGAAACTGCCGCCGGCCCGGACATCCGGATCGGGCCACTAGAATAGCGCCCTCATGGCCGCCGACCCAACTCCCGCCGACGTGCAGCGCTTCATCGCGCAGGGTCTGGCCTGCGAACATCTCGAGGTCGAGGGCGACGGTCGGCACTTCTTCGCCACCATCGTGTCGGCCGAATTCGAGGGCGCCAGCCGCGTCAAGCGCCACCAGCGGGTCTACCAGGCCCTGGGCGATAGAATGCGCGAGCAGATCCACGCCCTGTCGATGAAGACGCTGACCCCCGCCGAATGGGCCGCACAGGCTGGTTCGGCCACCACCCACCACCACTGAACTCCGCCGCAGTGTTCACTGCGGCGCTCGGGCCTGCGCCCAGCGCGGGTCTCGGGAGCCGGGTGGGCATCGGGCCAGGCACTCCTCCTCATGGACAAACTCCTCATCCGCGGTGGCCGCCGGCTCGAAGGCGAAGTCGCCATCTCCGGCGCCAAGAACGCCGCGCTGCCTGAACTCTGTGCGGCGCTGCTGACTGGCGAGCCGGTCACTCTGTCCAACGTGCCGCGGCTGCAGGACGTGAGCACCACGCTCAAGCTGCTGCGCAACATGGGCGCCAAGGCCGAGCGCAGCGAGGCCCAGCCCGACGTGGTGTCGCTCGACGCCAACGAGGTCACCTCGCCGGAAGCCCCCTACGACCTCGTCAAGACGATGCGCGCCTCGATCCTGGTGCTCGGCCCGCTGCTGGCGCGCTTCGGCGAGGCGACGGTGTCGCTGCCCGGCGGCTGCGCGATCGGCTCGCGCCCGGTCGACCAGCACATCAAGGGCCTGCAGGCGATGGGCGCCGACATCCGCGTCGAGCACGGTTACATCCTCGCCAAGGCGAAGCGCCTGAAGGGCGCGCGCATCACCACCGACATGGTCACCGTGACCGGCACCGAGAACCTGCTGATGGCCGCCACGCTGGCCGAGGGCGAGACGGTGCTGGAGAACGCCGCGCAGGAGCCCGAGATCCCGGATCTCGCCGAGCTGCTGATCGCCATGGGCGCGAAGATCGAGGGCCACGGCACCAGCAGGATCCGCATCCGAGGCGTCGAGAAGCTGCACGGCGCCAGCCACCGCATCGTGCCCGACCGCATCGAGACCGGCACCTTCCTGTGCGCCGTGGCCGCGGCCGGCGGCGACGTGCTGCTGCGCGATGCGCGCGCCGACCACCTCGACGCGGTGATCGACAAGCTGCGCGAGGCGGGTGTGGCCATCGAGGCCGGCGAGGGCTGGATCCGCGTCCGCGGCCAGGGCCGGCCGAAGGCGGTGAGCTTCCGCACCAGCGAGTACCCGGCTTTCCCGACCGACATGCAGGCGCAATTCATGGCGCTGAACTGCATCGCCGAGGGTGCGAGCAAGGTCACCGAAACCATCTTTGAGAACCGCTTCATGCACGTCAACGAGCTGGTGCGCCTGGGCGCCAACATCGTCGTCGACGGCCACACGGCGGTGGTGCAGGGCGTCGAGAAGCTCTCCGGCGCGATCGTGATGGCCACCGACCTGCGCGCCTCGGCCAGCCTGGTGATCGCCGGCCTGGTGGCCAGCGGCGAGACGGTGGTCGACCGCATCTACCACCTCGACCGCGGCTACGACCGCATGGAAGCCAAGCTGCGCGGCATCGGCGCGGACATCGAGCGGATCAAATGAAGCCCCCTAGCTCACTTCGTTCGCGACCCCCCGAGGGGGCGCGCAGCGCCCTTCGGGCGGCCGGGCGGGCGCTGCCATGAACACCATGATCACACTGGCCCTGTCCAAGGGCCGCATCTTCGACGAGACCCTGCCACTGCTGAAGGCGGCTGGCATCGAGGTGGCCGAGGATCCGGAGAAGAGCCGCAAGCTCATCATCGGCACCAACAAGCCCGACGTGCGCATCGTGCTGGTGCGCGCCACCGACGTGCCCACCTACGTCCAGCACGGTGGCGCCGACCTCGGCGTGGTCGGCCGCGACACGCTGCTCGAGCACGGCGGCCAGGGCCTGTACCAGCCGCTCGACCTGCGGATCGCGAAGTGCCGCATGAGCGTGGCCGTGCGCGCCGACTTCGACTATGCCGGCGCAGTGAAGCAGGGCTCGCGGCTGCGGGTGGCCACCAAGTACACGCAGATCGCCCGTGATCACTTCGCCAACAAGGGCGTGCACGTCGACCTGATCAAGCTCTACGGCTCGATGGAGCTGGCGCCGCTGACCGGCCTGGCCGATGCGATCGTCGACCTGGTCTCCACCGGCAGCACGCTCAAGGCCAACCACCTCGTCGAGGTGGAGCAGATCATGCAGATCTCGTCGCGCCTGGTCGTCAACCAGGCCGCGCTCAAGCTCAAGCGCGAACCGATCCGCGCCATCATCGACGCGTTCGAATCCGCCGTCGGAAGCCAGCCATGACCGTCGCCCTCCGCCAGCTCGCCACCACCACCGCCGACTTCGAGGCCGAGTTCGCGCGCGTGCTGCACTGGTCGGCGGAGACCGATGCGGCGATCGAAGGTCGTGTGGCCGACATCCTCGCCGACGTCGAGCAGCGCGGCGATGCGGCGGTGCTGGAGTACACCCAGCGCTTCGACGGCCTCGCCGCGGCGTCGATGGCCGAACTCGAGATCACGCAGGCCGAACTGAATGCCGCGCTCGATCAGATCACGCCGGCGCAGCGGCGCGCGCTCGAAGCTGCCGCGGCGCGTGTGCGCGACTACCACCAGCGCCAGCTCGAGGCCTGCGGCCGCAGCTGGAGCTACCGCGACGCCGACGGCACGCTGCTCGGCCAGAAGGTCACGCCGCTGGACCGTGTCGGCATCTACGTGCCCGGTGGCAAGGCGGCCTATCCGTCGAGCGTGCTGATGAATGCGATCCCGGCCCACGTGGCTGGCGTCGGCGAGATCGTCATGGTCGTGCCCACGCCCAAGGGCGAACGCAATCCGCTCGTACTGGCCGCGGCGGCCGTGGCCGGCGTGAGCCGCGCCTTCACCATCGGCGGGGCGCAGGCGGTCGGCGCGCTGGCTCACGGCACGGCAACGGTCCCGGCCGTCGACAAGATCACCGGACCGGGCAACGCCTACGTGGCCAGCGCCAAGCGGCGCGTGTTCGGCAAGGTGGGCATCGACATGATCGCCGGCCCCAGCGAGATCCTCGTGCTGGCCGACGGCACGACGCCGGCCGATTGGGTGGCGATGGACCTGTTCAGCCAGGCCGAGCACGACGAGCTGGCACAGAGCATCCTGCTGTGTCCGGATGCCGGCTACATCGCGGCCGTGAAAGCCGAGATCGACCGACTGCTGCCCGGCATGCCGCGCCGCGACGTGATCCGTGCTTCGCTCGAAGGCCGCGGCGCGCTGATCCACACCCGCTCGATGGACGAGGCCTGCGCGATCAGCAACCGCATCGCGCCGGAGCACCTGGAAGTCTCCAGCCGCGAGCCGCATCGCTGGGAGCCGCTGCTCAGGCACGCCGGGGCGATCTTCCTCGGCGCGTTCACCAGCGAAAGCCTGGGCGACTACTGCGCCGGGCCGAACCACGTGCTGCCCACCTCCGGCACCGCACGCTTCAGTTCGCCGCTGGGCGTCTACGACTTCCAGAAGCGCAGCAGCCTGATCGAGGTGAGCGAGGCGGGAGCACAGGTGCTCGGCACCATCGCCGCCGAGCTGGCCTACGGCGAAGGGTTGCAGGCGCACGCGCAGGCTGCCGAGTTCCGCCTGAAGAAGGGCGGTGCGCGATGAGCCTCGCCGACCGCATGCAGAAGGTGATCCGCCAGGACGTGCAGTCGATGCACGCCTACGCGATCCAGCCGAGCGCCGGCTTCGTCAAGCTCGATGCGATGGAGAACCCGTTCCGCCTGCCGCCCGAACTGCAGCGCGAACTGGGCGAGCGGCTCGGCCGCGTGGCGATCAACCGCTACCCGACGCAGTGCGTGGCCGACGTGATCGCCGCGCTCACCGCGTATGTGAAGCCACCGGCGGGCTGCAAGCTGATGCTGGGCAACGGCTCGGACGAGCTGATCAGCCTGCTGGCGCTGGCCTGCGATGTTCCCGGCGCGACCATCCTCGCGCCGCTGCCCGGCTTCGTGATGTACGAGATGTCGGCGAAGCTGCAGGGGCTGAAGTTCGTCGGCGTGCCGCTGACGGCCGACTTCGAGCTCGACGAGGCGGCGATGCTCGCGGCCATCGAGCAGCACCGCCCGGCGATCACCTACATCGCCTACCCGAACAACCCGACGGCCAACCTGTTCGACGACGCCGTCATCGACCGCATCGTCGCCGCGGTGGGCAAGCAGAACGGCCTGGTGGTCTTCGACGAGGCCTACCAGCCGTTCTCGTCGAAGACCTGGATGCAGCGCATGGCCGCGCACGAGCATGTGCTGGTGATGCGCACGCTGTCCAAGTTCGGCCTGGCCGGCGTGCGCCTGGGCTACATGGCCGGTGCCGCCGCGCTGATCGACGAGATCGACAAGGTGCGCCCGCCGTACAACATCAGCGTGCTCAATGCCGAGGCGACGTTGTTCGCCCTCGAGCATGCCGGCGAGTTCGCGCGCCAGGCCGCCATCCTGCGCGAGGAGCGAGGCCGCCTGCAGCAGGCGCTGGCCGCGATGCCCGGCGTGGAGCCGTTCCCCAGCGAGGCCAACATGATCCTGGTGCGCGTGCCCGACTCGAAGCGCGCCTTCGAGGGCATGAAGCAGCGCGGCGTGCTGGTCAAGCACATCGCGGGGCTGCATCCGCTGCTGGCCAACTGCCTGCGCCTGACGGTGGGCACGCCGGAAGAGAACACCCTGATGATCGACGCCCTGAAAGCGAGCCTGTGAAATGAGCGACCGCCAAGCCGACGTCACCCGCAACACCAAGGAGACGCAGATCCGCGTCCAGCTCAACCTCGACGGCACCGGCGAGGCGAAGCTTGCCACCGGCATCGGCTTCTTCGACCACATGCTCGACCAGATCGCCCGCCACGGGCTGATCGACCTCGACATCGCCGCGAAGGGTGACCTGCACATCGACGGCCACCACACGGTGGAAGACGTCGGCATCACGCTGGGCATGGCGGTGGCCAAGGCGGTGGGCGACAAGAAGGGCCTGACGCGCTACGGCCACGCCTACGTGCCGCTGGACGAGGCGCTGTCGCGCGTGGTGGTCGACTTCTCCGGCCGCCCGGGCCTGCACATGAACGTGCCGTTCAAGGCCGGCATGGTGGGCGGCTTCGACACCCAGCTGACCTACGAGTTCTTCCAGGGCTTCGCCAACCACGCGCTGGTGACGCTTCACATCGACAACCTCAAGGGCGACAACGCCCACCACCAGGCCGAGACGGTGTTCAAGGCCTTCGGGCGGGCCTTGCGCATGGCGCTGGCGATCGACCCGCGTTCGGCCGGCGTCATCCCCTCCACCAAGGGCAGCCTCTGAGATGGCCAGGACCGTCGCCGTGGTGGATTACGGCATGGGCAACCTGCGCTCGGTGTCGCAGGCGGTGATGCACGTCACCCAGGGCACCGGCTTCGAGGTGATCGTCACCAGCCGGCCGGAAGAGGTGTTCGCCGCCGAGCGCATCGTGCTGCCGGGGCAGGGCGCCATGCCCGACTGCATGCGTGAGCTGCGCGATTCCGGGCTGCAGGAGGCGGTGCTCGACGCCGCCGCGCGCAAGCCGATGATGGGCGTGTGCGTGGGCATGCAGATGCTGCTGTCGCGCAGCGAGGAAGGGCCCACTGACGGGCTGGGCCTGATCCCGGGCGAGGTGGTGCGCTTCCGGCTGGAAGGACAGAAGCAGCCCGACGGCAGCCGCTACAAGGTGCCGCAGATGGGCTGGAACCAGGTGGTTCAGGCGCGGCCGCACCCGATCTGGGCCGGCGTACCGGACAGCGCGTACTTCTATTTCGTGCACAGCTTCTACGCCCGCCCGTCGGACGCGCGCCACAGCGTCGGCAAGACCGACTACGGCGAGCGCTTTACCTGCGCGGTGGCCCGGGATAATATTTTTGCGACGCAGTTCCACCCCGAGAAGAGCGCCGAGCACGGCCTCGCGCTGTACCGAAACTTCCTGCACTGGAATCCCTGAAGGCTTTCCCCTGCACACCTCACCTCCTCGGGTGCCCCCTCTTCCCCACCACGCCCATCGGCCATGCTGCTGATCCCCGCGATTGACCTGAAAGACGGTCGATGTGTTCGCCTCAAGCAGGGCGACATGAGCGAGTCCACCACCTTCGGTGAAGACCCGGCCGCGATGGCGCGGCGATGGGTCGATGCCGGAGCGCGGCGCTTGCACCTCGTCGACCTCAACGGCGCCTTCGCCGGCAAGCCTGTCAACGAGGGTGCCATCAAGGCGATCCTCGCCGAGGTGGGCGACGAGATCCCGGTGCAGCTCGGCGGCGGCATCCGCGACCTCGACACCATCGAGCGCTACCTCGACGACGGGCTGAGCTACATCATCATCGGCACGGCCGCGGTGAAGAACCCCGGCTTCCTGCACGACGCCTGCACGGCCTTCGGCGGCCACATCATCGTCGGCCTGGACGCCAAGGACGGCAAGGTCGCCACCGACGGCTGGAGCAAGCTCACCGGGCACGAGGTGGTTGACCTGGCGAAGAAGTTCCAGGACTACGGCGTCGAGGGCGTGATCTACACCGACATCGGCCGCGACGGCATGCTCAGCGGCATCAACATCGAAGCGACCGTCAAGCTGGCGCAGGCGCTCACCATCCCGGTGATCGCCTCGGGCGGCCTGTCGAACATGGCCGACATCGAGAAGCTCTGCGCCGTCGAGTCCGAGGGCATCGAAGGCGTGATCTGCGGCCGGGCGATCTACACCGGCGACCTCGACTTCGCAGCGGCGCAGGCGCGCGCCGACGAACTCAACGGCGAGGCCTGACCCCTTTGCTGGCCAAGCGCATCATCCCCTGCCTCGACGTCACCGGCGGCCGGGTCGTCAAGGGCGTCAATTTCGTCGAGCTGCGCGACGCCGGCGATCCGGTGGAGATCGCCGCGCGCTACAACGACCAGGGCGCCGACGAGCTCACCTTCCTCGACATCACCGCCACCAGCGACGGGCGCGACCTCATCCTGCACATCATCGAGGCGGTGGCCTCGCAGGTGTTCATCCCGCTCACCGTCGGCGGCGGCGTGCGCACGGTCGACGACGTGCGCCGCCTGCTCAATGCCGGCGCCGACAAGGTCAGCTTCAACTCGGCCGCGGTGGCCAACCCGCAGGTGATCCGCGACGCCTCGGCCAAGTACGGGGCGCAGTGCATCGTGGTAGCGATCGACGCCAAGCGCCGGCATGGCGACGACCTCGCCGCGCGTGGCCCCGGCTGGGACGTCTACACCCACGGCGGCCGCAAGAACGTGGGTCTCGACGCCGTCGCCTGGGCGAGGCAGATGGCCGAGCACGGCGCCGGCGAGATCCTGCTGACCAGCATGGATCGCGACGGCACCAAGATCGGCTTCGACCTCGAACTCACCCGTGCAGTGAGCGACGCGGTGGACGTGCCGGTGATCGCCTCGGGCGGCGTCGGCGCGCTGGAGCACCTGTCCGAAGGCATCCGCATCGGCGGGGCGGATGCGGTGCTGGCCGCCAGCATCTTCCACTACGGCGAATTCACCGTCGGCCAGGCCAAGGCACTGCTGGCGCGCGACGGCATCCCGGTGCGGCTGTGAGGCCCGCCCCGCGCGGCGCGGCGCTGCCGCATGAAGTCCGCATCATCGGCGGCCAGTGGAAGCGCTCCAAGCTGCCGGTGGCCGATCGCCCCGGGCTGCGCCCCACGCCCGACCGCGTGCGCGAGACCCTCTTCAACTGGCTGGGCGCCGATCTCGACGGCTGGCGCTGCCTCGATGCCTTCGCCGGCTCGGGCGCGCTCGGCTTCGAGGCCGCCTCGCGCGGGGCCAGCGAGGTCGTGCTGCTCGAGCGCGACCGCGCGCTGGCGGCCAGCCTGAACCAGTCGCGCGAGCGGCTGAAGGCGGCCACGCTGCGCGTCGAGTGCGCCGATGCGCTGGGCTGGATGGCGGCGTGCGCGCCGCAGCGATTCGAGATCGTCTTCGTCGATCCGCCGTTCGATGCGCAGCTCTTCGCGCCAGCGCTCGCGGCTGCGGCGAGGCTGGCCGTGCCCGACGGCTTCGTCTACCTGGAAGCCGATCGGGAGTTCCGCGCCGAGGAGGTCGCGCCGCTCGGACTGACCGTGCACCGCCACCTGCGCGCCGGCCAGGTGCACGCTCACCTGTTACGAGTTGCTTCTGGCGGCTGAGGCGCGGCTACACTGCGCCGAAAAACTCAACGAGGGAACGCGCCTTGACCTCCGTCACCCGCCTCACCGCCGTCTACCCGGGCACCTTCGATCCGATGACCCTGGGCCATGAAGACCTGATGCGCCGGGCCAGCGGCCTGTTCGAGCGGCTGATCCTTGCCGTGGCGGCCGGCCACCACAAGCGCACCATGTTCACCATCGCCGAGCGGCTGGAGATCGCCGCCGAGCTGGCGGCAAAGTACCCCAACGTCGAGGTGATGGCCTTCCGCGGCCTGCTGCGCGACTTCGTCGTCGGCCACGGCGGCAAGGTGGTGGTGCGCGGCCTGCGCGCGGTCAGCGACTTCGAGTACGAGTTCCAGATGGCCGGCATGAACCGCCAGCTGATGCCCGAGGTCGAGACGCTGTTCCTCACCCCCAGCGACCAGTTCCAGTTCGTCTCCGGCACCTTCGTGCGCGAGATTGCCACCCTCGGCGGTGATGTCTCCAAGTTCGTGTCACCCTCGGTCCTTGAACGCTTGCGCGACCGCGTCAAATCGACCGAGAGCTGAGATGGCCCTGCTCATCACCGACGAGTGCATCAACTGCGACGTCTGCGAGCCCGAGTGCCCGAACCAGGCGATCTCGATGGGCCCGGAGATCTACCAGATCGACCCGAACCGCTGCACCGAGTGTGTGGGCCACTTCGACGAGCCGCAGTGCGTGCAGGTGTGCCCGGTCAGCTGCATTCCGGTCGACCCGGCGCACGTGGAGAGCAAGGAAACGCTGTGGGAGAAGTACTGCCGCCTGCAGGCCGCGGCCGCCGCTCCGGCTGCGCGCTGATCAGGGCTTCGGGTTCTTCGGCACCACCGCGGTGAAGACCTCGCCCTGAGGTTTCGGCTTCTTCCGCGAAGTTGGCTTGCTCGCCGCCCTGGCGGGCGCGGACGCGGCTCGCTGCGGCCCGAGTGAGGCGATGGCCGGTTTCTTCGCCGAGCGTTTCTCCTGTGCGCGCCGCTCCCGTTCCATGTCGCGGGCGCGGCGCTTCTCGGCGGCGGCCGCACGCCGCGCCTCGGCTCGCTGCGCCGCGCTGCGCGGGTCGGTGGTGTCGACCACCGTGCCGCCGGGGCAGGGCGTCTGCGAGTAGGTTCCGCCGCCGCAGCGGTAGACCGGCGCGGCCGAGACTGCGGCGCTGGCGCAGGCCAGCACGACGGCGGGGATCCAGTGCTTCATGGCGTGGGCTCCGGTCGAGGGGGCTTGGGGCGCGGCGGCTTGGCATGCACCTTCATCATGGCGCGCTCCATCTCGCCGGCGAGCATCAGGTCGAGCGCCGTCATCGCCTGCGCGATCGACTTCTCGATCGCCTCGCGGTGTTCGGCCGAGGGCTTCTTCAGCACGTAGTTCACCACCTCGGCCTTCACGCCCGGATGGCCGATGCCCAGGCGCAGCCGCCAGTAGTCGGCGCTGCCGAGCTGGGCGTGGATATCCTTCAGGCCGTTGTGGCCGGCGTGGCTACCGCCGAGCTTCATCTTCACCTGGCCGGGCGGCAGGTCGAGCTCGTCGTGGGCGACGAGGATCTCGTCCGGTGCGATCTTGAAGAAGCGCGCCAGCGCCGCCACCGACTTGCCCGAGGCGTTCATGTAGGTCATCGGCTCGAGCAACCACACCGGACCGTTCGGCGTATTCGCGCGCGCCGCCAAGCCGAAATAGCTGCGCTCGGGCACCAGCGACGCCTTCAGCGCGCGCGCGACCTCGTCGATGAACCAGAACCCGGCGTTGTGCCGGGTGGCTTCGTATTCCGCGCCCGGGTTGCCCAGGCCGACCAGCAATCGGATCATGCGGCGGATTATCGGCGTCGGGCGGGCATGAAAAAGCCCCGCCGAGGCGGGGCTCCGAAGGGGGATGCGGCAGGTGCCGCCGCCCTCACTTCTTGTTCTGCTTCTCGTCCTTCTTGCCCTTGGCCGGCGCAGCAGCGGGGGCGGCGGCCGGGGCCGGTGCGGCTTCCTCTTCCTCAGACTGCATCGAGACCGAGACGATCACCGGATCCTTCTTGCCATGCGTGACGACCTTGACGCCATCTGCCAGCTTCAGGTCGCTGACGTGCAGCGACTGGCCCTTGGACAGGTTGCCCAGGTCGACCGTCAGGAATTCGGGCAACTGCGAGGCCAGGCACTGGATCTGCACCTCGGTGACCACGTGGTTGACGAGGCACTTGTCGGTCTTGACGGCCGGCGAGTTCTCCTCGTTGACGAAGTGCAGCGGCACCTTCTTCGTGACCTTGGTGGTCTTGTCGACGCGCTGGAAGTCCACGTGCAGCACGACGGGCTTGAAAGCGTGCATCTGGTAGTCGCGCAGCAGCACCTGCTCGCTCTTGCCGTTGAGTTCCATCTCGAGCAGCGACGAGTGGAAGGCTTCCTTCTTCAGCGCGAAGAACAGGGCGTTGTGATCGAGCTCGATCATCGTGGGCGTGCCGGCACCGTAGACGATGCCAGGCACCTTTTGCGCATTGCGCAGGCGGCGGCTCGCTCCGGTGCCCTGCAACTTGCGCTCGTAGGCGACGAATTTCATGGTGACTCCAGGTGGATGTGAACGGGCGCCCGCGACCAGGCTCCCCGCTTAGAAGTTCGCGTTTTGCTCCGCGAACAGGGACGTGACGGACTCGCCGTCGGAAATGCGGCGGATGGTCTCCGCGAAGAGGAAAGCCACCGACAGCTGGCGGACCTTGGAGCAGGCCTTGCCGGCGTCGTTGAGCGGAATGGTGTTGGTGATCACGACCTCGTCGAGCGCCGAGGACTTGATGCGCTCGATCGCCGGGCCGGAGAACACGGCGTGAGTGCAGTAGGCGTACACGCTCTTGGCGCCGCGCTCCTTGAGCACCTCGGCCGCCTTCACCAGCGTGCCGGCGGTGTCGATCATGTCGTCCATGATCACGCAGTTGCGGCCCTCGATCTCGCCGATGACGTGCATCACCTCGGAGACGTTCGCCTTCGGGCGGCGCTTGTCGATGATGGCCAGGTCGCAGCCGAGCTGCTTGGCCAGCGCGCGGGCGCGCACCACGCCGCCGACGTCGGGCGACACGACCACGAGGTCACTGTAGCGCTTGCCCTGCAGGTCGGCCAGCAGCACCGGCGAGGCGTAGATGTTGTCGACGGGAATGTCGAAGAAGCCCTGGATCTGGTCGGCGTGCAGGTCCATGGTCAGCAGTCGCTCGACGCCGACCGCTTCCAGCATGTTGGCCACGACCTTGGCGCTGATCGGCACCCGGGTGGAGCGCGGGCGGCGGTCCTGGCGGGCGTAGCCGAAATAGGGGATGACGGCGGTGACTCTCCTGGCCGAGGCGCGCTTGAGCGCGTCGACCATGATGCACAGCTCCATCAGGTTCTCGTTGGTCGGCGCGCAGGTCGGCTGCACCACGAAGATGTCGCGGGCGCGGACGTTCTGCTCGATCTCGATGTCGACTTCGCCGTCGGAGAAGCGGCCGACCTTGGCCTTGCCGAGCTCGATGCCCAGGTGCGTCGCGATTTCCTGGGCCAGCGCCGGGTTGGCGTTGCCGGTGAACAGCACGGTGTTGAACAGCACGATCGCTCCGTCAGGTCTTGCCGGGCTCGTTGCGCACCGGGACGGATCCACTCGATCCGTCAGGAGATTTGGCAGGGGAGGAAGGACTCGAACCCTCGCATGTCGGAATCAAAATCCGATGCCTTAACCAACTTGGCGACTCCCCTACACCGGTCCGCCACTTTCGCGCCGAACCTTCAACCGGTCTCAGTCCGGAGCCCAACCGACGAGCGGATGCTGCTCCAGGCTGCGGCACATTCGCCCCACCCACCCCGGCGGAAGATCCGCCGGCATTGTCGCCATGGGTTCGGCGCCCTCTGTGCCCATATTTCCTGCTCTCGCGAACACCGCGCTGCCCGACCCGGTCATCCGTGCGTTGCCGAAGCGCCGCCGCAGGAGTTCCAGGGCAGTGACTACGTCCGCACAGTGCGCTTCGGCAGGCGGCTGCAAGTCGTTGCGGCCGAATCCGTCGAGCACACGGCGTACGCTGCCAGCCGTGTCTGCAAGAAAGCCCGCAAGTATAACAGCTTCGGTGTCTCGCACCAGCAGCGGGCTGCCGAAGATCGCACGGGTCTCGATGGACGCCGCCGGCTTGAGCACCGCCAGCCAGACGGGCGGTATCGGAAGCGGCGTCAGGCGCTCGCCGATGCCCTCGACGAAGGCGTTGCGCCCGCCGATGAAGAACGGCACGTCGGCGCCCAGCTTCAGGCCGAGGGCGGCCAGTCGCTCGCGTGGCCAGTTCAGGCCCCACAGTCGGTTGAGTGCCAGCAGCGTGCTGGCCGCATCCGAACTGCCGCCGCCCATGCCGGCGCCCCAGGGCAAGCGCTTGTCGATCGAGATATCGGCACCCAGCGCCGTGCCGCTTTCCGCCTGCAGCAGCCGCGCGGCGCGCAGGCAGAGGTCGTCGACGGGCAGGGCGGGCCCGAGGTCGTGGCGGGCGAGCTTGCCGTCGCCACGACGTTCGAAGTGCAGGGTGTCGGCCCAGTCGATCAGTACGAAGACTGACTGCAGCAGGTGGTAGCCGTCGTCCCGGCGGCCGATCACGTGCAGGAACAGGTTGAGCTTGGCCGGCGCGGCGACCTCGTACAGGGCGGTGAGGCTCATCGGCCGATCAGCTCCGATCCAGCTTGACGCGCACCGTGACCGCCGGCGCCGTCTCGCGCACGGCGACGATGGTGTCGTCGGCGAAGCGCGCCAGGTCCACCGACCAGCCGAGCTGGCGGAAGCCCGGCGGATTGGCCTCGTGCGCCGCGCCCGGCCAGGGACGGCCGTGCAGCCAGTCGAACATCGCGGCCACGGGCAGGCTTTCGCCGAGCACCTCGCGGGTCAGCGCGTCGAGGCTGGCGAATGGCGTCTCGCCCTGCGGGGTGACAAGTACGACGCGGCCCGGCTGCCATCGGGCCTGTGCCATCACTTGTCCCGTGGGCGTGGCCAGATCGAGCCGGCCGGCCTCGGGCGCGCCGCGCAGCTCGAAGGCCGCCACCACGGAGCGCGGCTGTTCCTCACCCGTCGCCTCGACACGCAGCGCCAGTCGCCCCGACAGGCTGTCTCCGGCCAGAGGCGCGCTGTCACGCGGCAGCGACGTGCACGCCGCCAGCAGTGCCGCCAGCGGCAGCGCCAGCACGGCGCCGCGTCGCCTCACAGATCCACCCGCAAGCGGGCGAGCGTCTCGCGCAGCACGTCGTTGCCGCTGTCGCGCGTCTTCGCCTCACGCCAGACGCGGCGGGCCTCGTCCTGCTGGCCCATCACCCAGAGCACTTCGCCGAGATGGGCGGCGATTTCGGGATCGGGGCGGGCGCGGTAGGCCTGCTGCAGCAGGCGCAGGGCTTCGGCGCGATTGCCGAGCCGGTACTCGACCCAGCCGAGGCTGTCGGTGATGAAGGGCTCGCCCGGGCTCAGCTCGAGCGCCTTCTTGATCAGGTCGCGCGCCTCGCCCAGGCGCTGGTTGCGCTCGGCCAGCGAGTAGCCCAGTGCGTTGTACGCATGATGGTGGTCGGGCTTGAGCTCGATGACCTTGCGCAGCAGCCGCTCCATCTCGTCCATGCGATCGAGCTTCTCGGCCATCATCGACTGCTCGTAGAGCAGGTCGACGTCGTCGGGGAACTGGCGGTTGGCCTGTTCGAGTACCGCGTTGGCGTCCTTCCAGGCCTTGACGTCACGCAGCACCTGGGCTTCGGCGAGCAACTTGGAGCGGGCGTCGGCCGCCGTCTTCTCCGGCACGCGCCGCAGCAGCTCACGAGCTTCCTTGATCTTGCCCTGCCGGGCCAGCAGCGTGGCGCGGCGCGTCTGCACCTCGAGCGCGCGCTGCGGGTTATCGACCTTAGCCAGCCAGGCCTCCGCGGCCTTGAAGTCGCGCTGCTGCTCGGCCGCCTGGGCCAGCAGCAGCCAGGCCTGCGTGCGGCCTTGCTCGCGCAGGTCCGCCGGGCTGCCGCCCCCTTCCTCGTCGTCGTCGGCTGGCGCGGCCGGGGCGGAGGGCGCCGCCTCGAGCTTCTCCAGATAGGTCTTCAGGGCCACGCTCG
>NZ_JBFXIO010000050.1:0-16679 GCF_050175855.1 Piscinibacter sp.
ATGCCGTTGCCGGCCGTGCCGAACGCAGGGTCCGGTGAGCCGTCGGGCAGCAGGCGCAGCAGGCTCGGGCCGCCACCGACCACCAGCAGCTAGCCGTCGGTCTGGCGAGCCATCTTGGTGTCGAGCACCTTTGGTGCGCCGAGCGCCGTGCTGAACACGCGGCCGCCGCTGCCGAAGGCCGGATCCAGGCTGCCGGAATCGGGCAGCGTGACGCAGTCGATCTGCACGTCGGTGACGTTGGCGCCGGCCACCGTGCCCTCGCCGTTGGTCAGCGTGCAGGCCTGGCGCGGGTTGACCGGCTGTGCCGTCACCTGGATGCGGTAGATGCTGCCGGACGGAAGCGGCGCATCGAGCTGGAACGAGCCGTTGGCGGTGATCGACTGCGAGCGGCCCAGGTTCTCGATGGTCAGGCCGCTGCCCGCCAGGCCGGTGACGGTGCCGCCGACCGTGAAGCTCGTCTGTGCCGGCGGATCGTCGTCCTCGATCGTCAGCACGGCGCTGGAGGGCGCGCCCAGCGAGGCGCAACCGCCGGGCTCGCTGAGCGCCAGCAGCACGGTGCGGTCGGCTTCGTCGAGTGTGTTCGGGATGATCGGCACCTCGACCACGCGGGTGCCGCTGTCGCCATCGCCGAAGTGCACCGTGGTCAGCACCGGCTGGTAGTCGATGCCCGCGCGGCCGGTGCCGTCGAGCGTGGCGAAGGTGGCCGAGACGGCGCCGGTGCTGCCGCCGGTGCGCGTGACGAGGATGGTCGGCGCGCTGCCCGCCGCCTCGTTGATGGCGAAGAAGCCGGTGGAGAACTGCAAGGTACCGGCCGCCGGCAGCGGGCCGCCGGGGCAGCTGGCCGAGGGTTCGTAGGCGTCGCGCGGCGGCGACTCGATCGACGGCGTGGGCAGCGGCAGCAGGCCGGTGTACTCGATCATCGGCGCGCCTACTTCCTGCGGGTCGCGCAGATAGGCGTAGGCATGCGAACCCTGGCAGTCGCCAATGCTGCCGCCGCCCTTGCCGTTGATCGCCGCGGTTTCGACGTCGGCGCGCACGATGAACTCGGCATCCTTGGGCACGCTCGACAGGTCGATCGTGTACGTGCGCGGCTGCTTGAAGCGCACCCGCACCAGCTCACCCAGGCAAGTCTCGGTCGCGGACGGATATGCGATCGGCTCGACGGTCTGCTCGAAGAGCGAGTCGTCCCACAGCGATCCGCGCGAGAAGCTGAAGTTCGTCGCCCTGTAGCCCCAGTCGCCGCGCTCGCCCCAGGCGGTCACACGACCGCCTCGGTAATAGAAGTAGTCGGAGCGGTCCTCGACGAGATACGCGCCGACGGACAGCATGGCCTCGGCCGCGAGGTACTCGCCGCGTCGCTTCAGCGGCGGCAGGTAGTCCTCCAGCCGAAGCACCACCGAGGTCAGCGTGAAGGTGAGCTTGGCATCGTCGGACATCTTGCGGAAGGTCTGCCACTGCTTCAGCCGGCTCGTGCCGCCGATGGGGTCGGTGGTATCGAGTGCGCCGAATGGCGCTTCGGCCAGCGCGCCGTAGGTGACGCCGTTGCCCTGCGCGAACACGTAGCCGTTGGCGCGCCCGTCCTTGGGCAGCGACTGCCCCAGCAAGGGCAGGATCAGGTCGAGCGGCTGCTGGCCCAGATCGGCCAGTTCGGACAACACGCCGCCCACCTGCTCCCCGCTGCCGTTTGGCACCAGGAACGGCCCTTGGCCGTTGCCCTGGTCGTAGCTGAACTCCCACTCGTAGCGCGGCTCCGCCTTGATCAGCGGCGGGATCACCACGACGAAGTTGGAGAAGCTGGTCACCGAGCCGACCATCGTGCTGCCGTTCACCACGGCGCCCGTCACCTCGGCCCAGCCGGCGCGGCCGGCGGTGGTCTTGTACAGCGCCGGGCTCGAACCGGCCGGCAACTGGGCCGGATCGAACGGCACCGTCACGCTGACGGGCTTCGCGAACGTGGTGCCATGCGGCGTGAACGCATAGACGGTGCCGATGCGCGTGGCATCCGTGGGCAGCGGCGGTGCGCCGTCGTCGGAGGCCTCGATGCCGATGTCGACCTCCTGCGCCAGCGCGCCGGCCGGCACCGACGCCTGGCTGCCGCCTGGTCCTGTCGCCGTGCCACCGGTGGTGCCGATGCGGGTGACCAGCGGCCCCGCATCCGGGCTGCCGCCCCCGCCACCGCAGGCGGCGAGCAAGCTCAGCAGGCCCAGGCTCGCGATGGCGAGCCTGGCGCGACGTCGAAATCCCGTTGTCCACATGATCGTCTCCCGAGTGGGTGTGCGTGTCCGGATCAGGAGCGGCTTTCGAGGGCCGGCTCCAGAGCCTTGTCAGGTGTGTCCTCGCGCAGGATCTCGACCTCGCTGAGCCGCCCGCCGGCGTCGACCACCGTGGCCAGTTCGCGACGCTCGCCGTCGTGCATGACCACACGTGTCTCGCGCACCTGCATCAGCCGGTCGTCGTGCACCAGTTCCCAGCCGGCGGCGATGCCGACGGGCACCACCCAGACCGGCCGGCCGCGCACCCAGCGCACCAGCACGCGACGTCGAGCGAGATGCGGCGAGCGGTTGCGTCGCCAGCGCGGCAGGTTCGGTCGCCAGGTCGGATGGGCCTGCGGGCGCAGCGGCAACAGGACGACGGCGGCGAGCCCGAGGGCGGCGCGGCACGCGGTGCGGCGTGAGGTCTGCATGACGGTCTCCTGCAAAGGGTGGCGGGTTGTCTCTTCCCGCCCATACAGAAGGCCGCGCGGCCGGGGCTCACGGCCCCGTACTCGGTTCTAGGGGTGCGTTGTCACGTTCCGAGGGACTGGGCCAGTCGCGCCATCGGATGAGCCGGCCCGGCGCTGGTGGTCGCGTGGCGCTGCGCCGCGGCCGCATCGGCGCGCGAGGCCGACAGGTCGCCGTTTGCACGATGGGCCTGCGCGCGCAGCAGCAGCACTTCGGCCATCAGCAGGCTTGCCTGCGCGTCGATGCTTTGGGCCTGTGCGATGGCCAGCGCCGGCTCGAGCGCGCGCAGCGCCGCGCCAGGGTCGTGCCGCAGCAAGGCCAGCCGGGCCTCGCCGCGATGCAGGTCTAGCCATTGCGGGCTGGCGGGATCGCCGAGGCGGTCGAGCACGCCGCGTGCGGCTGCGAGCGCTCCCTGCGCCGCTTCGGCCTGGCCCAGGTCGAGCGCGGCGTCCAGTTCGGCCAGGTGCAGCGCGCGCATGCGCAGGCTGCTCGCGCGCGCGAGTGGCGCGAACAACGCCAACGCCTCGGTCTTCAGGCGACGCACATCTTCGCGCCGACCCAGCGCTGCGGCAGTGCGCAGCTGCGTGATGGCGGCGAACCGCTCCATGTTCGGGTCGCCCTGGGCGCGTGTCTGCCGCCGAACGTCGTCGGCCAGTGCCCGCGCCTCGGCGAAGCGGCCGAGCCGCAGCAGCGTCACGGCATAGTCCTCGCGCATCGGCGTCGGAAGATCCGGGCCGGCCGGCTCGAAGCGGCCCTCCGCGCCATGGGCAACGAGGGCCTGCAGCGGCTGGCCACCTTCGCGCAGCGACTTGGCCCGCATGCCCCAGGCGTTGCGCAGTCCCGGCGTATGCTCGCGGCCGATGCGCTGCAGCATCTCGATGCTGCGCTGCGCCGACTCGGCGGCGGCGCGGAACTGACCGCTCTCGAACTGCGCGCGGGAGAGCTGGTTCAGCGCTTCGGACGCCAGCTCGCTGTTGCCGCGCCCCGTGCGCTGCACCAGAGCCAGGGCCTGGCCGACCAGCTCGGCGGCACGGCGCGGGGCGCTGGCGTACCGCTCCGTCCAGGCACTCTCGATCAGGCACTCGATCTGCGCGCCGATGGCCGCCTCGCCGGCCTGCATTGCCATCGCCGTGCCGCTCGCCAGACGCGCGCGCGCCTCGGTCAACGCGCCCGCTCGAGCGAGACTGGTGCCGCGGATGCAGGTCAGCTGTGCCAGCGCAGCCTGCTGCCCCGCGGCCTGGAGCAGCGGCTCGGCCTCGGCAAAGAGGGCGTCGGCGCGCTCGTGGAGACTGACCCAGCGGTAGTTCTGCGCCAGGCTGAGCAGCATGCGGCCGCGAAGCTCGGGCTGCAGGGCGTACTGCGCGCGCACCATCGTCAACGCGCGATCGAGCTGCGCGAGCATGTCGGCGCCGTCGCGCTCGGCCGTCAGGTCGGAGACCAGGAAGCTCGACAGGTCGGCCTCGGCCACGGCCACCCGCTCGGCGGCGCGCGCTGCCGCTGCCTGCTCGTCGGCCAGTGCCTTGGCGCGTAGGGCCGCATCGCGCTGGGCACGAGCCTCGACGGCCTGCCAGGCCGCGATCCCGAGGCCCGCCGTGAGCGAGAGCAACGCTGCCGACGCCGCCACCACCGCAGCGCGATGGCGCTGCGCGAACTTGCGTGCGCGGTAAGCGGCGCCGTCGGGCCGCGCCAGCACCGGCTCGTGGGCCAGATGGCGACGCAGGTCGTCGGCCAGCGCGGCCACCGAGGCATAGCGGTCCTGCGGCGCCTTCTTCAGCGCCTTCAGCACGATGGTGTCGATGTCGCCTTCCAGCCGTCGCCTCGTCGCCTCGTCGGGCGCCGCCTCGCTCGGCCGGCGCGGCTCGGCTTGCAGGACGGCGTGCAGCAGCGCGGCTCGCCCGCCCGCTCCGGGGGCGTACGGCCGCGCGCCGGTCAGCAGTTCGTACAGCACCACGCCGAGCGAATAGACATCGGCCGCGGTTCCCAGCGGTCGGCCTTCGATCTGCTCCGGCGCGGCGTAGCCGGGCGTGAGCACCTGGCCCAGCTCGCGCGTCAGTTCCGTGGCGTCGGCCGCGTCGCCTTCCATCAGCTTCGCGATGCCGAAGTCCAGCAGCTTCACCTGTCCCTCGGCGTCGACCAGGATGTTCCCGGGCTTCAGGTCGCGGTGCACCACCAGGCGCGCATGGGCATGCGCCACCGCATCGCAGACCTGCAGGAAGAGCTCGATGCGCTGGCGCACCGTGAGGCCCCGCGCTTGCGCGTGGCGGTCGATGGGCTCGCCCTGCACGTACTCCAGCGCCAGATAGGGCTGGCCCGTGGCGCCCAGGCCGGCGTCGTAGAGGCGGGCGATGTGCGGATGCTCGAGCGTGGCGAGGATCTCGCGTTCGCGCGCCAGACGCTCGGCCAGGCCGGCTCGGCGCCAGGCCGCGCCCACGGCGTGCGGCAGCTTCAGCGCCACCTGCCGGCCCTGCAGCAAGTCGACGCGCTCGGCCAGCCACACGCTGCCCATGCCGCCGCTGCCGATTTCGCGGATCAGGCGGTAGGGCCCCACCGCGGAGCCCGTCGCCTCCAGCGCGTCGACGGCGCGGCGTGGCGCGAACTGGTCGGTCGACACGGGTTCTCGCGTCGGGGGGCCGGGTTCCAGTCGATCCAGTCCCAGGCGCCGGCGCAAGCCATCGAAGTGCGCGGCGCCGCGCTCGGCGGCGTCGAGCAGGGCCTCCACCTCCTCGCGCAGGGCCTCGTTGCCGGCGCAGGCCTCGGCAAGCCGGGTCGCCCGCTGCGTGGGCTCCAGCCCGCTCAACTCGGCGAACAGGCGCTCGGCAGCAAGAGTCGGGTGCGACGACATCGGCAAGCCCCCATGGTCCGCAATGATGTGGCGATGGTGGACATACAGCGTCTATAACAGAATGGGCTCATCCGGCGAAAGCCACGAATCGTGAGTACCAACCCGCCCCTGCCCGACCCGCAGCCCGCCGCGGATGCCCGCGTGGCGTCATCCGTGACCGAGCTTCTCGCAGGTGCCCGGTCGGGCGACCCACGCGCGTTGCACCGGCTGTTCACACTCGTCTACGACGAGCTGCACCGGCTGGCGCGCTCGCACCGCCGCAAGTGGAGCGGCAACGAGACGATGAACACCACCGCGCTGGTGCACGAAGCCTTCCTCAAGCTCGCCGGCAGCGAAGCTCCCGATTTCCACAACCGCACGCACTTCTTTGCCACCGCCTCGATGGCCATGCGCCAGGTGCTGGTGAACTATGCCGAGCACCGTCGCGCGGCCAAGTGCGGCGGCGGCGTGCCGCACGACGAACTGGACGAAGAGGCATTGGTCGCCGACGACGCGCTCGACGAACTGCTCGACCTCGACAAGGCGATGCGCGAGCTCGAGGCCCGCAGCCCGCGCTCTGCGCGCGTGGTGGAGTGCCGCGTCTTCGGTGGCCTCTCGGTCGAGGAGACGGCGCAGGCGCTGGACATCTCGCCGGCCACCGTCAAGCGCGAGTGGCAGCTGGCCAGCGCGATCCTCTATCGCGCCGTCGCGCCGCGCGGCGAGTGAGGCGCCCGGCTCAGCGCCAGCCGGCGATCGTCACCCCCAGCCCGGCCTTGGTCTGGCGCAGGTTGTAGTCGATCAGGCTCTCGCCGTAGCCGCTGAACAGCTGCAGCTGGCCGTGCAGCGCGCCGGCCAGCGGGAACACGTAGTCGAGCTGCGCCGAACCGCGCGAGCGCTCGCCGCCGCGCAGCGAGTGGCGCAGCTGCAGCGACAGCGCATGCTCGCCCCAGTAGCGTGCCAGGCGAAGCTCGACGCGGCCGACGAAGTCGGAGATGTCGGGGTTGTCGTCGTCTTCCGGCGCCTCGGTGATGCGCTTCCACGGGCGCAGCTCGGCCACCCAGTCGTCGCGCTCGAAGGCGAGACCGCCGATCACGCGGTTCCAGCTGCGCGACAGCGGCAGCGCGCGGCCGTTGGACTGGTGGTTCAGCGACAGGGAGGCCATGCGCAGCTTCCAGCCGAGCAAGTCCATGTCCAGCGGCGCCACCAGCATCACCTCGGGCTCGTAGTTGGTCTCGCGGAACGGCCGCGAGTCGGCGCCGTTGTAGAGCTGCCAGCGCGACGACTGCGTGTAGCCGCCCCACAGGCTCAGCGGCGTGCCGAACACCGAGTGCGCGAACTTGGTCTTCAGGCTGATCTGGTACTTGGCCTCGATCGACTTGAGCACCAGCGGCGTGCTCACGCTGTGCTCGGGCGAGGGCGAGCCGGGCGCGCGGTTGACCTGGTCGGTCCAGGTGGCGGGCAGCAGGTAGACGGGCTTGTAGGCGCGCGGCGCGAACAGCGCGCCGCGCTGGCCGTCGAGGTCCCAGCGGGTGGAGAGCTTGGCATCGTCGTCGGCCGCGGCCAGCGCAGGCGCTGGCGTCGATGCGGGCGGGGCCGGCGCCGCGGCGGCTGCCGGCGAGGGCGCCGCTTCGGTGCGCCCGTGCAGGCGGTCGTAGCAGGCCAGCCGCGCGGCCGGGTCGGGCATGGCGACGCAGTCGGCTGCGCCCTGCGCCAGCGCCGCGATCGGCAGCAGGCACGACAGTGCCATCGCCGCCCAGCGGCGAAGAGGTGAAGACATCGCGGCGAGCTCCCTGCGCTTTCGCGTGAAGCCCGCAGTATCCGGTACCGGGCGCGGGCATTGCCGGCACCGCAGAATCGGCCGATGGATTCGCTCTCGCAGATTGCACTCGGTGCTGCCGTCGGCGTGGCCGTGATGGGCCGGCGCACGGCGGTGTGGAAGGCGGCCGCCTGGGGGGCAGTGGCCGGCACACTGCCCGACCTCGACGTGCTGATCGACCACGGCGACCCGATCCTGAACATGGTGCTGCACCGTGCGGAGACCCATGCGCCGCTGTGGCTCACGTTGTTCTCGCTGCCTTTCTCGCTGCTGGTGGCGCGCGCCAGCGGCGAGTGGGGGCAATGGAAGCGCTGGTGGCTGGCGATGTGGCTGGCGCTGGTCACCCACCCGCTGCTCGATGCCATGACGGTGTACGGCACGCAGCTCGCGCTGCCCGTGAGCAACCATCCGTTCGGCGTCGGCAGCATCTTCATCATCGATCCTCTCTACACGCTGCCGCTGCTGGTGGGCACCGGCTGGGCGCTGGCGGCGCGCGGCGGCGGCCGGGCCTTCACCGGCAATGCCGCAGGCCTCGTGCTGTCGACCGCCTACCTCGGCTGGGGCGTGGCGGCGCAGGCGCATGTCGAGCACGTGGCGCGCGCATCGCTGGCCGCGCAGGGCATCGCCGCCGAGCGCGTGCTGGTGACGCCCACCGCGTTCAACACCGTGCTGTGGCGCGTGGTGGCGGTGCAGGGCGATGACTACCACGAGGGCTTCCGCTCGCTGCTCGATGCGCAGCCGCAGATGAGCTTCGACCGCTTCCCGCGCGGCCAGGCGCTCGAAGCCGAACTTCCGGGGCACGATGGCCTGGCGCGCATCGCCGCCTTCAGCAAGGGCTTCTACCGCCTGCGCGAGGAAGGCGGCCGCGTGCTGCTGTCCGACCTGCGCATGGGCCAGGAGCCGGCCTACATCTTCACCTTCGTGATCGCGCGCCGCGCCAGCCCGCCGGTGCCGCTGGCCGTGCCGGAGCAGGTGGGTGCGCGGCCGGACGTGAAGCGCGGCCTGCCCTGGCTGTGGCGGCGCGCGCTGGGCGAGCCGCTGCCGCCGCCGCGTTGACGCCAGGCGGTCTATGCTGTGCCGATGAACGAACGGGGCGATGCGCTGCGCGCGCGGCTGTGCAGGCAGCTGGCGGCCTGGCCGCCGGTGGGGCTGCCCGTTGGCGCCCAGCGCCGTGCGGCCGTGGCGTTGCCGGTCACCGAGGCGGGCTTCGGTGCCGACGTGCCCGGCCTGCCCGTGCACGCACGCTGGAGCGACGCGCCGGCGCTGCTGCTCACGCGCCGCTCCGAGAGCCTGCGCAGCCATGCCGGCCAGTGGGCGCTCCCCGGCGGCCGCATCGATGGCGGCGAGACGCCCGAGCAGGCCGCGCTGCGCGAACTGGAGGAGGAAGTCGGCCTCGCGCTCGACGCGAGCGCGGTGCTCGGCCGCCTCGACGACTACGCCACGCGCTCCGGCTACCTGATCACGCCGGTGGTGGTGTGGGCCGGGCCCGCGCGCGAGCTGTACCCGAACGCGGCCGAGGTGGCCTCGGTGCATCGCATTCCGGCCAGCGAACTGCTGCGCGCCGACGCACCGATGCTCGACCACGAGCACGAGGCCGAGCACCCGGTGCTGCGCATGCCGGTAGGCGACAGCTGGATCGCGGCGCCGACCGCCGCCTTCCTCTACCAGTTCCGCGAGCGGGTGCTGCTCGGCCGCGACACCCGCGTCGCCCACTTCGAGCAACCGGCCTTCGCGTGGCGCTGATGGCCCACTGATGGACCTCTTCAACCGCACCCCCGCCGTCGGCTTCGAGCAGCCCTTCGAGATGCTCGAGGCCTGCCACGAGCGCGTGCAGCGAAGCCTCGACCTGCTGGCGCGGCTGATCGATCACGTCGCGGCGCGCGGGCACGATGCCCAGAGCCGCTCGGCCGCGCACGACGTGCTGCGCTACTTCGAGCTGGCCGCGCCCCACCACCACGAGGACGAGGAGCGCCACGTGTTCCCTCGCGTGCTCGCCGGCGGCGACGCGTCGCAGGTCGCCGCCGTGCAGCGCCTGCGCGCAGACCACCGGCGCATGGGCGAGCTGTGGGCGCGGCTGCGGCCGGTGATGCAGGCCTGGGCGGGCGACGAGGACGGCGGCGCCGTGACCGACGGCCTGCGCGCCGATGCGACGGCGTTCCGCGCGTTGTACGCCGGCCACATTCCGGTCGAGGAAGGGCTGGTGTTCGTGGCGGCGAAGGGCCTGTGCGACGACGCAGCGCTGCGGGCCATGGGCGACGAGATGCGTGCGCGCCGCGGCGCCGCGGCGACAATGCCGCGATGACGCTGCCGCCGCCACCGCACCGCCCGCTCTGGCAGCGCGCCAGCTGGACGGCGGCCGGCGCGGTGTGCCTGGCGCTCGGCGTGCTCGGCATCTTCCTGCCGCTGCTGCCGACCACGCCCTTCGTGCTGCTGGCGGCGTTCTGCTTCTCGCGCGGCAGCGAGCGCATCGAGAGCTGGCTGGTTACCCACCCGCGCTTCGGCCCGCTGGTGGCCGACTGGCGCGAGCGCCGCGCGGTGCCGCGCCGCGCCAAGCGGCTGGCCTGGGCGATGATGGCCGCCGGCAGCGCCTGGGCCTGGTGGGTGATGCCGGAGCCCTGGCGCTGGCTGCCGGCGATCGTCTGCCTCGCCGTGGCTGCCTGGATGTGGCAATTGCCGGATGCCGACCCGCGATGAACAGTTCCCACGCGCACCACGACCACGATCATGCCGATGATCACGGGCATGACCAAGGCCACGCTCACGGCCACTCGCATGGGCATGCCCATGCCCCCGAGAGCTTCGACCGCGCCTTCGCGATCGGCATCGCACTGAACTCCGCCTTCGTCGCCATCGAGGCCTTCTACGGCTGGAAGGTCGGCTCGCTGGCGCTGCTGGCCGATGCCGGCCACAACCTGAGCGACGTGGCGGGCCTCGTGCTGGCCTGGGCCGGCGCGGCGGCGGGCCGGCTCAAGCCTGACGAACGACACAGCTACGGATTCAAGCGCGCCAGCATCCTGGCCGCCTTCGCCAACGCGCTGCTGCTGCTCGTGGCGATGGGTTCGCTGGCCTGGGAGGCCGTCGACCGGCTGCAGTCGCCGCAGCCCACGCAGGGGCTGACCATCGTCGTGGTCGCGGCCATCGGCATTGTCGTGAACACCGCGACCGCGCTGCTGTTCCTGCGCGGCAGCCACGACCTCAACCTGCGCGGCGCCTTCCTGCACATGGCGGCCGACGCGCTGGTCTCGGCCGGCGTGGTGGTGGCCGGGCTGCTCACGCTGGCCTACGGCTGGCAATGGACCGACCCGGTGGCCAGCCTGATCATCGCGGTGGTGATCGTGGTCGGCACCTGGAGCCTGTTCCGCCAGTCGCTGCACCTGATGGTCGACGGCGTGCCGGCGCATCTGAACCTCGCCGACGTGCGGGCCTGCCTGGGCGGACTGCCCGGCGTCGACCAGGTGCACGACCTGCACGTCTGGGCCATGGGCACTTCGGAGGTGGCGCTCACTGCGCACCTGGTGATGCCCTCAGGGCCGGGCGACGACGAGTTCCTGCGCCACGCCACCGAACGGCTGCGCGAGCGTTTCGGCATCTCGCACGTCACGCTGCAGACCTCGCGTCATCCGGTGATGAGCGCCTGTGCCTGAGCGCTGTGGCGCGATGGCCTCACCCCGCTTCAGGGGATGGGCGGCGCAGTAACCTGTGGTTACCTTCACGGCACTGCTCCACCGGTGACCACCATGCTGCCTCGTTCCACCGACCTGCTGACCGCGTCCGTCGTGATCTCGGAACTGCCGTCGCTGCGGCGCATGCCGGCCCCCACCCCGCTGCCCACGCTGGCCCGCCCGGGGCCGCTGATGCGGCTGGCGCAGTGGTGGGCGGCGCGGCGAGAAGCCTCGCCTTCCCCGCGCCGCAGCGCCCAGGTGCTGATGCTGCGCGCCTGAACGCAGCGCTCAGCCCGCGGCCACGATGCGGTTGCGGCCGGCCTGCTTGGCCGCGTACATGGCGGCGTCGGCCCGCGCCACCAGCACGTCCACGCTCAGGTCCGACGCCGAGGTCGTGGCCACTCCGATGCTGAAGGTCAGCGTGCCGCAGCCCGGTGGCAGGCTGGGTTGAGTGTCGCGCAGCTCTCCCTGCAGGCGCTGCAGCGCAGTCTGTGCGCCGGCCGCATCGGTGTGCGGCATGAGCAACAGGAACTCCTCGCCGCCCCAGCGCGCCACGCGGTCGGTGCCGCGGGCGTGGCGGCCGAGCAGCGCAGCGATCTGGCGCAGGACCTGGTCGCCGGACTCGTGGCCGCCAGTGTCGTTGATGCGCTTGAAGTGGTCGACGTCGACGAAGGCCACGCTCAGGGGCGTGCGCTGGCGCAGGTAGCGCAGCCATTCGGCATTCAGGGCTTCCTCCATCGTCCCCCGGTTGAGCAGCCCGGTCAGCGCGTCGTGCCGGGCGACATGGCGAAGCCGGCCGACGAAGCGCGAGATCACCAGGCCGGCGAAGGTGAAGTGGAACAGGCCGCCAGCCAGCAGCGCAGGCAGCACGATCGGCAGCTCGGCCATGAAGCCACGGCTGCTCTCCAGCCGCGACGGGTCCATCAGCAGCACCACGCAACGCAGCAACACGAAGGCGCCGAACACCAGGCCCGGCAGCTGGGCGAGCAGGCCGAGCCGTCCGAACTCGCGGCGCATCGGGGTGTAGAACAGCGCCTGCGAGATGAGCAGCAACGCCGCGATCGCGGCGTTGAAGCCCACGGCGCGTGCGATCGCCGGCGCGCCGGAGAGGTGCAGCGCCACCTGGAGCAGCAGGCCGCCGCCGGCGAGCACCACCCAGACGGTCTTGAAGCGCAGGCGGCCGTGCAGGTAGAGGTCGACTCCGAGGCTGGCGCTTGCATATCCGGCCAGCGACACGAACAGCGCTTCCGGCGGCGGCAGTGGCCCGCTTCCATCCGAGGCGGCGGCGACAAACATCCCGGTCGCCTGCATCACGCTGTAGGCGGCCCACAGCCACGCCGGGACGCGCAGTTCACGCAGCAGCGCGCCGAGCAGAAGCCAACCCAGCCCGTACAAGGCAAACTGGGCCAGCAGCAGGATGGTCAGGTCGGACGCCAAGTTGCTACAGCCTCGGCGTCATTGTGCGTGAGCGCACGCACGGCCCCGGCCACCTGGACCGGGGCCAACCCCCCGGTCAGGAGGGCAGGAAGTCCAGCGGGTACGTCACCGTCATCGGGTTGACGTCCCTGGCGCCGAAGTCGAAGGCGCGGATGCGCGCCAGCAGCTTCGATTCGAGCTCGGCCGCCTTCAGCTCGCTCGATTCGACGCGGATGTCCGTCACCTGGCCCGAGGGCGCGATCGTCAGCTTGAGAACCACCTTGCCCTGCAGTGACGGGTCGTCGCGCAGCGCACGGTTGTAGATGGCGTAGATCGCGCCCTTGTTGCGGTCGAACACGAGGCGGATCTCCTCCAGCGAGCGCGAGGCCTTGCCCCCGCCGCCCTTGGCCACCGAGCCGCCCGCGCCGCCTCCGCCCACGCCGGTACCGGTTCCGCCCTTGCCCGAGCTGCCACCGCCGCCAGGCCCGCCGCCGCCACCACCACCGGCCACGCCTTCGACCAGCGTGGTGGCGCGCCCGGCCAGGCCGCCACCGCCGGTGTCGCGGCTGTAGGCGGCGGTGTTGATGCCGCCAGAGCCGCCGGTGGCGTTGGAGGTGATCAGGTTGCGGTCGGGCAGGCCCGGGTCCTTGCCGGCGCCCACGCCCACGCCCACGCCGGCGCCCACGCCGGGCCCGGCCTTGATGTTCTGGTTGAGCTGCACGGCCACCGGGGCGCCACGCAGTTCGGCGAGCTGGTCCTTCATCGCCAGCAGGCCGACACCGGCGGCCTTGCGGCGCGCGCCTTCGATCTCGCCCGGCGGCTTGCCCGGGATGGGCCGCCGCGCCTCGGGCGCCACCGCCTTGGGCAGGGGCTTGGCGTCGGGCAGCGGCTTGGCGACTTCGGCTGGCGTGTCCTTCTTCGCCTGCTGTTCGGCCGCCGTCTGCGGCGTCGGCGGCGCCTTCACGGCCGGCGGCGGTTCGCGCTGCTCGAGCACCAGCTTGGCCAGTCGCTGCGGCACCTCGGGCGGCGCGGCGCGGTCGACTTCGGGCCGGGGCCACAGCAGCAGCAGCAGGCACACCAGCGCGGTGATGCCCAGCACGACGTTGAGGATGCGCCGGAAGCGAGCTTCGTCCTCGGGCGAGACCGCCCAGGGCAGCACGCGGGCGCGGAAGGAGATGGCCGCCGCGGTCATGCTTTGCCTGCCTTCTGCGTGACGGCGAACGAGACGTCGCTGTAGTTGGCGCGGGCGGCGGTGTACATCACCTTGCGCAGCAGGCTGTACGGGATCGCCTTGTCGCCCATGATCGTCACCGACTTGTTCTGCGCCTCGCCTTCCTTGCCCAGCACCGTGCGGCCGGCCTGCAGTTCGAGTTCGGCCTTCAGCGGCGCGATCAGGTCACCTTCGGTGCCCATGGCCTCGGCCACCGTCGCCACCTTGCGGCCGTCCACGAGGATGTCGGTCGCGCTGACCGTGACCACCAGCATCTCGCGCGGCATCTTCTCGGCGGTGGATTCGGGCAGCTTGATCGCCTGCGCGGTCGACAGGATCTCGACGCCGGTGCTCGACATCAGGAAGAAGATCAGGATGGTGAAGATGTCGATCAGCGCCACCAGGTTCATGTCGAGCCCGGACTGGTTGCGCGCCTTGCGGGCGGCGCGCTTCTCGATCGGCGTCAGTTTCATGACGGGCCTCTATTTCTTCGCGACGCTGATCGGCGCGTCGCCGATCGAGATGTCGGGGAACAGCTCGACGCGCGCCGGTGCGGCGACCTGGGCCGGTGCCGAAGCCGCCAGCGCCACGTCGGGCGCCGGCGTGCCTTCGCGCACCGTGTCCATCACCTGCACCAGCACCTCGTAGGAGGTGTTCGGCTGCGCCAACACGGTGGCTGCCTTCGCTTCCGGGAACTTGGCCTTGACCTGCTGCATGAGCGTGGACAGCGAAGCCAGGTCGTAGCCCTGGGCGTTGTTCGGGATGTGCTGGATCAGGCCGCCGATGCGGTCACCCACGTCGAGCGCGTCGGGCCGGATCACGACCTCGAGCTTGAGGTCGTTCACCTTGAGCTGCTCGACGCCCGAGTTCTGCGCCGGCAACGACAGCTCGAGCACCGACAGGCGCGAGAACACCGCCGTCGACAGCAGGAACGGCACCAGCACCACGATCACGTTGATGAACGCGGTGACCTCGAGATGCGCAACCGGCTTGCGCGGGCGGCGGACTCTCATGTCAGCGGGTTCCGGTCGGCGCCGCGTCTGCGCGCACGCGCTGCACCACGTTCAGGAAGCTGATCTTGGCGGCCTCCAGGCCGTCGACGATCTCGCTGGTGCGAGCCTGCAGGAAGGCGTGGATCAGCAGGAACGGGATCGCCACCGACAGCGCGAACGCGGTGTTGTTCATCGCGATCGAGATCGAGGCCGACAGCAGCTCGGCCTTCTCGGCCGGGTTGACCGCGGCCACCGCGGTGAAGCCCTTGATCAGGCCGATGATGGTGCCCAGCAGGCCGACCAGCGTGATCACGTTGGCCAGCGTGGCGATGTAGTGCGTGCGCTTCTCCAGCCGCGGCACGATCTCCATCATGCCTTCTTCCATCGCGTTGTCGATGTCCTCGCGGCGCGCCGGGCTCTGCATGCGCTCCAGGCCGTTGGCGACGATCTTGCCGATCGCCGCATCGGAGCCGGAGGCGACGTTCAGCACGTCCTTGAACTTGCCGTTCTGCAGCATCGGCAGCACCTTCGCCCACAGCTTGCGGTTCTCGGCGCGCGCGCGGCTGAGGAAGATGAAACGCTCGATCGCGATGGCCAGGCCGATGGCCATGATGGCGATGCTGAAGTAGATGGCGACGCCGCTGTCCTGGAAGAACTTGACGGCAAACTCGAACACGCTCATGGGGCTTCTCCTGTGACGACGGTGTGGGGTCTGTAGGGGTTCAGGGCTTGGTGGGCGCAGTGGCCTGCGCGCCGTACTGGATCTGGCGGCGGAAGACGTCGCGGTCGATCGGGGCGAGCGCCTCGTCGAGCAGGCCGCCGCCGGGGCGGCCTGCGAGGTCGCCGGGCAGCGGCTTCTTCCAGGGCACGATGTACAGCACCTTGGGCAGCTCGCGGTTGCCGATGATCTGCTGGCGGTCGATGTCGGCGCGGTCCTGCGCGGTGACGGGTGCCGGCGCGGGCGCGGGGGCCGCGGCGGGCGCGCGCGTCTGCGCCGAAGCGCCGGCGGCGCACGCGACGCCCGCCGCGAGCAGGGCCGAAGCCATGCTGTGCTTCATGACTGCTCCTTCTTCGCCGTGGCGTTGCCGCCCGGCTTGCGGTTCTTCAGGTCGGTGACCCACTTGGCCACCGTGGCGTCCTTGCCGCCGGTGAGCTGGGCGTACCGTTCGTAGGCCTCCAGCGCCCGCGCGCTGTCGCGCAGGTAGAGATCGAACAGGATGCCCAGGTTGAGCTGCGCGGCGGCGTAGTTCGGGTCGAGCGACACGGCCCGCTCGTAGGCGCCGCGCGCCTTCTCGAACTGCCCCGCATGGCGGTAGCTGATGCCGAGCTGGTTGAAGTAGACCGGCTGCTCGGGATCGGCCTTCGTGGCCCGCTCCAGCGCGGCGATCGATTCGTCGTACTTGCCGGCCTGGCGGTAGATCACGCCGAGGTTGGCGTGCGGGCCGCCGAGATCGGGGTTCGACTGCGCCAGCGCCTTGAAGCCGCGCTCGGCGTCTTCGCTGCGGCCGGCGCGCATGGCGCGCAGGGCGTCGTCGAAGGCGCGCCGGGCCGCCGCAGGCACGGGAGGCTCCACCTTGGGCGGCGGCGCCGCCACCGCGCTGGCGGCCGCGGCCGGCGCCGATGCCGCGGCGGCCGGCGTGATCGCCTTGGCCACCGGCGCGACCACGGTGTCCTGCACTGCCTTCATGCCCTCGGACAAGGTCGAGCATCCCGCCAGCCCCACCAGCGCGAGCAAGGCAAAGCCGCTGCGGGGGAGGTCAACGAATCGCATCGACCACTCCTTCCGCGCGCTCGGCCTTGCCGTAGCGCACCGGGCGCAGCTTGGCCAGCGCCTCGAAGCTCTGCTTGACCCACTTGTCATAGATGCCTTGCGAGGCGCGCGCGGCGTTCGCCTCGTGCAACTCGATCGCCTTCTCCTCGAACGGGAAGGCCTGCTCCTCAGCAGCACGTCGTACTGCTCGCGCTCCAGCTTGGACAGCCGCTTCGGCCGCTCCGACTTGATCATCGACTGGCCGAAGTCCTCGTACAGCGCGGCGATGTGG
>NZ_JBFXIO010000051.1:0-16570 GCF_050175855.1 Piscinibacter sp.
CGGCCACATCCGGTCGCTGGCCATTGACGGCTTTCAGGTAGCCTCAGGCGCGTTGAATGCCGCGAGCCAGAAAACTCGCGAAGATCTCTGCGATCTGTTCGCCAGTGCGCTCACCCTGATTGTCGAACCAGTCGGGTATGGAGGCCACGGCGCCCATGAACCAGTTGACCGCAAACTTGGAATCACAAGGCAGGATCGTTCCGTCGCGGATGCCATCTTCCACCAACCCGCGCAGCCGCAAGTCGAACTGACGCCGACGTTCGCGCGTCCTCTTCACCTGTGAAGGGGTCAAGGCGGAATCGCTTCGCAGCAGTGCCGGAGCGCCGAGTTCTCCCGTCAGTGCGGGCACGTAGATGCGGATGAACGCCGCGATGCGGGCATAGCCGGTGCGCTCCGATTCGATGGCCTTCTGCAGCGCCTCGTCCCCCACCTGCATCGTCAGTTCATGGCACTCGTAGATCAGGTCCTGCTTGTTCTTGAAGTAGTAGTACAGAGCCGGCTTGGTGACGTTCAGCGCGGCGGCGATCTCGTCGAGCGACACGTTCGCCGCACCGCGCCGGCCGAAGGCCCGCGCTGCTTCGAGAATGACTGCCTTCTTCTTGAGCTGGTACTGTTCGTCCCGGCTGTCGACAGCGTTGTTCCACTTGGGCTTCGGTGCCGCGCGTCGTGGGGTCTTCGAGGCAGCCCGTCCTGCCGCAGTGGTGCTCATGCTGGGATCATTGTTCGAGTTCGGAAACCGCGGCGGCCGGGCCCGGCCGCCGCAAGCCCGCAAATTCTAGCCAGAGGCATGGCCCCGGCCTCAGCCGAGCAGGCTGCGCGCGATGATGTGCTTCTGGATGTGGCTGGTGCCCTCGTAGATCTTCGTTACGCGCACGTCGCGGTAGTAGCGCTCCACCGGAAAATCCTTGACGTAGCCGTAACCGCCGTGCACCTGCAGCGCCTGCGAGCACACGGTCTCGGCCATCTCGCTGGCAAACAGCTTGGCCATCGCCGACTCCCTGGCCGCGGGGATGCCGGCATCGATCAGCCGCGCGGCATGCAAGCTGTACTGGCGGGCCACATCGACCTGCATCGCCATCTCCGCCAGATCGAAACGGATGGCCTGCAGCGCGCTGATCGGCTGGCCGTAGGCCTCGCGCTCCTGCGCGTAGCGCAGCGCCGCCTCGAGCGCCGCGCGCGCGATGCCGACGGCCAGCGCAGCGATGGCCACGCGGCCGTCCGACAGCAGACCCAGCACCTTCGAGTAGCCACGGCCTTCCTCGCCGACCAGGTTGTCGGCGGGCACGCGCAGTTCGTCCAGCTGGATCTGCGCGGTGTGCGCCGTGCGCTGGCCCAGCTTGTCCTCGACGCGCAGCACCTTGTAGCCGGGCGCGGCGGGATCGACGATGAACAGGCTGAAACGCTCGCGGCTTCCCGGCTCGCCGGTCGCGGCGATCACCAGCGCCACGCCGGCCTCGCTGCCGTTGGAGATCCACTGCTTGGTGCCGTTGAGCACGTAGTGTTCGCCCTCGCGGCGCGCCGTGGCGCGAAACGCCGCCGTGTCCGAACCGGCCTGCGGCTCCGACAGCAGAAAGGCGCCGATGCTGCGCGCGCTGGCGATCTGCGGCAGGTAGTGGCGCTTCTGCGCTTCGGTGCCGAAGGCGCGCAGCACCAAGCCGCAGGAGTTGTGCACGTGCATCATCGTCGTGAAGCCGCCGTCGGCCGCGGCGAACTCCTCCAGCGCCAGGCAGTATTCGACGAAGCTGAGCCCCGATCCGCCGTACTCCTCGGGGATCAGCATGCCCATGAAACCGGCGCCTGCCGCCGCCTCGATCTCGGCGCGTGGCCATTGGCTGGCCTGATCGCGCTGCGCGGCGGTGGGCGCCACCACTTCCTGCGCCACCCGCCGCGCCGACTCGCGGATCATGGCTTGTTGTTCACTCAGCAATGCGTTGGAGACGGTGGACATGGTCAGTTGCATCCAGTGGAAACATCGGGCCGGCATGACGGTGCACGCCGGTTCTCGGGGTCAGCCCAGCCAGCGCTTGCGCCGGCGGTAGTGCTTCATGTCGCGATAGCTCTTGCGCTTGCCCTCGAGCGTCAGGCCGAGATAGAACTCGCGCACGTCCTCGTTGTTCTTCAGGTCGTCGGCCGGGCCTTCCAGCACGACACGGCCGCTTTCCATCACGTAGCCGTAGTCGGCCAGCTCCAGCGCGACGCGCGTGTTCTGCTCGACGATCAGCAGCGTCAGGCCGCTCGCCTTCAGCGACGCCAGCAGGCCATAGACCTCGTCGACCATCAGCGGCGCGAGGCCGAGCGACGGCTCGTCGATCATCACCAGCTTGGGCCGCGCCATCAGCGCGCGGCCGATGACCAGCAGTTGCTGCTCGCCGCCGGACAGGTAGCCGGCGGTGCGGTGGCGCAGCGCCGCCAGGCGCGAGATGCGGCCGTAGACCTCGTCCAGCCGCTGTTTGGCGTCGCCGGAGCGGCTCATGTGGCCGCCGACCACCAGGTTCTGCTCGACGCTCATGTGCCGCAGCACCTTGCGCCCTTCCATCACATGCACGATGCCCTGGCGCACGATGCCGCTCGGTTCGTGGCCGGTGATGGCCTGGCCGCCGAAATCGATGCGTCCGGCCGAGACGCGCCCGTCCTCGGTCTTGATCAGGTTCGAGATGGCCTTCAGCGTGGTGCTCTTGCCGGCGCCGTTGGCGCCCAGCAGCGTCACGCAGGAAGCGTCCGGCACCTTGGCCGAAATGCCCTTGACGGCCAGGATGACGTCGCTGTACAGCACTTCGACGTTGTTGAGTTCGAGCACGCCGCGCTCCAGTCAATGACGGCCCGGGCCGGTGCGGCCGGCCCGGGCCTGGGGTTTCACCACTTGTTGACGGCGGGCACGGGCACGCTCGCCTGCTTGAGCCTGTACTTGCCCTTCTCGACCGTGCCGATGTTGACGCTGTTGCCTTGCGTCGGGAAGGGCGCGTCGGTGCCGAACTTCATGGCCGGCAGCACGCCGAAGAAGCTCTCGCTCGGGAAACTCTGGCTCAGCAGTGCGTCGCGCACGTCGGCTCCGGTCACGCCCTTGCCGCCCTTCGCCTTGGCCGCCGCCTCGAACGCGCGCACCGTGAGCAGGCCCTGCGCCATGCCCATCACGCAGGGCGTCGTGAAGCCGGCTTGCAGCTTGTAGCCGGTGCGCAGCTTGTCGAAGAAGGCGCGCGCCGATGTCGCGTCGTCCGACGGCACCGCCAGTCCGTAGACCTCGAAGCTGCCTTCCATCTGGTTCAGATCGCCGATCGCCTTGCCAGACGCCGGCAGGCTGTTGTGCGCCGACACGAGGATCGGAATGTCCGTCTTGCCCAGCGCCTGCAATGCGCGCCGCACGGCCACCACCGAGGCGGTGTTGTTCAGCACCTGCAGCACCTGCGCATCCTTGCGCAGCACCCGGTTGACCTGCTGCGTCAGGTCAGTGGGCTGGGCCTCGGTGTAGACCGTCTCGACGATCTCCAGGATCTTCGGGTTGTCCTTGGCGAACTGCTGCGTGCCCTTGTGGATGTCGACGTAAGCCGGCGACACCTCGGACGAGATGACGGCGATCTTCAGCGGCGCATTGCCGCCGCGCTGCTGCTGCAGCCAGGTGTAGAAGGCCGCGACCTCGTGGGCGTAGGTCGGGCGTGCATTGAAGGCCCAGCTGTCGGGCTTCCAGGCGAAGCCGTAGCCGGCCGTGGCGTTGATCAGCGGCACCTTGTCGCCCGGCAGGCGCTGCGCCAGGGCGGCCACGTCCGGCCCCCCCAGGCCGAGCGCGGCGACGGGATTCAGCTCGGACTTCATGCCCGGCCACAGGCTGGAGATCTGCGCCACGTCATAGCGGCCGTCGAAGTCCTTGATCCTCAGCGCCACGCCGGCCGGCTTGCCCACCTCCTCGTTCCACCAGTCGAACACGGTCTTGCGGCAGCCGGCCAGGTCCTTCATCACGTCGGCATAGGGGCCCGTGAAGTCGGCGATGCCGGCGACGTTGTAGACGGTCTGCGCGCGCACCTCGGGTGCGCTCAGCAGCGCCGCCGCGGCCGCTGCCACCGCCAGTTGCGTGCCGATGCGGGCACGCGCGCGAAAGTCTTTGTTCGTCATGCTCATTCAAGTCTCCTGCTCTGGACACGCTGTCAACATGTGGGGCCGGCCTGCAGCGCTCAGGCCGGCCACGGTCTTCAATAGGGATAGGGCCACAAGCGGTACGCGCGTTTCAGCGTGTTCCAGCGATGCATCAGGCCGCGGGGTTCGAGGATCAGGAAGCCGGCGATCATTCCGCCGAGGAAGATGTTCATCGCGGCAAAGACGATCTCGCCGCTGAAGAACGGATAGCGCTCGATGAGCGAAGGCCCGATCGAAGTGATCAGCTCCTGCGACAGGCGGATGACGAACACACCGATCAGCGCGCCGGTCACCGAACCCATGCCGCCGACGATGATCATCGCGATGAACCAGATCGAATGGATCAGCGTGAACTGGTCGATGGCGACGAAGCGCACGTAGTAGGCCCACAAGCCGCCGCCAACCCCCGCATAGAAGGCGCCGAGCAGGAAGGCCATGGCCTTGGTGCGCACCACGTCGATGCCCATCATCCCCGAGGCCACGTCGTCGTCCCTGACGGCATAGAAGGCGCGGCCGTGCCGGCTGCGGATCACGCCATAGGCGCCCGCGACCATGACGCAGGCGACGACCAGGCACAGGTAGTAAATCGAACGGTCGGTGTCGAAGCTCAGCCCGAACAGCGACGCCGGCTCGAGGGTGATGCCGTTGGCGCCGCCCAGCCAGCTGCTCGGCAGGTTCAGCACCAGGAAATGGAACAGGATCTGCGCGGCGATCGTCGTCAGTGCCAGATAGAAGCCCTTGATGCGCACCGCCGTCAGGCCGAAGATCAGGCCGAACAGCGCCGCCGCCGCGCCGCCCAGCGGCAGCGCCAACCAGAACGGCAGCGACAGCTTGCTCGCCAGCAGCGCCGTGGTGTAGGCGCCCACGCCCATGAACGCGGCCTGGCCGAGATTGACTTGGCCCGCGATGCCGGTGTTGATCTGCAGCCCGATGACCACGATGCCGGTGATGAGCATTGAGGTCATCACCGCGACGGCGCGGATGTCAGCCAGGAAGGGCAGCGCGAACAGCAGCGCGATGAACAGCGCCAGGCAGACCGCCTGCGGCCGCGTGCGGACCAGCGCCTGGTCCTTGGGGAAGGTGGTTGCGAAAACGCCGGCCGGATCCATGCCTCACACCCTTTCGATGGTTTTCCAGCCGAACATGCCCGTGGGCCGGATCAACAGCACCAGCAGCATGAGGACGAAGGGCAGCACCGAACCAACGGCTCCGCCGACGATCGGGTCCAGATAGGCGGAGGCGAGCCCCTGCACGATGCCGACGACGACCCCCGCGAGCAGCAGGCCGGCCAGCGATTCCAGCCCCGCCAGCAAGGCCACCGGCAGCGCCGCCATGCCGATGTCCGAGCTCAGCATGTTGATCGAGCGTCCGCTCAGATGGACCATCGCGCCCATCGTCGACAGCATCGCGCCGAGCAGCCAGGCGAACGCGATCGAGCGCTGCACCGAGATGCCCAGCGACATGGCCACCTGATGGTCCTCGGCCACCGCGGTCATGCGCAGGCCAACGCGCGTGCGGTTGAAGAACCAGGACAGGAACACGCCGATCAGGATGGTCAGCGCGCCGCCATAAAGCATGGCGCGCGAGATGATCACGTCGCCGACGATGATCGGCTGCAGCGGGAAGATGATGGGGAAGGGGCGCGACTGCGGGCCGAACAGCAGCAGCACCAGGCCGCGGATCAGGATCAGCAGGCCGATCGTCACCATGACCATCGAGAACACCGATTCGCCGACCAGGCGCGAGAAGAAGATGCGCTCGATCAGCAGCCCGAACACCGCCGATGCGAAGAAGGCCAGCGGGATGCCGATCCACAGCGGCAGCCCCAGCTGGATCAGCGTCCACCAGACCATGTAGCCGCCGAACACCACCAGCTCGCCCTGCGCGAAGTTGAAGACCTTCGAGGCACGGTAGATGACGACGAAGCCCATCGCGATGAGCGCGTAGAGCAGGCCGCTGAGCGTGCCGTTGATCAGATAGTTCAGGAACTCGCTCACCGCACGCTCCTCCGCGGGGCGCGCCCGCCGACACACGACTCGCAACCGCTTGGCTTGTTCATGCACGCATCTCCTCGACTGCACCGCGGCCCGCATCGGCCTTGCCGAACACGTCATGCAGCCGCACCTGGGCCCGAAACTGGCTCTTGCGGCCGTCCTGGTAGGTCACCGGGATGTCGATCTGCACCTCGTTCGAGCCGTCGTACAGGCCGACGATGAGCGCGCGGTAGCGCTCCTGCAGGAACTCGCGCCGCAGCTTGCGCGAGCGCGTCAGCTCGCCCTCGTCCGGATCGAGTTCCTTCGGGAAGTTGGCGAAGCGGACGACCCGCGCGTGCGCCGGCAGGAAGCCGTTGACCCGTTGTATCTCGGCACGCAGCAGCTCGGCGACCTCGGGCTTCTGCGACAGATCGGTGAAGGTGGAAAAGCCGACGCGCTTGTCCTCGGCCCAGCGCGACACCACGTCGAAGTCGATGTTGATCAGCGCGGCGACGAAGTCGAGCGTCTCGTCGCCCACCGTCATGATGTCCTTGATGAAGGGGCTGAAGCGCAGCCGCGTCTCGACGAACTGCGGCGGGAAACTCTCGCCCGAACGCAGGCGCTTCAGGTCCGACAGGCGCTCCAGAAACACGAGCTCGCCGCGTTCGGTCTTGGTGACTGCGTCCCCGGTCTGGAACCAGCCATCCTGCAGCTTGCTTTCGACCGAACCTTCGCGGCGGTAGTAGCCGAGGAACGGGCTGCCGCCGCGCACCTGCAGTTCGCCGACCTCGCTGACACGCCACTGCAGCGGCGCATTCAGCGCCGGCAGCGATTCCATCCAGTGGCCGACGGTTTCCAGGTCGAAACGCTCGCCCTGGTGGCAGGTCAGCAGTCCGGTTTCGGTCGAACCGTAGATGTTGCGCAGCGGCACGCCGATCGCGTGGAACATGCGGAACACGTCGGGCGCCATGGTGGCGCCGCCGCAGGCGGCGATGCGCACCCGCGTCAAGCCCAGCTGGTCGCGCAGCGGGCGCAGCACGACGGCTTCGGCCAGCGGAAACAGCAGCCGATGCCGCAGCGGCACCGGCTTGCCGTCGAGACGGCCGACGTTGACCGAGTGGCCGATGCGCAGGCCCCATTCATAGATGCGGCGGCGCAGTGGCCCCGCATCCAGCATGTGCGCCTGCACCGAGGAGGCCATGCTTTCCCACTGGCGCGGCGCGAAGGTCATGGCCTCGACCGCCAGCTCGCGGATGCTCGACAGCACCTGCTCCGGCCCTTCGGGGAAGTTCACCACCAGCGGCAGGCACAGCCCCATAGTGATACCGAACATCTGCTCGGTGGCCCAGGCCGGCGAGATGTAGCTGAGGTATTCCATGCCCGGTGCCGCCCCGGTCGAGCTGATCAGCCGATGGGCGTTGTCCAGCAGGTACTTGTGCGTGAGGATCACGCCCTTGGGCTTGCCGGTGGTGCCCGAGGTGTAGGACAGCACGGCGATGTCGTCCGGCGAGCCGGCATCCAGCAGCTGCCCGAAGCGCCCGGGCTCGTTGTGATGCAGTTCCGTACCCTGTGCCTGCACGGCCTCGAAGGTGCACAACGACGGCTGCTTGTACGACCACATGCCGGTGGCGTCCCAGTAGACGATGTGCTGCAGCAGCGGCAGGCGCGGCAGCACGGCTAGCCCCTTGTCGACCTGCTCCTGGTCCTGGGCGAACAGGCAGACGGCCTCGCTGTCCTCGAGCAGGTACTGCGTCTCGTCGGCCGTCAGGTCGGGATACATCGACACGACCTTGCAGCCCAGGGCCTGCGCCGCCAGTTCGGCCCAAAAATGCTCGGGCTCGTTCTCGCCGATGACCGCCACCGTCTGCCCGCGCTCGACCCCCAGCCGGTGCAGCCCCAACGCCAGAGACCTGACCTGGTCGCGCACCTGCGCAAAGCTGTACTCGCGCCAGATGCCCCGATGTTTGTGCCGCTGCGACAGGCGCTGCGGCGTCTGCTCGGCCCGCTCCTGCAGGATTTGCGGCAGGGTCGTCAGCTTCATCGATCGCCCTCCCCCAGGTAGGCCTTCAGCACCGCCGGGTCGCGCTGCATCTGCTGCGGCGTGCCTTCGGCGATCTTGGCGCCGAAGTCGAGCACGGCGATGCGGTCAGCCAGGTCCATGACCACGCCCATGTCGTGTTCGACCAGCACCACCGGAATGCGCGCCGCCTCGCGCACGTCGAGGATGAAGCGCGCCATGTCCTCCTTCTCCTCGGAGTTCATGCCGGCCATCGGCTCGTCCATCAACAGGATCTTCGGGTCCTGCGCCAGCGCGCGCCCGAGGTCGACGCGTTTGCGCAGGCCGTAGCCCAGGCTGCCCACGGGCTGGTGGCGTATCGACTCGATCTCCAGCAGTTCGATGATCTCCTCGACCTTCTCGCGGTGTTCGATCTCCTCGCGCCGCGCCGCACCGAAATAGACGAAGGCCTGCGCCAGTGACGAACGCATGTGGATGTGGCGTCCTACCATCAGGTTCTCGACGACGGTCATGCCCGAGAAGATGTGCGTGCCCTGGAAGGTGCGGGCTAGGCCCATCTGCGCGATGCGGTGCACCGGCAGAGCGCGGATGTCGCTGCCGCCGAGCAGCACCTGCCCCGCCGAGGGCCGGTAGAAGCCGCTTAGGCAGTTCATCAGCGACGACTTGCCGGCGCCGTTCGGGCCGATGATGGCCAGCAGCTCGTCGTCGCGGATTTCCAGCGAGACGTTGTTCAACGCCACGACGCCGCCGAACTGCAGGCGCACGTTCAACGCCTGCATCGGGGGGCGGGAAGCCGCAGCTGGGGCCTGCGCGCTCATCGCTGCTGCTCGCTTTGCTTGCCGGTTTGCATCTCGGGTCTGCCTGGGTGGGTCTTCAGCGCGTGCCCACGCGCGTGCCCGCGTCGATGCTGATCGTCGTCGCGTTCAGGTAAGCGTTTTCCACGATGTGCCTGACCAGCCCGGCGAACTCCTCCGGCCGCCCCATGCGCGCCGGGAACAGGATGGTCTGGTCGATCAGGTGCTGCGACACCTTCGTCGGCATACCGGCGGACATGCCGGTCTCGAACAGCCCGGGCGCGATGGCCAGCACGCGGATGCCGTGCGCGGCCAGGTCGCGTGCCGCGGGCAGCGTCAGGCCAATGACGCCGGCCTTGCTCGCGCTGTAGGCCGCCTGCCCCATCTGGCCTTGCCAGGCGGCGCCGGAGGCGGTGTTGACGATGACACCGCGCTCGCCCTCGGCGCTGGGCTCGTTGACCGTCATCGCCAGGGCGGCGTGGCGCACGACGTTGAAGGTGCCGGTCAGGTTGATGCCGATGACGCGGTTCCACAGCTCGGGAGGAAAGGTCTGGCCTTTGGACAGCGTCTTGCTCGGTCCCAGGATGCCGGCGCAGTTGACGGCGATGTGCAACGCGCCCCAGGTGGCGGTGGCCTCGGCGACCGCCGCCTGGACCGCGAGATCGTCGGACACGTCGACCGCGCGATGGCGCGCCCGATCGCCGAACGCGCCGAACTGCTGCTGCAGGCGGGCCTCGTCGACGTCCACGGCCAGAACCCTGGCGCCGGCGGCCAGCAGCGCCTGGCTCGTGGCCAGACCCAGCCCGGATGCGGCGCCGGTGACCAGCGCCACCTTGTCTGTCAGTTGCATATCGAATGTCCAGTGAAATTGATGAACCGCAGCTGCCGGCTCAGCGCGACAGGATCGTGACCACGGCCGCGGCTTCCTCGATGCCCTGCAGCCCGCCGCCGTTCTCGGCCAGTGCGATGCGCGCTCCTTCGACCTGTCGGGCTCCCGCCTCGCCACGCAGCTGTGCGACCAGTTCATGGATCTGGCCCAGCCCCGTCGCGCCGACCGGATGGCCCTTGGACTCCAACCCGCCGGAGGGGTTGACCGGTATGCGGCCGCCGATGCGGGTGTCGCCGCGCTCGGCGATCACGCCGCCTTCGCCGAAGGCGCAGAAGCCGAGGTTCTCGGTCTGGATGATCTCGCCCATCGCCGTGGCGTCGTGCACCTCCGCCACCGAGACATCGTCGGGTCCGACACCGGCGATCTCGTAGGCGCGCTTGGAGGCGAGCGCGGTGCAGTGCAGCGCGTAGTCGTCGTCACTGCGGTCCGAGCCGCTCTGCACCACCGAGGCCAGCACGCGGATGGCGCGCCGCCGGTCGATGTTCAGCCGCGCCAGCGCCGCGCCATTGCAGACGATCGCCGCCGCCGCGCCGTCGGAGACCGGCGAGCACATCGGCAGCGTCAGCGGATAGGTGATCGGCGCGGCCGCCAACACCTCGTCGATGGTGTAGGCGGTGCGGTACTGCGACAGCGGGTTGTGCACGGAATGCGCGTGGTTCTTCGCTGCCACCGCCGCGATCTGCCGCTGCGTGGTGCCCCAGCGCCGCATGTGCGAGCGCGCAAAGGCCGCATACACGTCCATGAACACGCTGTAGGGCTTCGGCGACGTCGAGCCTTCCGGCACCTCGACGCCATGCCCCATCTGCAGCAGACGGTCGCGGATCTCATCGGCGCGCGACACGTCCCAGGCGCTGTCGAAGACCGAGAACATCTGCGCCTTGTCGGTCGAGAACATCTTCTCGGCCCCCACCGCCAGCGCCACATCGGCGGCGCCGGCGCGCACCTGCATCACCGCCAGCGCAAACGCGGAGGAGCCGCTGGCGCAGGCGTTTTCCACGTTGACCACCGGAATGCGGCCGATGCCCGCCTCGCGCAGCGCGATCTGCCCACGGATCATCTGCTGGCCGTCCATGTGGCCCTGCGAGGCGTTGCCGAAGAACGCGCCCTGCAGATCCTCCTTGCGCAGGCCCGCGTCGTCCAGCGCCGCCTGCACCGCTGCGCCGGTCAGCGTCTTGATGTCCTTGTCCAGCAACCGGCCGAACGGGGTCATGCCCACGCCGACGACATAGATCTCTTCCATCTTCGAGCTCCTGTGAATCTCAGGTCTGGGGCTGGCAAGCTTTCGGCTCCACCGATGCGCCTGCGCAAAGCGGGATGAACCGTAGGCCGCGCGCGGTTTCCACGGTTCCATCGGCGTCCACCGTGTAAAGGCCGCGTGCCACCTGATGCGGATGACGAGCCGCCTCTTCCAGCGTCAGCACCGGCGCGAAGCAGGCATCGGTGCCCTCCAGCAGTGACTGCCAATGCCGGTGATCGCGCGATCGAAACAGGTCGCCCAGGCGCTCGCACAAAGCCGGCCACGCCGACTTGTCCATCTGTGCCTTCGGATCGACATCGTCGAGCCCCAAGCGTCGCAGCAGTTCGGCATAAAACTGCGGCTCGATCGCGCCGAGGGTGATGTGGCGCCCGTCCGCACATTCGTAGACCTCGTAGAACGGCGAGCCGTAGAACACCGACGGATTGACCCGATCCAGCGCGCCGCCGGCATGCACCAGCTGCACCAACGGAGCCAGCATCGCCAGCACATCCACGATCGCGCCATCCACCACGCAGCCCTGCCCGCTGCAGCGCGCGCGCAGCAGGCCAGCCAGCAGGCCAGCCACCAAGCCCAGACCACCTGCGGCATCGCCGAGCACTGTCGGCGGCAGCATCGGAAGCGCTCCGGGGCGGGCGGCCAGCGACATCAAGCCGCTCAGCGCCACGTAGTTCATGTCGTGCCCAGCCGCTTGAGCGAGCGGCCCAGTCTGCCCCCAACCCGTCATGCGCCCATACACCAGTCGGGGGTTCACTGCCGCGCATGGCGCAGGCCCCAGGCCCAGCCGCTCCATCACACCGGGCCGATAGCCTTCGATCAGCACGTCGGCCTCGGCCAGCAATGCCAGTGCCCGGTCCACGTCGGACTTTCGCTTCAGGTCGAGCGCGACGCGCTGCTTGTGCCGCGTGAGCAATGACGCCTCGGCGGGCGCCATCTCCGGCGGCAGCACGCCCCGGCCAGGCCGAGCAACCAACGTCACCTCGGCGCCGAGCTGCCACAGCATCAGTCCCGCCAAGGGTCCGGGGCCGATGCCCTCGAACTCCACGACCCTGATACCGGCCAAAGGTGCGCCGTGCGATCCGTTCGTCATCTATCTCTACCCGTGTTGCCACAGTTGTCTTGTCGATTGAATTTACTATAAAGTAAAAGACATTACGTACAAGTAATGGTAATCACCTATCCAGTCAAATTTGGGACTCAGCAGAATCGGGCTGAATCCGTATTCGATGACCATCAAGGAGTGAAACGATGTCCGAGCCCCCGCTCGTCCAAGAGATCCGCCAGGGCGCCATGTGGATTCGCCTGAACCGGCCCGAGGCGATGAACTCGCTGACGCCGCAGCTGCTTGCCGGGCTGTCGGCGGCGCTTGACGAGGCGCAGGCGCGCGACGAGGTCAAGGCCATCGTGCTGACCGGCGCGGGCCGGGCGTTCTGCGCCGGCGCCGACCTGAAGTTCGTGCGCGCGGATGTGACGGGTCCGGAGGCCGCCGCGGCCTTCCTGCAGCGCGTGCTGGCGACGATGAACCGCATCGCCGCATTTCCCAAGCCGGTGATCGCCGCGCTCAACGGCCTCGCGCTGGCCGGTGGGCTCGAACTGGTGCTGTGCTGCGACCTGGTCATCGCGGCGCGCAGCGCAAAGCTCGGCGATGCGCACGCCAACTACGGGCTGCTCCCCGGCGGGGGCGCCTCGGTGCGCCTGCCGCGCGTGATCGGCGCGGCGCGCGCCAAATACCTGATGTTCACCGGCGAGTTCGCGTCGGCCGACGCGATGGCGAGTGCCGGCCTGGTCAACCAGGTCGTGGACGACGAGCGCCTGCTGCAGGAGGTGCAGGCACTGGTCGACAAGATCGCGAGCAAGAGCCCGCTCGGGCTGCGGCGCATGAAGGCGCTGATCGACGACGGGCTGCAGCAGCCAGTGGACACCGCGCTGCGCCTTGAAATCCTTGCCTCCGAGGTGCATTCGCTGAGCCACGACCAGCGCGAGGGCCTGGCGGCCTTCAACGACAAGCGCAAGCCGGTGTTCACCGGGCGCTGAACCGCAGGAGCCGATGCCAATGCACGAAACTACCCCCCGCGACCGCCTAGCCCGGCTGCGGGCGCTGCATGAAGCGGCCTGCCTGCGCGCGCCCGCGCTGCAGGCGCTGTATGGCCGCGCCGGCATGACTCCTGCCGACGTGCGCAGCGCCGCGGACCTGGCGCGCCTTGCGGTGACGCCCAAGGACAAGCTCGTCGACATGCAGCGCGCCGCGCCGCCTTTCGGCGGCTGGCTGGCGGCCGACCCGTCGGAGATCCGCCGCGTCTTCGTGTCGCCGGGGCCCATCCATGAGCCGCAGTTGCACGGCGACGTCGACGGCCACGGCTTCGCCCGGGTCTTCAGCGACGGCGCCGTCGGCCCCGGCGACATGGTGCTGAACACCTGGTCCTACCACCTCGTGCCGGCGGGCCTGCTGCTCGACGACGCCATCGCGGCCTGCGGTGCGACGGTCATTCCGGCCGGCACCGGCGGCGCCGAAGCCCAGGCGCAGATGGTGATCGACCTGGGGGTGAGCTGCATCTGCGCGTCCACCGCCTACTTCGAAAACCTGGTGCACGTGCTCGAGAGCAAGGGCCATGTTTTGCCCGCCGCCTGGCGCGTGCGCACCGCGCTGCTGGGCGGCGAACTGGGCGACTGGCTGGGCAAGCGGCGCCGGCTGGAGGCGCGCCTGGGCATCCGCACGTTGTCGGCCTACGCGACCGCGGACTTCGGGCTGATCGGCTTTGAAGAACCCGGTCACGAGGGCTACACGATTCACCCAGATCGGCTCGTGCAGATATGCGATCCCGTCAACGGCCAGCCGCTGCCGCTCGGCATGCCCGGCGAGATCGTCGTCACCACGCTGGCCCGCGGATGGCCTCTAGTGCGCTTTGGCACCGGCGACGTGGCCGCCGCATCGGCCATCAGCGAGGACGGCTTCGTCGCCCGCATCGGCATGCTGCAAGGCCGTGTCGGCCAGGCAGTCAAGGTGCGCGAAATCTTCGTCTACCCGCGGCAGATCGAGGACCTGGTGCTGCAATCTTCGGCGTTGCATCGGGCCCAGGGCGTGGTCAGCCGGCAAGGCCATCGCGACGTGATCGACCTCCACGTGATGTTCGGATCGGCTGGCACGCCGGAGCTGGAAGCCGACTTGCGCGACCGCTTCAAGCAACTGACACGCCTGCGGTTCGACAGCTTGGTGCTTCTGGGAGCGGACGCGGCATTGCCCGACGACGCCCCCTGGCTGGTCGACCGCCGGCATGGATAGCGCCCGCGTCCTCCCACGAACGGAGCCTTTTGCCTCATGAGTCTGCCCGCTTCGATCGCTTCGCGTCTCAGGCTGCCGCTGATGGCCGCGCCGATGCTGCATGTCTCGGGTCCGGAGCTAGTCTCCGCGGCCTGCCGCAGTGGCGTGATCGGCGCCTTTCCGACCCCGAACGCGCGCAGCTCCGAGGAACTCGACGCGTGGTTGACGCGCATCGCCGATGATGCCGCGCGCAGCGAAAGGCCGGCCGCCACGGTGTGCGCGAATCTCATCATGCGTTCGCGCCCGGAGATGCTCGAAGCCGACCTGTCGGTGCTGGTCAAGCACAAGGTCGAGATGGTGCTGGCGAGTGTCGGCTCGCCGCGCAAGATCATCGGGCCGCTGCACGACGTGGGCTGCCTGGTGCTGGCCGATGTCGCCTCGATGGAGCATGTACAGAAGGCGCTCGATGCCGGTGTCGATGGCCTGGTGCTGCTGAGCGCCGGTGCCGGCGGCAACACCGGCTGGGTCAACGGTCTGGCGTTCGTGCGCGCCGTGCGCGAGATGTACGATGGCCCGCTCGGGCTGGCGGGTGGCATCTCCGACGGTGCCGCGCTGCTGGCCGCGCAAGTCCTGGGTTGCGACTTCGCGCTGATGGGCACCCGCTTCATCGCGACAACCGAGAGCCTGGCCAGTGCCGAGTACCAAGCCATGCTGGTGTCGAGCCGCATCGACGACATTGCGCTCACCCGCGGCATCAGCGGCCTGGAGGCCAATTTCCTGCGACCGTCGCTGCTGGCCAACGACCTGGATCCTGAGGAACTGGCCAAGCCGCTGAGCGCCGAGCAGGCGCGCGAGCGCTTCGGCGCCTACTCTGCCAACCTGCGCGGACCGCGCCGCTGGCTCGACTTATGGAGCGCAGGTCATACCGTCTCAGCTGTGCGGCAAACGCATAGTGTCCGGAACTTAGTGGACAGCTTGGCTGAGGAGTACCGTCAGGCGCGCAGTCGACTGCAGCAGGTGACCGCCGCTGACACAGTGATGATATGGACGAAGTGAGGCTGCAGACGTGCGCCGCCAAGCACACTTTGACCGCACGGCGCTGCAGCCTGAGTACAGTGTTCGCCTCCCGCGTCTCGCACCCCAGCAAAGGACTGACATGAACGAGGACGTCGTTTGCCATGATGAACAGGGCGTCGCCCGACTGACGCTCAACCGTCCGTCGAGCGGCAACAGTCTGTCGCTAAGCACCATCCAGGCCCTGCACAGCCATCTCGACCGGCTGGCCCAACGCAAAGACATCGGCGCCATCGTGCTGTCGGGCGTTGGTCAGCGGATCTTTTGCGCCGGCCACGACCTGAAGGAGATCCGGGAGCGGGATGATGCCGAGTTCTTCAGTTCGCTGTCGGTGGAGTGCTCGGCAATGATGCAGGCCCTGCAGTCGCAGCCGCAGATCGTCGTCGCCGCCATCGACGGGGTGGCGACGGCGGCCGGCTGTCAGCTGGTGGCCGCCGCCGATCTGGCCATCGCCACCACACGCTCACGCTTCGCCACGCCGGGCGTCAACATCGGCTTGTGGTGCGTAACGCCGATGGTTGCGTTGAGCCGGGCCGTCGCGCCCAAGCACGCGATGCAAATGCTCGCCACCGGGGAACTGATGGACGCCGAATTCGCCGTGCGCATCGGGCTTGTGAACGAAGCGGTAGCGCCCGATGCCTTCGAGGCCCGGGTGTCGCAGCTCGCGGGCCAGATTGCTGCGAAGTCCACTTTCACCCTTGCGACCGGCAAGCGCGCGTTCTACCGGCAGTTGCAGATGAGCACCGCCGAGGCCTACGAGTACGTCGGCGAGGTCGGGGTGCGCAACTCTATCCATCCGGATGCGATCGAGGGCATCCAGGCGTTCATTGACAAACGCCCACCGGCCTGGCGCGGCCGCGCGTAGACGCCGTGGCTGCCCGTCGCTCTGGCCGTCGAGCTAGACGAACTTGATGTCGCCGGGGCGGCGGTTGCAACCGACCACCGTCGATGAGCACAGCCCGCCGGAGAACCGGGTAAGTTGGCGCCTCGCCAGGCCGTTCGTACGGGTCGACGAACTGCTCGCTGGGGAGGTTGAAGCAACAACTGCACATGCAGTCCAAGGGGTGCGCATTGGGGAGGGCCTGCAGCTACCTGCTGCCGCGGTGTGGCAACCACGACTGCGACCACAAGCGACTGCTTTTCAGCAGCCAGTATCGGTATCCAGATGCCCGCTGTGGGTCGAT
>NZ_JBFXIO010000052.1:0-16484 GCF_050175855.1 Piscinibacter sp.
AGGTGCCCCAGGTCGGCTTGCCCCAGAAGGCGCCCGTCCACAGGGCCAGGAAGGTGAACATCGCGCCGGTGGGGGCGATGGCGCGGGCGACCATCGACGCCAGCCGCGCGTTGAAGGCCCAGCCGATGGCAGCCCAGAAGGCCATCACCAGGTACAGCAGCATGGACATCCAGGCGGCAGGCACGTGGATATAGATCACCCGGTACGACTCGCCCTGGGTGGCGTCGGTCGGTGCGACGAAGAAGCCGACATACAGGCCGGCGACGGTCAGCGCGATGCACGCCGCCCACAGCCAGGGGATCAGCTTGCCGGTGAGCCAGTAGAAGCGCGGCGGCGAGGCGAAGGTGAAGAGGGTCAGGCGCCCGTCCATCAGGCAGTCACTCCGTGGCGATGCGCAGCGCCGCGCCGGTGGCCCAGGGAGCGAGCAGCCCCGAGCCGATCAGCAGCGCGCCGAGCAGGGAAAAATGGCCGCGTGTCGAGATGCCGGCTTCGGCGGCCGACACCGCGCCGGCGCCGAAGATCAGCGCCGGGATGCACAGCGGCAGGATGATCAGGATCAGCAGCACCGCGCCGCTGCGCAGGCCGAGCGTGAGCGCTGCCCCCAGCCCGCCGAGCAGGCTGAGGATGGGCGTGCCCAGCAGCAGCGACAGCGCCAGTGTCAGGTTGGCCGGGCCCGACAGGTCGAACAGGACACCGAACAGCGGCGCAGACAGCACCAGCGGTGCGCCGGTGACGATCCAGTGCGCCAGCGCCTTGGCCGCCGACACCAGCCACAGCGATTCGCCTGACAGCAGCATCTGCTCCAGCGAGCCGTCGGCGTGGTCGGCGCCGTACAGTTGCGTCAGCGACAGCATCGCCGCCAGCAGCGCGCACACCCAGACCACCCCCGGGGCGATCTGGCGCAGCGTCTGCGGCTCCGGCCCCACGCCCAGCGGGAACAGGCTCACCGCGACGAGGAAAAAGGCGATCGGCAGCAGCGCCTCGACGCGCCGCCGCGCCGCCAGCCGCAGGTCCCGCGCGACGATGGTGGCGAAGACCGAACTCATTGCACGCGGTGGGCATCGAGTTGCAGCACCGTCGGCGCGGGGTCGCGCAGCGTCAGGTCGATGTGGCTGGTCAGCACGGCCGAGCCGCCGCGCGCGGCGTGGGCGGACAGCGCTGCATCCAGCATGGACGTGCCTTCGGCGTCGAGCGCGTCGTAGGGTTCGTCGAGGATCCACACCGGCGCCGCGGCGTCGAGCTGCAGCCGGGCCAGCGCGACGCGGCGGCGCTGCCCCTGCGACAGCGTGCGCACCGCGGCGTGGCGCCGGCTGAACAGGCCCACGCGCTTGAGTGCCTCGCCGCAGTCGGCCGGCGATCCGGCATGGCCGTGCAGCCGCTCGAGGAACTGCAGCGATTCGAGCACCGACAGATCGTCCTTCAGCGCATTGGCGTGCGCCAGGTAGCACAGCGAGCGGTGCCAATCGGCGCCGGCCTGGCGCAGCGGCACGCCGCCCCAGGTGACGGTGCCTTCGGCCGGTGTCGACAGCCCGGCCAGCAGGCGCAGCAGGCTGGTCTTGCCGCTGCCGTTGGGCCCGCGCAGCCAGACGATCTGCCCTGCCTTCAGCTCGAATTCGAGACCGCGGAACAGCAGACGGTCACCCCGGCGACAGGCGAGACGACTGGCCGCGAGCGCGGGGCGGGTGGAAGACACGGAATGGACGTAGGGCAACGGGCGAGGCCCGAATCATGCCGTAATCCCCAACCCCCTCATTTGTTTCAGCTTAAGAAAGATCAAGGGAACAACCGGTCACAGTCTGTCGGCCGGCGCGGGCATCAGGCCGCCCCCGCCCAGCGGCTCGCTGGCCGGCTTCGGCTCTCGCACCAGGTAGCTCCACAGCACCGGCACCACCACCAGCGTCAGCAGCGTGGAGGTGATCACCCCGCCGATGATGGCCCGGCCCATCGGCGCCTGCAGTTCGCCGCCGTCGTTGAACGCCAGGGCCAGCGGCAGCATGCCGAAGACCATCGCCGCGGTCGTCATGATGATCGGCCGCATGCGGATCAGCCCGGCCTGCAGCAGCGCCTCGGGCACGGAAGCGCCCTGCTTCAGCGCGCGGTTGGCGAAATCGACCAGCAGGATCGCGTTCTTGGTGACCAGGCCCATCAGCATGATCAGGCCGATCATCGAGAAGACGTTGAGCGTGCTGCGCCAGGCCAGCAGCGCCAGCATCACCCCGATCAGCGACAGCGGCAACGAGGCCATGATCGCCACCGGCTGCAGGAAGCTGCCGAACTGGCTGGCCAGCACGATGTAGATGAAGATCACCGCCAGCGCCATCGCGCCGAGCATGGCGGCGAAGGCGTCCTGCTGCTCCTTGGTGGCCCCGCCCACGTCGAAGCGCAGACCTGGCGGCAGGGTCGTTTCCTTGACGAGCTTCTGCACGTCCGCGCCGACATCGCCGGCCGGCCGGCCCTGCACGCCGGCGAAGATGGCCTCGCGCCGTTGCAGGTCCTGGCGGCGGATGACCTCCGGGTTGGTCACCGGCTCGATGGTGGCCACCGCCGCCAGCGGGATCGGCGTGCCGTCCTTCGCGAAGGCTACCGGCAGATCGCCCATCTGCGCCACGCGCTGGCGCTGCGCCTCGGGCAGGCGCAGCAGCACCTCGACCTGCTCGCCGTCGGGCGTGGTCCAGTAGGTTCCGACCTCGCCGGTGACGTAGGCGCGCAGGCTGGCCGCCAGCTGCGGCGCCGTCAGCCCGAGCTCGCGCACCGCGCCGGGCTTCAGGCGCACCGCGTAGGCCGGGATGCCGGGCTTGACCGACAGCTCGACGTCGGTGATGCCGGGAATGGCCTTGATCTTCTCGGCGAATTCGGTGGCCACGCGCGCCAGCGCCTGCGAGTCGTTGCCGAGCACCGTCACGAAGATCGGGCGGTCGAAACCGACCGAGACTTCGATGCCCGGGATGCGCGCGATCTCGGCGCGGATCGCCTCCTCGACCTGCTTCTGGGTGCGCTCGCGGCGCGACCGCTCGACCAGGCCGATGTTCAGCACCGCCTGGTTGCGGCCGACCTGCAGCCCGGTACCCTGCCCGCCGACGTTGGTGGAGACGGTCTCCACCTCGGGGAAAGAAGCGACGATGGCCTCCACCTGGCGCACCTTCTCGTCACTGCGCGCCAGGCTGGAGCCCACGGTCATGCGGATCGCCAGCTGGGTGAAGCCCTGGTCCGTCTGCGGCACGAATTCGCTGCCGACCAGCGGCGCCAGCGCCAGCGCGCCGACGAAGCTGGCACCGCCGACGGCGAGCACGATGGCGCGATTTCGCTTCGGCCGCGCGAACACCCAGTGGATCAGCCGTTCGTAGGCGGCGTGCAGCACGTCCATGCCGTGGTCGACGAGGAGGATGAGCGCCGCCACGCCGGGAATCCGCCGCGCCGACGCGGACGGCGGATCGGGCCAGCGGCTGGACAGCATCGGGTCGAGCGTGAAGCTGACGAACAGCGACACCAGCACCGCCACCGTGACGGTAATGCCGAACGGGTGGAAGAACTTGCCGACGATGCCGCCCATGAAGGCCACCGGCACGAAGACGGCGCAGATCGCGAAGGTGGTGGCCATCACCGCCAAGCCGATCTCCTCGGTGCCGTCGCGCGCGGCCGTGAAGTGGTCCTTGCCCATGTGCACGTGGCGCACGATGTTCTCGCGCACCACGATCGCGTCGTCGATCAGCAGCCCGATGCACAGCGACAGCGCCATCATCGTCATGAAGTTCAGCGTGAAGCCGAAAGCCTGCACGGCGATGAAGCTGGCGATCACCGCGATGGGCAGCGTCAGCCCGGTGATCACCGTGCTGCGCCAGGAGTGCAGGAAGAGGAACACGATCGCCACGGTCAGCAGCGCGCCCTCGATCAGGGTGTGCTGCAGGCCCTGCAGCGAGCCCTTGACGAAGTCGCTGTTGGCGTACACGAGGCACAGCTCCACGCCGGCAGGCAGCGCCTTTCGCACCTCGTCGATCGCCGCCTTGACGGCCTCGCCGGTGGCCACCGTGTTGGCGTCCTGCTGCTTGAAGACGTTGAAGTTGACCGCCGTGCGGCCATTGACGCGCGCCAGCGAGTCGGGCTCGCGCTCGCGCTCGACCACCGTGCCGAGGTCACCCAGGCGCAACGGCAGCCCGCCGCGCTGCGCCACCACCATGTCGGCGAACTGCCGCGGGTCGGTCAGGCGGCCCTCGACGCGCAGGATGGTGTCCTGGGTCGCATCCGACAGCAGCCCGACGGGCTGGTCGGAGTGCGCATCGCGCAGCCCTGCCGCCACCTGGGCGGGCGTGATCGCGTAGGCGCGCAGCCGGTCGGGGTCGAGGTCGATGCGCACCTCGCGGCGCGCCAGCCCCGCCACGTCCACCGTGGCCACGCCCGCGACGCGCTGCAGGCGCCGCGCCACCGTCTGCTCGGCGAGGATGGACAACTCACGCGGGCTGCGCGACTCCGACAGCAGCGCCGCCACCACTACCGGGCTGCTGTTGTCGTTGTTGAAGCGCGCCACCGTGGGTGCCTTGGCGTCCTTGGGGAACACGCCCTGCACGACCGCGATGCGGTCGCGCACGTCCTGCATCGCGCGCGCCATGTCGGCGTCGAGCGTGAACTCGACGCTGGTCTGGCCGCGGCCCTCGAAGCTGCGCGAGGTGATGCGCTTGACGCCGGCGATGCTGTTGAGCCCCTCCTCCACCGGCTTGGTGACCTCACGCTCCACCGCCTCGGGCGAGGCGCCGGGGTAGGACACGTCGATGAAGGCCACCGGCGGCTGCACGTCGGGCAATTGCTCCACGCCCAGGCGCGCGTAGGAGAACAGGCCGAGCACGCACAGCGCCACCATCACCATCGTCGCGAACACCGGGTTCGCGATCGAGACTCGGGTCATCCACATGGCGGGCTCCTCAGCGCAGCGGCGCCGATGCCGCCGCCGAGGCGACGGCCGCCGCGCGCTCGACCACCGCCGCCTGGCGGCCCTCGCGCAGGCCGTCGAAGCGTGCCGCCAGCACCTGGGCGTCCGGCGCCAGGCCGGAGACGATCTCGACGCGCCCCTGCACCTCGTCGCGGCGGCCCAGCGTCACCGAACGCTGCGCCAGCACGCCGCCTTCGATCACCCACACCTGCGCCTGCCCGGCCGAGCCCACCACCGCCGCCAGAGGCAGGGTCAGGCGCTGCGTCTCGTCGGCCACCACCAGGCGGGCCACCGCATATTGCCCGGCGCGCAGCCGCTCCTGCGGATTGGCCACCACCACGGTCACACCGATGGCGCGCGTGCCGGGTTCGGCGGCCGGTGCGATGCGGTCGATGCGGCCGGCGACCGGGGCGTCGAGGCCCTCGACGCGCACCTCCACCGCCTGGCCGGGCGCCAGCAGGGCGACCTCGTGGGTACCGACGCTGCCGGCCAGTTCCAGCACCGACAGGTCGACCAGGGTGAGGACAGGCTGTTCGATCGCGAGCTTCTCGCCGGGCAGCGCCTGCCGCTTCGCGACCAGCCCGCCGATCGGCGCCACCAGTGCCCCGTCACGCAGGCCGAGGCGGGTGGTGGCGAGTTGCGCCTGGGCCGCCTCCAACCCCGCGCGCGCGGCGTCGAGCGCCGCCCGCGAGGCATCGAGCGCATTGGGCGAGATGAACTGCTGGTCGGCCAGCCGCTGGTTGCTGGCATGCACCCGCTCGGCCTGCAGGAACTGGGCACGCGCCGATTCCACCGTGGCCGCCCGCTCTGCCACGCGGCTGCCGACGTCGGACAGGTCGATGCGGCCGAGCACCTGGCCTGCGCGAACGCGGCTGCCCTCGCCCACGGAGAGTTCCAGCAGCGAGCCGGCTGTCTTGGCACGCAGCACGGCCGTGCGCGGTGCCACCAGGGCGCCGGAGAACTCCAGACTCAGCGGCATGCCGGCCTTCAGCGGGCGAACCACCTCGCGTTGGGTGAATTCGAGCGCCGGTTCAGGCGCCTTGCCCGGGGCGGCCGAGCCGATCCCGCCCACCTTGGCGACGCCCAGACCGGCCGCCACCGCCAGCACCACCACCGCCCCCCCGACCCACCACGCTCGTCGCATTGCCTGTCCTCCCGGTCCGCTCTCGTGAAGCGGGCGCCAGTGTAGGCATGCCTCGGGGAATCACCATCCCCCGTGCGACAGGCTGCGCGCCGCAGGCGACGAACTGCGCCGCCGCGCGACGGAGCGGGCCGCGGTGGGCCGGCTCAGGCCGGCAGGCGGAAGCGCGAAACCTCGTCGGCCAGCTTGATCGCCTGCTCCTTCAGCGAGGCGGCAGCGGCCGCGGTCTGCTCGACCAGGGCGGCGTTCTGCTGCGTCATGCTGTCCAGATCCTGCACGGCCTGGGTGGTCTGGCCGACGCCGGTGGCCTGCTCGTTGGCGCCGTTGGCAATGCTGGCCAGCAGCTTGTTCACCTCGTGCGCGCTGTGCACGATCTGGCCGATGGTGTCGCCGGCGTTGCGCACGATCTTCGCGCCGTGGTCCACCTGCTCGACGCTGGTGGTGATCAGGCCCTTGATCTCGCGCGCAGCCGCCGCCGAGCGCTGGGCCAGCGCCCGCACTTCGGAGGCCACCACGGCGAAGCCGCGGCCCGCCTCGCCGGCGCGTGCCGCTTCCACGGCGGCATTGAGCGCCAGGATGTTGGTCTGGAAGGCGATGCCATCGATCACGCCGATGATGTCGCCGATCTTGCTCGACGAGGCGTGGATGCCCTGCATCGTCTCGACCATCGTGCCGATGATGTCGCCTCCGCGCTCGGCCTGCTGGGCGTTGCCGCGCGCGATGCCGGAGGCCTCCTGCGCCTGGTCGGAGGTGGCCTTGACCGTCGAGGAAATCTGATCCATCGCCGCGGCCGACTGTTGCAGGCTGGCCGCTGCCTGCTCGGTGCGCGCCGACAGGTCCATCGCGCCGTCGGAGATCTCGGCCGTGGAATGCACGATGTTGTCCGACGCGCCGCGCACCTTGTTGACGATGCTGCGCAGCGACTGCTGCATGTCGGACAGCGAGCCCATCAGCCGGGCGGCTTCGTCGCTGCCCCACGGGCGCGGCTGCGTCGTCAGGTCGCCGGCGGTCATCGCCTCCAGGTGCTTCTGCACCTCGCGCAGGCCGCCGTGGGTGACGAGGTAGAAGGAGTAGAAGAGGTAAATGGCCGTCAGCAGCGACAGCGTGACGACGACGCTCACCCAGGCGCGCTGCGTCTGCATGCCGCCGCGCCGTGCCTCCAGCAGGATGTCGAGCTTGTCGAGCGATTTCAGCTGCACCTCGCGCAGCCCGTCGAGCACCACGGCAGCAGCGGCGAGCTTGCCGTCGTCGGCGCCGAGGCTGGTGGTGAGTTCATGGAAGGCGTGGAGCTGGTGGCGCACCGGCTCGTCGCGCAGTTCGGCCTTGAACTCCGGCCGCAGCGAATAGACCTTGGGCATGGCTGCCGACCAGCGCTCGTCACTGAAGTCGCCGAGCGCTTCGGCGCGAGTCATGTCGTGCGCGATCGCTTCGGACACCGGAAGGCCGCGCGCCACCGCACGCGCCATGTCGTTGAGCTGGGCTGTTGCTTCAATGACCGCCGGCAAGGTCGAGGTCACGCTCTCCATCAGGTAATAGGAGTCAAGGTCGGGGTCCAGCGTGAGGTTGGAGCCGTCGGCCGCCTGCGTCAGCAGCGCGATCGCCCCGTCGACACGTGCCGAGTAGGCCGCGTAGGTCTTGTGCCAATCGCCTGCTGCCGCCGCCGGGGCGACCGACTTGAGCGCAGCCAGCGGCTTGTCGGTACCGAGCTCGGCACCGATCCGGGCATCGACCTGCTCGACCTTGCGCAACTGTGCCTCGAAGGCGTCGTTCGCCGCGGGCAGACCGGAGGCATCGGCGCCCTTGATCTGCGCCAGCGCCGCGAGCTCGCGCTGGCGCTGCGCCAGCGCGATCAGCGGCAGCACCTCGCGCGCATATTCGGTGCCATGCAGTTCCTTGGCGGTGAATTCGATCGCCGCGGCCTTGTCGCCGAAGTAGCTCCCACCCAGCACCAGCAGAGGCACGAACAGTACGGCCAGGATGATCGCGGCCTTGGCGCGGAACTGGATGCGGCGGAACAGCTTCACCCCGGGCGCCCAGGCGCCGTGGTGGCGGAAGAATTCGATCAGGCTGTTAGATCCACCAACTGCAGCCGTTCGCGGCGCAGGGGAAGTCATGCTCATGGGTGCCTCGAATGAGATGGCGCCCACGACATCACACAAACTACCTGACGATCATTTCTTCGTGGGCTGAGCCATTTTCGGCAGCTTGCAGGCGTCGCTTGAGCTGAATTGCGCGGTCTCGGCCGGCCAGTTCTCCGGCCAACCCCGCCTTTCGTGACGGATCACGCAATCCGGCCGGGGATGGGTGCCAGCGAGCCACGCACGTCGCCGCACTGGGCGCGGTGGCGCAGCGCATGGTCCATCAGCACCAGGGCCAGCATCGCCTCCGCAATCGGTGTCGCACGGATGCCGACGCAGGGGTCATGGCGGCCAAACGTCTCCACGGTCGCCGGCTGGCCGTTCAGGTCGATCGAGCGCTTCGGGCTGCGGATCGAGCTGGTCGGCTTGATCGCGATGCTGACGGTGATGTCCTGGCCGGTGGAGATGCCGCCAAGCACGCCGCCGGCGTTGTTGCTGGCGAAGCCCTGCGGCGTGAGTTCGTCGCCGTGCACCGTGCCGCGCTGGGCCACGCTCGCAAAGCCGGCGCCGATCTCCACGCCCTTGACGGCATTGATGCCCATCATCGCGTAGGCGATGTCGGCGTCGAGCTTGTCGAACAGCGGCTCGCCCAGGCCCACTGGCACGTTGCGCGCGGCCACCGAGATGCGCGCGCCGCAGCTGTCGCCCGCCTTGCGCAGCTCGTCCATGTAGGCCTCGAGGCGCGGGATGTCGCTGGCGTTGGCCGCGAAGAACGGGTTGTTCGGGATGTGCTCTTCGCCTTCGAACGGGATGTCGATCTCGCCGAGCTGCGTCATGTGGCCGACGAAGCCCGTGCCGAACTGCTCCTTCAGCCACTTGCGGGCCACGGCGCCGGCGCCGACCATGGGCGCGGTCAGCCGCGCCGAGGAGCGCCCGCCGCCACGCGGGTCGCGCAGGCCGTACTTCTGGAAGTAGGTGTAGTCGGCATGGCCCGGACGGAAGGTCTCGACGATGTTGCCGTAGTCCTTGCTGCGCTGGTCGGTGTTGCGGATCAGCAGGCAGATCGGCGTGCCGGTGGTCCGGCCCTCGTACACGCCGGACAGGATCTCCACCGCGTCCGGCTCGTTGCGCTGGGTGACGTGGCGACTGGTGCCGGGCCGGCGGCGGTCGAGCTCGGGTTGGATGTCGGCTTCCGACAGCGCCATGCCGGGCGGGCAGCCGTCGATCACGCAGCCGATGGCCGGCCCGTGCGATTCGCCGAAGTTGGTGACGCGGAAGAGTTCGCCGAAGGTGCTGCCGGACATGCCGGCGATTCTAGTGGCCGTCCCGGGGCGGTCTGGACGGCGGAAACGGCATGCCGAGCAGCCCGACGCGTTGCGCTGGTAGGCTTCCGGCATGTTGCCCTCCCATTGGCGAGCGCTTCGTTCCTGGCGGCCGGGTCGCGGGCTCCGCGTGGTGGCAGGCGTCGCAGCGCTCTACATGGCGGTCGTCGCGGCAGGAGGTGGCTGGCACCCGCGATTCGACGACAGCTTCGCGTGGGAGGACGACGCCACCTTGCTCTTCGCCCACCGCGGCGCGCGGATGGGCGTGCCGGAGAACAGCAGGGCCGCCCTGGAGCAGGCACGCGCCCTCGGCTTCCGTGCGGTCGAGGTCGACGTGCGCAGGACGAGCGACGGCACGCTGGCCCTCTTCCACGACAAAACCACCCGGCGAATGCTCGGGATCGATGCAGCGTTCGGTGAGCTGACCCTGGCGCAACTCCGTGCGCACAAGCTCCAGGTGGAGGGCCGCGACTCCGGGCACACCGTGCCGACCCTGCAGGAGGTGTTCCAGCGCTTCGGCCCGTCGCTCCTGTTCTATCTCGACATGAAGGACAAGGACTTCGAGGCGGCGGATGAGGTCGCGGCGCTGATCGACGCCTTCGGTATGCACGAGCGAACCGTCGTCGCCTCCGTGGACCCGCTGTTCATCGCCTATCTCGAGCACCACCATCCCGCCGTCAACACCGCACTGGAGCGCTTCGATTTCGCGCAGGTCTGGCTGTATCGGTTGATCCCTTCGCGATGGAAACCGGACTACCTGGCCGGCTTGGCGCGCAAGGTGACGCCGCAGCACGTCGAGTGGCTGGCGGAGGAAGGCCTGAAATCGAAGCGGATCGTCTACGGTGTGGACAGCACCCAATACGACCGCATGATCGGGCTCGGCATCGCCAAGCTCATCGTCGGCTACGACCTGGAGGTCCACAGCGGCGAACTCTCGCGCGGCGCCCGCGTCGAGAGTGCCCTGGCCGGGCCGCGGCCGGAGCGCTAGCTCGCCGCGGCCTGCTTGCCCGGCTCGTCGACCGGCCAGTCGCGGATGTAGGCCTTGAGCATGCGGTTCTCGAAATCCTGGCTCTCGACCACCGCCTTGGCCACGTCGTAGAAGGAGATCACGCCCATCAGCGTGCGCTGGTCCATCACCGGCATGTAGCGTGCATGGCGCTCGAGCATCATGCGGCGCACTTCGTCGATCTCGGTCTCGGGCGCGCAGGTCAGCGGGTGGTCGTCCATCACGCTGCGCACGGTGCTGTCGCCCACGCTGCCGCCGTTGCGCACCACCGACAGGATCACCTCGCGGAAGGTCAGCATGCCGGCAAGTTCGCCGTGGTCCATCACCACCAGCGAGCCGATGTCGTTGTCGGCCATGGTCTTCAGGCCCACCGCGAGGGCCTCCGACGGGCTGACGGTGAACAGGGTGCCCCCCTTGACGCGCAGGATGTCGCTGACCTTCATGGATCGTCTCCTCGTCGCAAGTCGCGGCCCAATATAGCCCACAATCCGGCGCCACGACACCCCAGAGCACCCCGGAGGAGACCCCATGGCCGGCGCCTCGGATCCAGGCTTCGACACCCTTGCGCTGCACGCCGGCGCCGCCCCCGACCCAGCCACCGGCGCGCGTGCGGTGCCCATCCACCTGACCACCTCGTTCGTGTTCGAATCGAGCGAGCAGGCCGCCTCGCTGTTCAACCTGGAGCGCTCGGGCCACGTCTACAGCCGCATCTCCAACCCGACCAACGCGGTGCTCGAGGAACGGGTGGCCGCGCTCGAAGGCGGTGTCGGCGCCATCGCCACAGCCAGCGGCCAGGCCGCGCTGCACCTGGCCATCGCGACGCTGGCCGGCGCCGGCTCGCACATCGTGGCCTCCAGCGCGCTGTATGGCGGCTCGCACAACCTGCTGCACTACACGCTGTCGCGCTTCGGCATCGACACGACATTCGTCAAGCCGGGCGACATCGACGGCTGGCGCGCCGCGATCCGCCCCAACACGAAGCTGCTGTTCGGCGAGACGCTGGGCAACCCGGGCCTGGACGTGCTGGACATCCCGACCGTCTCGGCCCTGGCGCACGAGAACGGCCTGCCGCTGCTGGTGGACTCCACCTTCACCACGCCGTGGCTGTTGAAGCCCTTCGATCACGGCGCCGACCTGGTCTTCCACTCCGCCACCAAGTTCCTCTCCGGTCACGGTACGGTGATCGGCGGCGTGCTGGTCGACGGCGGCATGTTCGACTGGGAGGCTTCAGGTCGATTCCCCGAGCTCACGAAGCCGTACGACGGCTTCCACGGCATGGTGTTCAGCGAGGAAAGCACCATCGGCGCCTTCCTGCTGCGGGCGCGGCGCGAGGGCCTGCGCGACTTCGGCGCCTGCATGAGCCCGCACACCGCCTGGCTGATCCTGCAGGGCGTCGAGACCCTGCCGCTGCGCATGGCGCGGCACGTGGAGAACACGCGCAAGGTGGTGGCCTTCCTCGCCGCGCATCCGATGGTGGCCTCGGTCGGCTATCCGGAACTGGAAGGGCACCCAAGCCACGCATTGGCGATGAAGCTGCTGCCGCGCGGCTGCGGTTCGGTGTTCAGCTTCGACCTCAAGGGCAGCCGCGCGCAGGGGCGCACCTTCATCGAGAGCCTGAAGCTGTTCTCGCACCTGGCCAACGTCGGCGACTGCCGCTCGCTGGTGATCCACCCGGCCTCGACCACGCACTTCCGCATGGACGACGCCGCGCTGGCGCATGCCGGCATCGGCCCGGGCACGATCCGGCTGTCGATCGGGCTGGAGGAGGCCGACGACCTGATCGACGACCTGAAGCGCGCGCTGAAGGCGGCAGAGAAGGCGGGGGACTGATGGAACTGACAGTTCAAGGCCGCAAGGCCTACGCCTACACCGGCGGCAAGCCCTTCGACGCCACCCTGCCCTGCGTGGTGTTCATCCACGGCGCGATGAACGATCACAGCGTGTGGAACCTGCTGGCGCGCTGGTTCGCCCACCACGGCCACGCGGTGCTCGCGGTCGACCAGCCTGGCCACGGCCGCAGCGAGGGGCCGCCCGCGGCCTCCGTCGAGGCGCTGGCCGACTGGACGCTGGCGCTGCTCGACGCCGCCGGCGCGAAGCGCGCCGCCGCGGTCGGCCACAGCATGGGCACGCTGGTCGGGCTGGAGATGGCGGCGCGTGCGCCCGAGCGCATCACGCAACTGGCGATGATCGGCACGGCCTACCCGATGAAGGTGTCCGAGACGCTACTGACGCTCGGGCGCGACGATCCCCTGCGTGCCATCGACCTCGTGAACAACCTCTCGCACGCCAGCATCGCCGCCAAGCCCTCGTTTCCCGGCCCGGGCATGTGGGTGCACGGCGGTGCGCGCGCGCTGATGCGACGCATGCTCGCCGGCGGCATCGGCCTGGACGGGGGCAACCTGTTCGAGCACGACTTCAGGCTCTGCGACGCCTATGCCAACGGGTTGCAGGCCGCCGCGCAGGTGCGCTGCCCCGTGAGCTTCATCCTCGGCACGCGCGATCAGATGACGTCACCGAAGGTCACTCGCGAACTCGCGCAGGCGCTGCGTGCCAAGGTGTTCACACTGGCCGCCGGGCATTCCCTGATGACCGAGGTTCCGGACGGCGTGTTGAATGCCGTGAGACAGGCGCTCGCCCGAGCGCAGGAGCCCGCATGACCTCCGCCCCCGTCGACCCCAAGGCGATGAAGACCTTCGCCGAGTTCTACCCCTTCTACCTGAGCGAGCACAGCAACCGCACCTGTCGGCGCCTGCACTTCGTCGGCTCGACGCTGGCGCTGGTGTGCCTGGCCATGCTGCTGGCCACGGGCCGCCCGCAGTACCTGCTTTATGGCCTGCTGTGCGGCTACGGCTTCGCCTGGATCGGCCACTTCGGTTTCGAGAAGAACAAGCCCGCCTCGTTCAAGCGTCCTCTGTTCAGCTTCATGGGCGACTGGGTGATGTACAAGGACATCTGGACCGGCCGCATCCCGTTCTGAACATGACCGACCACCCTCGCGACGATCCGTCGGCCAGCACGATCGAGCGGCTGGTCAATGTCGTCGCCCTGCCCATCGGGCGCTGGGATCGCGACGCGCGACTGGTGTTCTGCAACGCGCCTTATCTGATGTGGTCGGGCCGCGTCCGCGACGAGCTGCTGGGCCGTACGCTGGCCGAGCTCTACGGCGATGAAGCCTGGGAGCGCGCCCGCCCGGCCTTCGAGCGCGCGTTTCGCGGCGCCACCACCAGCTACGAGCGGCTGCTGCGCCACGGCACCCTGGCCGGCCGCTGGGCACGCATCCAGGTGTTCCCGGATGCCGATGCCGCTGGCGAGGTGCACTCGGTGTTCACCATCGCCACCGACATCCACGAGGACGTGACCGCGCGCGAAGCGCTGGTCGCCGCGCGCGTGAGGCTCGATCGCTTCACCGAGAACATCCCCTACCCGCTGACCTACGTCGACGCCGAGTTCGTGCTGCGCTTCGTCAACAAGGCCTATTGCGAGATGGCCGGCAAGCCGGCCGACCAACTGCTCGGCCGCCACATCGGCGCGGCGCGCGGGCAGAAGCGCTGGGCCGAGCACGAGCCCCACTTCCGCCGTGCGCTCGAGGGCAAGACGGTGCAGTACACGCGCCTGGTCGACGGCCTGGCCAACAACCCGGGCGGCGGCCCGCGCTGGCTGCGCACCAGCTACGTGCCCGATTTCGACGAGCAGGGCCAGGTGGTCGGCCTGTACACGGTGACGATCGACGTGCACGACCTCACCGTCGCGCAGGAGCAGCTGCGCCGCAGCGTCGAGCGCGACATGCTCACCGACGTGCTGAGCCGGCGCACGATGATGGACCGCATCGAGGCGGCGATGGTCACCGCGACCCACGAGCCGGTGGCGCTGTTCTTCGTCGACCTCGACGGTTTCAAGGCAGTGAACGACCGGCTCGGCCACCGCGAGGGCGACGCGCTGCTCGTCCAGGTGGCGCAGGCGCTGCAGAGGAGCGTGCGGGCCGACGACGCCGTCGGCCGCTTCGGCGGTGATGAGTTCCTCGTGCTGGCCGCGGTGCGCGACCCTTCCGGGGCGCGGGCGCTGGCCCTGCACATGCTCGAGGCGATCCGCCAGGTCAGCGCCACGGTCAGCGGCGGCGGCGTCAGCGCGAGCATCGGCTATGCACTGGCGCCGGCCGACGCGCAGCACCCGCTGAAGCTCCTGCAGGCGGCCGACGACGCGATGTACGCCGCCAAGCGCCTCGGCAAGGACCGCGTGCAGCACGGCCCGGTGCGCAGCGAAGTCAGGAGCGCAGCAACTCCGCCAGCGTGAGCCGATCGAAGCCGGCGCGCTCGGAGAAGGCGCGCAAGGCCGGCGTCGGCTCGATCAGCATCTGCGCGATCAACGGCGCCGCCGCCGTCTGCGCCGGGTCGGCCAGCAGCACGAAGCGCGCCGCGCCGGGTTCGTCCAGGCGCGCCAGCCAGTCGATTTCGACCAGCGCGTCGACGATGGGCTCGGCCTGCAGCGGGTCGACGCGCAGCGTTTCCGACAGCTCGGCCAGGCTGAGCCCGCGCGCCTCGCTGCGGCGCGCCCGGTCGAGCTCGGTCAGCAGCGCCACTGCCAGGCCGAAGCGCGAGCCGGGGCGATCGGGCCAGCGTGCCACGCGCATCTGCAGGCTGGGGGCGTAGGCCGCGATCACGGCGCCGAGCAGCACGATCACCCAGCCGAGGTAGATCCACACCAGCAGGATGGGCAGCGTGGCGAAGGCGCCGTAGACCACGGCGAAGGTCGGGACCTGGGCGATGTACCAGGCCAGCGCCTTCTTGGCCACCTCGAAGCCCACCGACACGAACACGCCGCCGGCGATGGCATGGCGCCACTTCACGTGGGTGTTGGGCACGTAGTGGAACAGCGCCGCCATCCCTGCGGCCAGCAGCACGAACTCGATGGTGTTCAGCAGCAGGCTCACGCCGCCGGGCAGTTCGGCGACGATGCCCCTCGAGGCCGAGATCACGTAGGAGGTCAGGCTCAGGCTGACGCCCAGCACCAGCGGCCCGAGCGTGGCCGCCGCCCAGTAGACGAGCACGCGCTGGGCGATCGGCCGCGGCGAGCGCACGCGCCAGATGGCGTTGAGCGTGCGGTCGATGGTCAGCATCAGGGCGAGCGCGGCGAACACCAGGAACACCAGGCCCACCGTGCCCAGCCGGTTGGCCTTGGCCGCGAACTGGGTCAGCGCCACCATCACCGGCTTGGCGATGTTGTCGGGCACCAGGCTCTGCAGGAAATACTTCTGCAACGACTCCTGGAACGAGCCGAACATCGGGAAGGCGGAGAAGATCGCCAGCGTCACCGTGACCAGCGGCACCAGCGAGATCAGCGTGGTGAAGGTCAGGCTGCTGGCGGTCAGGCCGAGATGGTCCTCGCGGAAGCGCTGGCGCAGCGTGCGCAGCGTCTCCAGCCAGGGCCAGTGCTGCAGCGTCTCGAGCAGCAGCGCGATGCGCTCGCGCCAGCTCTCCTCGAGACGGGCCCGCAGGTGAGAGGGAAGATTCATTGCTGGCATGATAGCCAGCGATGCAGCACGCCCTTTCGCCCGCCGTGGCCTGGTCGCAGCGCGTGGCGGTGGCCAGCCTGCTCGGCCTGATCCTTCTCGGCCTCCTCTGGGAGCTCCAGCTCGCGCCCACCGGCAGCGGCATGCTGGCGCTCAAGGTGCTGCCGCTGACCCTCGCGCTGGCCGGCCTGCTGAAACGGCGCCTGTACACCTACCGCTGGGTGGCGCTGCTGGTGTGGCTGTACTTCGTCGAGGGCGTCGTGCGCGCCACCACCGACCCGGGCCTGTCGGCGCGGCTGGCACTGATCCAGGTGGTGCTGACGCTGGTGCTGTTCGCCGCCTGCGCGGTGCACGTGCGCTGGCGGCTTCGCGCCGGTGCGGCAGGCGCGGCATGACGCTGGAAGCCACGCTGCGCGGCATCGTCGGCACGGCGCACGTGCTCAAGGGCGGCGACCTGCCGGCCTACGAGGTCGACTGGCGCAAGCGCTGGCATGGTCGCGCTCGCGCGAT
>NZ_JBFXIO010000053.1:0-16347 GCF_050175855.1 Piscinibacter sp.
GACCTGCATGCGGTCGGCGTCCAGGTAGATGCCCGCCTCGCGCCCGGCCTCGAGCATCGACATGCTGCGCGCGAAGTCGGGATCATTCGGCGCGCCGATGTCGAAGCAGTTGCCGCTCAGGCAGAAGACGTTCGTCGGGCAGTTACTGGTGGTGGTGACGGTCTCGGCGGGCACGGGGCAGCTGTAGCTGTCCTCGAACACCTCGCACACGCCGGTGACGGCGTTGGTCTGCCGACAGGTCGACGACTGCGGCGTGCAGCCTGCCGCCACCAGCGGTGCGCACTGGTCGGCCGACGCGCCGCCGCTGCACGACATGGTGCTCCGGTACTCCCAGCAGTCGCGGGTGACGGCCACGCCGTCGACGACCTTGGTTGCCGGGCCATCGGTGCAGACCGCGGGCGTGGTCGTGGTGCAGCGGCCACCTGCGTCCAACGTCGGACACTGGTCGTCCCAACGGTCGGTCTCGGTGACGCTGGTGGCTGGCCGCGTATAGGACAGCCGCATCGTCGGAATCGGGCCGAAGGCGGGGTTGGGTGCCCAGCCGATCACGGCCCGGTCCGCGTCGATGTTCCAGTAGGTGCCGGCCACGGTGCCCGTGATGTCGATGCCGGCGTAGGGCGTCCACCCGGGAGCGGGCGCGTAGCACTTCGTGCCGTCCAGGGCGGTGGTGGTGCAGCCGCTGTCGCCCTGGCAGACGGTGTCCTGGATGTTGTCCCCGCTCTGCGTGCCGGCGCGGCAGGCGGCGTAGACCTTGAGGAAAGGCTCGACGCTGGTGCAGCTGTAGCCGGAGTCGCCGCCACCGGTACAGACCTCGGCGCGCTCCGGGGCCACCATCGCAGTCAGGCTGCAGGACGATCCGCTGCAGCTCTTGTCAGCCACCCAGACGGCCGTGCGGATGGGCTGGCCGTCGATCATTGAATAGGTGGTGTCAAGGACCGACACGATCTGCGGGAAGACGACCGGCGTCGTCATGTCCACGTCGAAGAAGCTGAGAGGATTGCCGTCCTGGGTGACGCGGAAGTGCTGCGCGGTGACGGCGCGGTCAGGCAGGCATTGCACATCCAGACCCGTGCGGCCGGAGGCGGTGTGGGCGAACCAGTCGCCCGGGTTGCAGCTGGTGGTCCGCGTCGTGTTGACGGTCAGGCTTCGGCTGCAGCTGTAGTTGCCGACGCCGACGTAGCGCAGGCAGCTGCGTGGCTGCATGCCGGCGGGCACCGGGGTGACCGTGGTGGTGCAACCGCTGTAGTAGGCGGCCAGGCTGCCCAGCTCGGCCGATGGCGTACGGCCGATCGCGCGCGCTGCAACCACAGCAGGGTCATCGGCGCCGATCGTCGGGCGCGGCGTGTTGGCTGAGGAGAAGGCGCCACGCTGCGCCTGGCAGAGCGGGTCGGTGGGGGTCAGCGCACATGCAGAGAGCCTCGCGCTGCCCTGCGACGACAGGTTGGGCTGGCGGTAGTAGCTGCGCTCAGGAGGGGTGGTCGTGTAGCCCGGGACCACGGCTGTGGCGCCCGGGGTGGTGACGTTGCCGCGGGCCACTGGGTTGGCTGCCTGGCCGGCGGCGACCCCCTCCTCGTGCGGGCCGGCCACGGCGGCGGTCTGCGTGGTCAGGAAGCAGGCGGCGGTGATGCAGGCGACGAGGCGGCGCCACGGCGATGCGTGGCTCGCCGTCGATGGCGGCGGGGCAGGGCGGTGGCTATCGGGGCCTGGCGGGGTGGGGAGAAGCACGCCCCATGGTCAGCGGCGGCCCGGTCGGTGTCTCGGGGAAACGGTGGGTGAGAGAGTGGGGTTTCGAGGCTGGCCAAGCCTTGACGAATGGCTGCGCCCCGCTGGTACCGGCCGTTGGCAGAACGGCGGGCTACTTACGCTGCCGGCCATCAGCCGACGTTGGCGATGGGCTGCTTGCTGGCATCTGGTCTTGTCGACCTTGCGCCCGGAGCAACCGAAAGGTCGTCGCCAGAGGCTGGCCCCACAAAGGTGGACACACAGGGTTGTGACCACGGACGGTCGCAAGCCCAGCAGCCCCTATCAGTCGATTCGAGTGCCCCTTGCCTTCCCTAAGAGCCAAACTAGAAGTCCCTACCCAACCCCGGGCGGACCCGACACACCCGGTAGGAACGACTGGTTGCCGATGCCCAAACCTGTGGCGCTCGCATGCATCCACGCTCTTCGGTGTGACACCACCCACTGGCGACATCAGCGTTCCCGGGGGAAGCACCGACTTGAGGGCTTTCAGTCCCTCGCGGTCCACTATACCGGCCGGGATATTCTTCAGTGCCTGCGTGCCATGGCGCAGCATGGCGAACGCCTAAGTCGCTTGCATGTCCTCGACGATCAGGACCTGTCCGCGCCGCAGCAGGTACGGTTCCGCGGCCCCCTCCTCGGGTGCGAATCCCTGCCCGACAACCTCCCGGGCATTGAAGGTCCACCGGTTCTTCGCGCGCTTCACCTGCCCGAGCTTGCACGCGAAGGCCGCGGGCTTGCCCTTGCCCTTGAAGGAAATGGTGGTGCTGCTCTTCACTTCACATTCCGCCTTGCCACCGAGATCGATGAATCCGTTGATATTCAACGCTTGAACATCAACCTTTGCGCTGCCGTCCGTGGCCAGAGTCATGTCGATCGCGTCCGCATACGCGTAGTCGTAGGCAACATGAACCATGCCGAGCCGCAGTTTCTCTTCGCTCAGCCCGGCCGGATCGAAGCCTTGGTTCAGCGCCGCCCCGATGTCGGCCGGATCGAGCCCGCGCCACGTCACGCCGCTGAAGCTGAACGTGACGACCGCCCCCCGCGCGAAGCTGAGATCGAGCTTGGGCGCCGAGTTGACACCGATGCAACGCAGCGCGTCATTGAGGAAGTTGCCGGCCGCCTGGAGACTCTTTCGGCTCGTCTCGCTGTGGCTGATGTCTGCCTGCTCGCCCTCTTGCAGCGTGTCGGGCAGACTGCCGGCCGGCACGGCCGTCGCCAGGCGCCCCCAGCGCCTCAGGACGCCCTGCTCGTACAGGTAGATCTCGGGGGGCTCCAGGCCCGTGCGTGGCAATAGGATCGGGTTGTAGCCCGCCTTGTTGAGGACCTGCACGAGCGCGTCGTCACGGCACATCAGTGATGTCATTGACCTTCCTCCAGAAACAAGCCGGGCAGCGGCGCCGGAAGCGCTGCCACGAGCTTGCCATACGCTAGGCAGATCCCGGCTCTAGGCTCATCGGCGGGGGCCGGAACCCCAGGTTCAGCGCTGAACACGGCCCTCGCCAGCGCCGCAGCGCGTTCGAGTTCTTCCGGCTGCGCATCATCACACAACGACAGCAGGTTCGAGGCCGCCGCCTCGAAGGTGACGGATTTTCTCGATCCGCCAAGCTCAATCAGCATTCCCATCATGGTGGACACGAGACTTTCCGCGCTGACCAACGGCTGTCGCGGCTCGAAGCCGAGCAGCCGGCGCTCCGCCGCTTCCATCCGCAATCCTTGGGCGATCGCCACGGTAGTGTGGAAGTAGTACGTGAACTCGCTGTCGCAACGTTCCCGAAAACGCCTCCGCAGAGATTCGAGCCGATCGGCCGGCGAGGGGTGGGTGTCGGGGAACCGGTGGCCCAGCAGACGAAGGGCTTCCAGCAGACGGGGCACCAGGAAGGCACCTGCCAGGGCCGCGCGCGTGCGCCCGCATGGCTGGCCGAAGTGGTCGATGCAGGCATCGAGGGCAAAGCCGTCGGCTTCCAGTTCCTGTGCGACGGAGCGTTCCGCGGGCGAGACGCCGGTGTGCAGCACTGCATGCCCGATCTCATGCAGCAACACGAACAGTCGCGTGGCTAGGCTCAACTGGGTGAGGAGGTCGGCAGTCTCCGCAGCCAAGGGCGTGAGGACGATGCTGACGTGCTCGTTGCGCCATCGTGATCCCCAACTGTCGTAGACCGCGTCGAGCGCCTGATCGACTGCCTCTGGCGTCGAAGCGGCAGGTATCGGTGCCCCGCTGCCCACGGTGAGATTGGCGCCCGACACCAGCGCGCCCAGCGCAGCGTCGATGAAGTCGAGCAAGCCGCCGCTCACCAGCACGAAGGCACTGCCATCTTCGTAGCCTGCGCATTCCGCGCGCGGCCGCGCGTCTCCAGGCTCACCCACCTGCAGGGCCCCCAGCGCCGGAAACCTGCAGACGAAGTGCACCCGTTCGCGCCCCCGAATCAGGCCCAGCGCCGGCCTGAGGCGTGGCGGTCCGGCCCACGGCGGCGCATTCTCCATTCGACGGCGGAACTCATATGCTGCTTCGGTCATCGTCACGAGGAGGAGCCCTCCGGATCTCGGTCGCTGGCGACACGGACCGGGGGGAGCGCACCCCGATCACGCTTCTCCGTAGCATGGCACGTCCAAGCAAGCCATTCAACGGTGCGCGTGATGGGTTCTTCCGGCGCATGCACCTCGCCCGTCGACCGCTTCCGGTCCGGGGGCAGGAGCGGGGTCCTGCAGACGGCACCGCCACCTGCGACTGCTCAAGGGGGCCGACCACCGAGATGTCGTCGATGAATCTGATCGTCGCGCCGCCGAGAACGAAGGGACTGAAGGCCATCGCAGACCGAGGCTACTTCAGCAGCACGCAGATCAAGGCATACAGAGATGCTGGAATCCAGCCGTGCGTCGCCAACCCAGCAACGCCGGCCTGAAATGGTCCTGGGCTTGCCGCCGTGCCTTGCTGGCCTGGACTTGCAGCGCACCGCGGGCGCTGTTCCCGCGTATTCGTATGCCTTCCAGCCCATCGTCGTCGTCGTCGCGCGCTAGGTCCTCTCCTGCGAAGCCCTTGATCCGTGGGCGTGACTTGGTCCGCGCTCGACCGGCAGCATTGCGACGGCGAGATCCGGTCGACGTATGTCGCTGAAGGGTCGTCAGGAGGTTATGCTCGACGCGGCCCGACCGTCCGCTGTCCGGGCGTTGCCGACTTTGGACGCGAGCCGATGGAGGAGCGGCGTCTACCGCTTCGACTGAGCTGAACCCTGCGAGCGCCGACTCAGGTACTTCATCGCATAGTCCAGGGTCACATCTCCAGCGACCTTCACAAACTGCTGCGACGAGCCACACGCGCGTGACCTACAGGCCTCGGTCCCGGCGCCGTCCATGACCAGGACGAATGTCGGTGTCCTCGTGATCGCGTAGCGATCGAACGCCTCCGGATCGATCTGAACAGCAACACGGCGGCTGCCGATCAGCGCTTGCATGCGGGTCACCGTGTCTCTGATGGATCCGTTGACCAAGCCCCGCAGCACGAGCGTCGCGCCCGCCAGCGCTGCCTGGTCGACCAAGCGCTGGAGCGTCGCCTCCGGCATTGCGAAGCTCACAAAGATCAGCACCTTCGGCCCTGCCTTGCCCGAAGTCATCGCCGCTGCCTGAGTTCCGTTCTGCAGGTCGAAGCCCTTGGAGATGGCCTCGAGGTCGATGGGCATGCTGGTCACCGGCCGCGGAAGGTTCTCGATGCGCGGTGCGCCAGGAATCGGCAACCGTGCAAGCTCAGCCTCGGTCGGCATCCGATGCTGCTGGCGCGCGCGCTCGATTTCGGCGTCGGTCACCGTGGGTGGCGTCGCCGGGGCACCCAGCACGCTGCCGGCAAGAAGGAGCGCAGCGATTCCCGCGCCGAGCGTCCGTCCGATGGGCGATGCCGCGTCAGTAGCCCACACAGCAGTTCCTCTTCCGAAACAGCATGAACGCGAAGTCCTCGCCGCGCACAGGGTACTCCTTGCCGGCGCCCCAGACGATGGTGCTGCGGCCGAAGGGCTGGCAGCAGCGCCCGCCGTCCTTGGCGGTGTTGGCCACCGGATAGGTCAGCTGGGTCTTGTAGGCGGTCTTGTCCATGGCCGGCAGGAAGTAGGGCCCGCACAGGCCTGGCCGGCCATGCCAGCCCCAGGCCAGCAGCTCGCGGTGCATCTTGGCGGTCAGCCGCTGCGCGATGAGGGCCGCCGTTCGCACGCCGCCCATGTGGTACGGCACGTGGCCATCGAGGGGGTAGATGCCACCCTGGCAGCCGGCGCACCAGAACATCTCGGCGATGCCGAAACCCGCGGTCGCGGCCACGCAATCGGCCGCGCAGGCCGCCACCGCCACGGGGTTTGCGAACAACACCGCCTCAGGGTTGAGGATGAGGGTCAACTCATCGTCGTTCCACAGCGGGTCCACCTCGGTCAGGTAGGCCAGGTCGAACGAGCCCCGCTCCAGGCACGGGAAGTCGGTCACCACCTCCAGCCAGTACAGCACTGGGTTCACGTAGAAATGCGCCTGGTAGAAGCTGCCGCCGTCGCCATCGCCTTCGGGGCGCGTAAACCGTGCCGCCGCCGGCGCCGGGATGCCGGGGTCGAGGTCGATGCCGCCCAGCGAGGCCAGGCAGAACGGCTTGCGCACGGCCTCCACGTGCCGGGCCGGCTCCCAGAACCCGATCGACAGGCCGATGGTGGGGTTCACGCCGCAGCTGCAAACCGGGTTCGACGGGTTAGGGATGTCCTCTTGGCCATCGAAGTTGGCGATGGTGGCGCTGCCGATGCTGATCGGCAGGATGCAGCTCCAGCAGATCTCGGTGATCGGGTTGGGGAAGCGGCCGGTGCAGGTCAGGCTGTCGGCGGCCTGCGCGGGCGCCAGCCAGGGCAGGACGGCAGCCAGCACCGCACGGGCAAGCAGTTGGCTGGCCCATCGGCGAAGCGCGGGCATCCTCTGTGCGGCAAGCCAGCGGATCAGGGAGGGCAGGGTGGTCATTGCACGAGCACCTCGTCGACGCGCAGGCGCATGCCTTCCTGCGAGACCAGGGCGGGCACCTGCCTGATGCCGAATCGGCGGGTCAGCGTCCCCTGCTGGTCGTAGTACACCGGCACGCGCCAGGCCTTCATCAAGGCAAGGTACGAGCCACCGGTCAGGATGGGCTTGACCTTGCCGTCGTAGCGCGCGATCAGCTCGCGCGCCCGGGCGACCTGTCGTCCGTCACGGGCATCAAAGAACAGCAGCCGCTTGGACAGCGACACCACCTCCAGCGGGTTCTTGCGCGTCCCGGCAGGGAACAGCAGCCGGCCCTGCGCATCGACGATGTTGCGGTCGAGCGTGAAGGTGGGGTCGATGGTCCAGGACCGTGCAGTCTCGGTGCTTCGTACGCCCTCGACCGGAGCGGGCTGGCGCACGGCGGCCACACCGCGGCTGCGGGCCTCGTCGATCAGACGCTGCAGTTCACCCGAGCGTTCCTTGTCGCGCAGGCGTTGCTGGATGAACTCCAGCAGGTGGGGCTCGGCAATGCCGTAGGTCGGGCCGATGGTCCCCAGGTCCACGGCGTGGGTGGCCGTGCTCAGGATCATGGCGGCGACCGCCAGCAGGCGCCGAGTGACGCGCGCCGGGGCGCTGATGCAGCCTGTCCGGGGCAGTGGCAGTTCGAACTTCACCTTGCCGCCTTCCGGGTGCATGAGACCTGCTCGCCCAGCCGGGTCAGGCCCGGCCCGTCCTGGAGGTGGCTGGCCCGGATCATCGCCATCAGCACAGGATCGCCGTCTCCTTCCGCCATCGCCTGTCGCAGCTCGCGGCTCGACAGACTCCGGCGGCACCGGCGCTCGTGGGCCTGGAGATAGGCCTGCGCCCCTTGATGCGCCGCAGGGGAGATCTGCTGGAGCAGCGCAAGGTAGTCGGCCATCGGCACGTCGCCCGTGATGGCCGGCTCGGACGATATCTGCGCGAGCGCGGGCAAGGCCGTTGCGAACGCGGTCAGGGCGACAAGGGAAGCCAGCGAGGCCAGGGAGGTCGGCTGGGCCCTTTGACGGGGCACCGGGCAACGCAGTATCAGGTGCGGATCCACGGCGGCCCCTCAGAACAGTGGCACCACGGTGCCCAGCACCTGCTCGGCCCGCACGAGCCCGCTGCTGCGGTAGCGCGAGTCGAACGAGTCCGGGCCGGTACCCTGCACGTAGTAGTGGCCCGGAGGGATCACCGTCGGCGCAATCGGCTCCAGCGGGCGCCGGTCGAAGGCCTGGGCCTTGGCCGTGCCGACGACGACACCGTTGACCGACACCGTGCGGCCGGACACCGTCACCACGTCGCCCGGCAGGCCGCGCACGACCTTGAAGAACGGCTGACCGTCCAATCCGGGGTACGTGGCTCGCGCCTCGCCTGCAAACGAGAAGATGACGAACTCGCCGCGCTGCAGCGGATGCTCGCCGTGCTGCAGCCATGCCACCCGGTAGGGCAGGCTGCCCGTCCAGTTAAACAGGACCGGCACCCGCGGCGTCGGGTCGATGAAGAGCCGCGTGTAGGCGAAGGCCCAGATCGCGAAGACGGGCAGGTAGACGTACCAGCGTCGCCGCATGTGCGCCGCATAGTCGATGGCCTGGGTGCGAAGGCTGCGCTTCATCGGGCCTCCTCGGGGTCGTTCCTGTGGGGTGTGTGGGGATGGCCCAGCTTCTGCTGCAGCAGTGCCGTCAGATCGACGGTCCGAGGTGTGCGGCCGGCCACGGCGCTCTTCAGCATCACCAGGCAGGCGCAGTCGCGCGGCAGTTCCTCCAGCGCCGCCGGCAGCCGCTGCGAGAAGTTCCGGGCCAGCGCAAACGCCTTCTCGCGGTCGGCATCGGTGGTGGCACGGGTCAGGAGCTGGGTGAACTCGGCCTCCTTCTGCCGGTACACCTCGCCGACATCAACGACGCCGACGCGCTGGGCCGGACGCACCACCACGCGGTCGTAGGCGGCCAGCGTGCCCAGCACGATCAGCAGCGCGAATGCCGCGTGGAGGAGGATTGGCGCCATGCCCAGTGGCCCGGCGACGGGCTGCTGGGGCTTTGGGCCCGGACTGGCGCTGGCGTCGACGTCCATGGGAGCCTCGCCAGGGTCACACCGCGTGCCCGCGCCGCCGCAGCAGCTCGGTGATCGCGTCGTCGATGCTCAGGCCCTGCGCCCGCAGCTCGTCGATCGGGGCGTTGTCCTCCAGCTTGTTGGAGAACAGCAGATGGGTCGCCGGGTCGAGGATGTTGCGCGCCACGCCTTCACCCACCGGCGAGGAGATGTAAACCTCCGAGAACACGCCAGGCTCCGTGCGCAGCGAGTTGAGCAGCCGCTTCTTGGGCTCGTCCATCGACAGCCGCCCCTTGCGGTCGAGCATCTCGATCGACTCGGGCTTCTGCCGCAGCAGGAACACCCAGTCAGAGCAGTTAAAGGCGGCCTCCATCTGGGCCGAGCCGTAGTAGTCGTCGGCGCTCTGCGTGGCCGTGCCGAGCGATCCGCCGTACTTGCGGGCACGGCGTGCGGCTTCCTCGACCACGGCCGCCTTCACGGGGTCGTCGGCGCCGATGTCGCCCAACTGCTGCTTGAGCTCGTCGATGAAGAGCACCTTGCGCCGGTTGCGCGTCAGGTACATCTCGCCGGTGATCTGGTGCAGCAGCAGGATGTTGACGACCGCATGCAGGTCGGGCCGACGCTTCAGCTCCTCGTTCTCGATGACGACGAAGTCGTTGCCGAAGTCGATGTTGTTGCGCCCCTCGAAGAAGCGCTCGTACTGGCCGCCGCGCGCGTAGGGGTTCAGCATCACGGCCAGGTCGCGGATGCGCGGGTCCTCGCGCACGCCCAGCTCCTCGATGGTGCCGGCCTTGAAGGCGTCGCGAAGCGCGGTCACCGTGAGCGCGTTGCCGTGCTCGCGGAACAGCTTGATGACCATCGCCGAGATGGCCTTGTACTGGACCTCGTCCAGCGGCCGGGACATCGAGGCCATCTTGGAGATGGCCGGCACCAGCATGTCGATGTCCTCGTTGATGTCGACGATGTGCGTGAAGGGGTTGAGGCAGATGTCGACGTCGGGCCGGAACTCGATGTACGTGCCCTTGGCCTTGCGGCACAGCTTCTCGAAGGACCGGCCGAGGTCGAGCATCCACACCTTGGCGTCGATGGCCCGGTAGGACCACGCCATCTCGTTCATCAGCACCGACTTGCCGGACCCGGGCGCGCCGATGATCGCGAAGTTGTAGTTGCCCAGGTCGTTGTCGAAGATGTCCAGCGTCATCAGCTGGCCGCGCCGGCCACCGAAGACCAGGGCCGGCGTGCGCGTGCCCCGCCACTCGGCGATCAGCGGCGCCAGGTGGATGGCATTGGCCATCGTCTTGCGCGAGACGCGGCGCATCTTGGCCAGGTCCTTGTGGAAGGCCTCCGACAGCGTCATCGGCAGGCTGGCCAGCAGCGCCTGCCGGTGCATGTAGACATCGGCATTGAGCTGGAAGCCCCGGCCGCGCCAGATCGCGTTGGCGGTCTCCTGGGCGGACACTGCCTTCTCTGGTGGCGAGAAGATCGCCAGCTGGTGGTACAGGCTCACCAGGCTGCTGCCCACGTCGATGGCGTTGGCCGCCGCGGTCCAGTCTTGCAGCTTCTTGCCCACGTCGGGCATCACCTCGGCCATCTTGCTGCGGGCGTTCTGGGTCGCACGCACGTGGTTGGCCGTGACCACCGACTTCATGACGTTGGGGTCGAGCACGTGCACGCCCATGGTCAGCAGGAAGGGCGCGCTGTACTGCAGCGCCGGCTGCATCAGGTCGCCGATCAGCGAGCCCATCTGCCACAGTGCAAAACGCTCGGGGAAGGACTTGATCGAGTAGAAGCGTGCTTCCAGCGATCCCTCGTGGCCCTCCTTCCAGAGGGTCAGACCGGCAGGATGCGGGTCCTGGATGGTGTCGAAATCGACGATCTGATCGCGGATCTCGCGGCCGTCGTCATAGTGAAGGTTGGGGGCGTCGGTCTGGGAGATCCGGTCCGGGTTGGTGAACAGCGCACACCAGTTGATCAGGTCCGCGGCGTCGCAGACACGGCTGGGCAGCGACGCCGAGCGCAGCGTGGACGCCATGGACTCGCGCAGCGCGACCAGCTCGTCGCGCCGGGTCAGGTCGCCGGCCTGCTCCACGCCGCCGGGCACCGACACGCTCATCATCAGCCGAAAGTCGCGGATCGTGTAGTGGAAGCCGGTGGTCAGCGACTGCTGCGCACCGTGCAGCAGGTGCCCCACACGCTGCCGAGCAAGGCGGTGGAACAGGTTGTCGTTGCGCGCCGGGCGGCCCCAGTGCTTGGCCTTGTCGGCCTGGTCGGCATCCTCGACGCGCAGGTTGGCATAGCGGCACAGCTGCTCGCGGATGTGCGGCGATGCAAAGAGGTGGAACTGGATCCCGGTGGCTGGCGGGCAGGTCGAGTACAGCGAGATCAGCACCTCGGCCATGCGGTCGTCTGCACCCGACTGCGGCATCAGCTCGAGCATGAAGCCCAGGCTGTCGCGGTTGACGAAGAGCTTCTCGTCGGCGAGGTAGGCCGAGTAGGGCAGCCAGGACGCGAACTGCTCGGCCGGCGTGTCGGGAGGCGAGCCCAGGCCCAGCCAGCCCAGGCTGCCGTGGCCGGGGCGGCTGGCGCTGGGAAAGGCGGCGGATCGGGTCGAAGCGGTCTGGGCGAACGGGTTGGGCATGGAGCGTGCCTCGCAGGGATGGCCGGAAGAGATGTCAGGTCAGTCGTTGGGTTCGTTGCCACGCGGATCGACGGGCATCTGCGGCCGGCCCGCCGGAGGTGTCAGGCCGGGCAGGGACAGCGAACCACCCGGTTGATCTGCCCGACCCGACTGGTTCGATGTCCTGGGGTCGCGCGATTCGGTGGCGCCGCCGGCAGGACGTGCGGTTGCGGTCGGCGGAGGCCGCAACGGTGCGTAGGCATCGCGGATCCGCCGCTGCGCGTGCTCGACGAGCCACTGGCCATCGTCGACCCGGACGTAGACGTAACCCTGGTCGTGGAGGTCGCGATCGGCGTCTTCCCAGGGCTTGAACCAGAGCCGCAGGATGCGGGCCGAGGACCGGAGCGGCACGGTCGTGGGCGAGGGCGGCGGCGATGGCGATAGGGCGATGCGGGAGGCCGCCGCGCCTGCAGCGCCCGCCGCGGCTGCGCCGGTGGTGCCCTCCGTCGCGCGCGGAGCTTGCGGCGTGCCTGGGTTGGCGCCAGCCGTTCGCCGCTGACTCGGCAGGTTGTTCTGCACGGCATTGGCGTAGGTGCCGGAGACGGAGTCGCAGGTCACACCGTCCGGGGCCTTGCAGGCATAGCTGGAGCTACCGCTGAGACCGCTCATGCTCATGCAGCCGCTCAGCATCCAGGCCAGCAGCACCGACGCCGCGGCCAGTCCGGTGGCTGAAGCAGCACGCGATGTCGGAGCTGCGTGAAACACGACGGCGGGCTTCTTCATGGCTTGCCCCCCGCCACCTGCGACACCTGCTTGAGGCGCGCGAGCAGCACTGTCCGGTCGACGTAGCCGTCGGTTCGGGTGCCATCCGCCCAGACCAGGGTCGGCGTGCCTTGGACGGCGAGGCGTTGCGCGAGCGCGAGGTTGCGGTCGAGCGGGTTGTCGCACTCCGGGGCCCGCAGGGCTGCCGGGTCGCCCGCCGGCCTGAGCAGCGAGGTGTCGCCCTGCAGCATGAACTGGTGCCATGCTTTCTCGCGGTCCGCCGCGCACCAGATCGAGACCGGGCGCGCGCGGCCCTGGAAGGGCACGAGGAAGGTGTAGATCGTCACGTCGTCCAGGCCCGCGAGCTCGGGCTCGAGCCGGCGGCAGAACGAGCACCCCGGGTCGCTGAAGACGGCGATGCGACGGTGCTCGTTGCCACCGCTGCCTCGCACGGTCTTGATCGCGTCCGCCAGCGGCAGTTGGTCGAAGGCGATTGGTGCGTCGGGAGCCGGCACGCGGTCGGACTGCGCTGAGGGAACGCCCGCGCCGCCCGCCTGGCCGGCCTGCGCAGCGATGGTGGCCGCGCGAGCCAGTCTGGGGCCGGTGAGGTCCTGCATCGTCTGGGTGTCGAAGACCCGGCCGAAGATGAAGTAGCGCGGATTCCGCGGCGACACGTAGGCCACGTTGCTGTTCATCCAGACCTCGTAAAGACCGGCCACGGGCGAGCGCTGCACCTGCGTGAACTGGGTGCCGGGGTGCGCCTTGCGCAGCGCGGCCAGCAGCCGAGCCTCATCGGCAGCGGCGGCGCCGGCGTGTCCTGCGGCAAGGGCCGCCAGACCGGCCACGACCCAGGCCGCGGGCAGGAGTTGCCTGCCGGAAACACGCAGGGGGGAGGTAAAGGCGAAGCCTGGCGAGGGCTTGTCAGTCGTTGGCATCGTCGGGGACCTCCGGGTTGCTCGGGCGGACTGCAAGGGGCGCGGCGGCAGTGGCGCTCATCGGCAGGTCGATGCGGACGCCCTTGGTGATGACGACATCGATCTCGCGGCCAGCGTCGACCTCGATCACGGGGAAGGTGTTCTCGGCCAGCTTGATGTAGTACTGGGCGAGCCGGTCGAGGGCGCGGCCGACACCGGTGCCAAGCCCGGCCCGGTAGGCGTCGGCGCCCGAAGCGCTGGTGATCGTTCCGAGCGGCGAGGTGCTGACGTTGGTGGACGAGGTGGCCAGGCCCTGGCCGATGCCGCTGACCACGCCGGCCAGGAGGGCGTTGGCCAGCATCTGGCCCTGCTTGGTGACCAGCCGTCCGCGCATGCCGACCTTGCCGTCCTCGCCGTAGACGCTGCCCTGGATCTTCACTTCCAGGGTCGCACCGTCGGCGCGGACGCACGAGAGGTTCTCGGTGCGGAGGTAGGCCCGTTCGGAGCTGATATCGCCATACCCAGCCGCGATGACGAAGCACTCGCGGTACTCGCCACGGAAGCGGTTGGGCAGCACCGCGTTGTCCGACAGCCGGATCAGCACCGGGTGGGGGTTGGACTGCGCCTGCCCGCCGGTCGGTGCGTCCAGCCCGCCCAGCAGCGTGCCGCGCGTGAAGCTCACGGGAAGCCAGGTCGACACCGTCCGAGGCTCGGCCGCCGGTGTGCCGGCGCGCTCCGAAGCGCTGCCGCTCGTGCCGGCGACGCCTTGCATGCTGCGATCGACCAGCGTGACGCGGCTGATCGCAGGTGCCACCGGTGCCGCCGGTGCAGGGTCGGCCATCTGCAGTCCCGGCATGCCCGCCGGCAACGGTCGGCCGGCCGTGCCCGGGCCGTAGGTCGAAGGGAGCGGCAGGCTGGCCGCCGGCGGCAGCCCGGTCGGCGTCGTGCCGGCCGAGGCCGACGGCAAGGCGGGTGGGAGCGGTGCAGGCACGGGCGGAACCGGGGCAGCAGCGGGGGCCGGCGCGGCTGCACCCTGGGCCGCCTGCGTCGCCGAGGTCAGGCGCTGTTCCAGTTCCGCGAATCGCTGCATCGTGCGGGCCTCGAAGGCCTGGCGGTCGCGGTTGAGCCGGGTCTGCTCCTCGCGCTCGCTCTCGTACTGGGCGAGCTTGCTGCCTGCGGTGCCTACCCACTGGTCCACCGGGTTGACTTGCTGGCCGGGCGGCATGACGCCGATGTTGGTGACTGGCCCCGGCGCGCCGGCGGCGGGCTTGCGAGAACCCGACGACGATCCGGTGTCCGTGGACGCGAAGATCAGCCAGAGCAGGCCGACGCCGGCGGCCACGATCACGCCCAGCAGCGCGAACTGGCGCTGGCGTGGCGTCATCCGCTCGGCCAGTTGCGCCCCGAGGCGGGTGGCCGACTGGCGAAGGGCGGCAGCGGATGGGGGCAGGGGCGACACCATCACTGGCCTCCGCGGCGGATGACGAAGACGTTGGTGGTCTCGCCCGGGCGCAGGTTGTGGTGCTCGACAGCCACGGCCAGCACCTGTCCGCCCGCGGGGCTGTCGGGTCGGTCGAACTCCTGCTCCGCCAGCACCATCACGGCCTGGCTCACGTTCTGCAGCAGGTACTTCTCACCCACCAGACCCCGGCCCTGGTAGCGCCGCATCAGCGAGAACCTGGCTTCCGCCCAGAGCTGGATCTGCTGGTTGAGTTCGTCCAAACGGATGTCGGGCGGCACGCGGTCGGACGCCATCGCCAGGAGCAGCGTCTTCAGCCCCCGGATGTGGTTGGGGGCATTGACCAGCGGTGTCTGCGAGCCCGCGGCGCCGGTCGGTGACTGCATCGCCTGCAGCGCCCGTTGGGCGGGGTCGCGGATGACGATGGTGTCGGCCGGGGTGTCTGCCTTGCGTAGCACCAGCGTGTAGGTGGCGTGCGCCGACGAGATGAACAGGTTGACCGGCTTGGGCGAGTCGCCGACCGGGCGGATGTAGATCTCGCCCTTGTCGCGGTCGCACTCCAGGACGATCTCGCCCGCGGGGTTTACGGCCGGCAAGGCGGCAGCGGGTGGCCCACCGTTGCTGCCGCTCGAAGTCGGCGCGGCGCTACCGCAGTTGCTGGAATGGATGTTGCCGAACACGTCCGTGATCGCGGCTCCGTCGATGCGGATGCGCGTGGGTTCCTTGATCGACAGCACGGCCTCGACGGCCACGCCGTCGCGGGCATCCAGCACCTGCAGCGCGGTTGCCGGCGCTGCGGCTGCGAGCAGGCCTGTCAGGGCGGCCCATGCGGCGACCGAGCGGAACCAGCGGGGTGTCAGGCAACCGCGCGCCGTGAACACCACTGCTGCCGGGGCAGCCTGGCGACGGCGCAGCGGCCGGGAGTCACGGCGCGGCATGGGTCACCTCCTTGAAGGTCTTCAGGTGCATCCGGCCGCCGCTGTATGCGAAGCCCACCTCGTAGGCCTTGGCGTCGTTGGCCGTTTCCAGGCCGTTGACCAGCGTGCGCAGCCGGCCGCGGACGACGACGGTCTGTGTGTCCTCGCTGGGCACCAGCTGCTGCGGCATGAAGAAGGTGCTGGCATTGATGCGCTTCAGCCGCGCCGCCACCAGCTCCTGGCGGGTCTTGAGCTCGCCGTGCTGGTCGGGCTCGACATAGCCGAGCAGGATGTCCTTCTTCCAGTCGATGGAGGCCGGCGTCACGTCCAGCACCAGCCAGGCGATGAAGGCGCCCATCTGCTCGAGGTACTCGCCGCTGGCCTTGTCGCGCGTGACCCAGAAGGACTTGTTGATGGACGGCGGTACGACGACGGTGCGCACCGTGCCCAGCAGGTTGAGGATCACCACCAGTGCCAGCACATGGGCGGCAGCCAGCAAGCCCACGGTGAGCGCCAGGCCGCGGTTGCGGCGGCGCATCTCCTTGATGTCCCCGTTCAGGCGTTCGAAGTCCATGGTGGCGGCCTTGGGGTCAACCGACCATGCGCCGGATGTGCGACGGCGGCGTGGCGCGCATCGCCGTCAACGGGCTGGTGGGAAGGTGCCAGTAGAGCCAGTGCACCGCAAAGGCCGGGTGCTTGTCGGCCTTGATGCGGGCGATGGCGCGCGAAGTGAGGGCGCCGGCGGCCAGGCACAGCGCGAAGGAGAACTTCGAGCCGGACATGTAGCCCATGAACAGCCCGAAGAGCAGGGGCGCGGCGACGTCGACGTCCCAGAAGCCGATCTTCCACTGGTCGTCCAGGCGGCGCGGGATGTAGGTGTCGGCGTGCATGCGGGCCTCC
>NZ_JBFXIO010000054.1:0-16260 GCF_050175855.1 Piscinibacter sp.
GGACAGGCTGATTTCCCACAGTGACCAGACACCCTGCACAGCATCAGGCAGGCCGGTGACCTTGACCACCGGCAGGGGCTGTGCAGCAACGCAACGGGACAGCTCGCTGATCACCGCTCTCGCGCGCGGGTCCTCCAAAGTGATCCACTCCAGGTCCGGGTTGTGCTCCGCCGTCCTGGCGTCAAAGCAGACCTTGTTGGACTCACTGCCGTCGACCCATTTCACGCGCCACGCGTCACCGGTTTTCAGGGCGCTGCCGCCACGTGCCGGCAAGCCGGAGGTGATGGCGCGCTCCAGCCAGTACTGAGCCGGGTGATCGCGCCACTTGCGGGCATCGTCGGCATCCAGCGCATGGGCATCGGTCAGCAGGTCGCTGTTCTTGCGTTCGTCGGCGACCTTGTCGCGAACCTGATCGATCACTGCATCGCAGGCCTTGTCGATCGAGCCTGGGTCTTGCAAGCCCTGCACGAACACCTCGTCGAACATCGCCTCCGCCTCGACCGAGTCCATCACGTCGGAGGCCTTGTCCACGCCGAATTCCTGGGCGATGACTTCGAGCTTGGTCTCCAACACCTGGCGGACGCGGTGCTCCACTGTGTCTTCGAGAACGAAATTGACGGCCCGAACCACATGGCGCTGGCCGATGCGGTCCACACGACCAATGCGCTGCTCGATGCGCATGGGGTTCCACGGCATGTCGAAGTTGACGATGACATGGCAGAACTGCAGGTTCAGGCCTTCGCCGCCTGCGTCGGTTGACACCAGAACCCGAACGTCCCGCGAGAAGGCCTGCTGTGCCTTGGTGCGCGTATCCAGGTCCATGCTGCCGTTGAGCAGGGCCACAGAGAACCCACGGCTCTCCAAGAAGCCTGCCAGCATGGTCTGCGTCGGTACGAACTCCGTGAAGATCAAGACCTTCAGGGTCGGGTCGTTCTCTTCCTGCTGCAGCTTGTAGATCAGCTCCAGCAGGGCTTCGGCCTTCGCGTCGGTGCCCTGGGCTTCGGTCTCCCGTGCCAAGGTCAACAGCAGGTCCACCTCGGCCTTCTCCTGCACCCAGCCCGAGGTCTGCACCGCAATGTCCACCTGGCTCTGGCCGTCCAGTTCGGACCACTCGTCCATCACGGGCGAATCGAACAGCGATGCCTGAGGCTGGGGCTCGTTGAGCAGCGCCTGGCGCTTCTCCAGCGTGGTACGAATGGCCGCCGTGCTGGACGTCACCAGCCGCTGCATCAGGATCATCAAGAACCCGATGTGCCGCTGCTTGGCCGCCAGTGCCTGGTTATAGCCATGGCGCACGTAGTCGGTGACCGCCTCGTACAACCGCTGCTGGGCGCCGTGCCGGTCATGCCACGCCACGGCCTGAAGACGAGTGAGCCGGGGCTTGAAGAGCGGCTGGCCTTCCGCATCGATGGCGTTCCGCTTTTCGGTGCGGATGACGAACGGCCGCACGCGATCTCGGCTGACGCTGCCTTCATCCGGGAACGAGTCCCGGTCGATCAACTGCATCAGGCGCAGGAACTGATCAGTCTTGCCCTGGTGCGGCGTGGCGGAAAGCAGCAGCAGGTAGGGCGCCGCTTCGGCCAACGCGGCGCCCAGCTTGTAGCGGGCCACCTGGTCGGTGCTGCCGCCCATACGGTGCGACTCGTCGATGATCACCAGATCCCAAGAAGCTGAAATCAGGTCCTCGAAGCGCTCACGGTTGTAGTTATTCAGCTGCTCCGGGCTCCAGCCTTTACGCCCTTCGATCGGCTTGACCGAGTCCAGAGAGCAAATCACCTGGTCGTGCAGCCGCCAGAGGTTCTCTTCATCGTTGCGCCAATGCCGGAAGGCAGCCAATTCCGCCGGGTCGACGAACTGCAGCTTCTCCCCGAAGTGCAAGCGCATCTCGGCCTGCCATTGGCGCACCAACCCCTTGGGTGCTACCACCAGGATGCGCTTGGCCATGCCGCGCAGCTTCAGTTCGCGCAGGATCAACCCTGCTTCGATGGTCTTGCCCAAGCCCACCTCGTCCGCCAGCAGGTAGCGAACGCGGTGCTGGCTCATCGCGCGGTTGAGCGCGTAGAGCTGGTGCGGCAGCGGGACCACGGTGGACAGGATGGGCGCCAGCAGCAGGTTGTCTTCCAGGGCATCCAGCAGCTTGGCCGCCGCTGCCGTATGGAGGATGTGCTCAACCGTGGGCTGGATGCTGTCGAGCTGAGCCAGATCCTGCGAGCGCGCGCGCACCACCGCGTCTTTGGTGGGCAGCCACACGCGGTAGGCGGTTTCGCCCCACATGTCCTGCCTGTCCACCACGCGGCAGGGCGCGGCATGGCGCGCGTGCCAACACCACGCGCCAACGGCGTGTGCATCAGTGGGTTGCTCGCTTCCCGCCATCAGGCCCCAGATTCCGTGCGCGTCAGGGCCTGGTCGTACCAGAGCAGCAGCTTCTCGTCTTCCTGCAGCGCCTCTTCAGGGATCTTCTGCGCCACCTTGATGATGGTCTGGTAGTCCTTTTGGCCCCATGCAGCCTTGAAGCCAGCGCGCAGCACCTCCAGGCGGAACTCCTTCAGGCGGCGGCCCGTTGAGGCCATGTACAGGTCGAACTCCTTGAGCAGCGCCTTCTCGCGCTTCTGTTCGAGCTGGCGCGCGTTGCCGGGGTCCGGCACGAACCAGCGGTCCTTGGCCTTGGCCTGCAACTGCGGATCGTTCTTCTCAAGGTTGCGCAGGTCCCGCCAGCCGTTGGACAAGTAGGCATGGATCTGGCTGGGCACATCCCCGGTGCCGTCGTACTTGAGGAAGTTGTTTTCCAACAGCGCTGAGAGCTCGGGGCGCGTCTCGTGCTTCTTCCAACCGGCGCCGAGCTGCGTGATGAACTCGGGGTGCAGTTCCTGGTATGTGGATGGCTTGGACTTCAGGAAGTCGCTCAACCAGTCGATGGCACTGCGCTCATCACTGACGAAAAGCTCCATCTGCGGCGCCTGGGCAACCTGGGCTCGCTTCTTGTCGTAGGCCGCCACCTGGGTGGGCAGGAACACCATGCCGTCCCGCTCAGGGAAGCGGCTGCGGATGCCGCTCAGGAACTCGTCGCTCGACAGCGGTACCGGCGAATCGTGCCGGACGAACCATGCGACCAAGCGGTCGTAGATCCGACGCGGATCGCGTTCAACGATGAACTCGAGTGCGCCGTCCTTGACCTTGATCACCGACAACTGGCCCAAGTGCGTTTGGACGAAGTCCCATGCCGAGTCGGGCGTGGCGCCCCGTTCGGCGAGCCGCTGCTCCAGCCCACCGTTGGGCTTGTAGGCCGAGATGACGAGGTCCTGCTTGACGGCCGTCGTCGACGTCATCTGGCGGTAGCTGCCCTGAACCTTGTCGAGCGCGGAGACTTCGGCCACAACGAAGCCGGCCTGCTGAAGGGCCACCTGGATCGCGTTCCAGACCGAGGCCTTGCTGTTGGAGAAAACGACCGTCATCCAGCGCCCGGGCTTCAGGACGCGGTGGTACTCCGCGAAGCAGCGCTGCATCAGGTGCTGGTACTCTGGCAGCGCCTTGTTCTTGAACTTGTCGATGATCGCTTCTGGCTTCGAGTCAGTGGCCACGCCGTGCCACGACTCAACCATGAAGTTAAGGTCAGCGTAGAAGATGTTCTCGCCGAACGGTGGATCCGTGAATACGTAGTCGATCGAGTCGGCATCAAGGCACAAGCGTGCCGCAGTACCGGTTGCAATAGCCGCATGGCTTTGCCCAGCCCGAAATCCTGCGGCGGCCTTTTCAATCGTCTTCAACTTGCCGGTGAAGAAATACCACGGCGCCACTTCGGAGAGTTGGCTGGGAACGTAATAGACACCCTTCTGACCTCGGGCGTTCTGAGAGAAGGCAAGTGGCTCGTATGCATTCAGAACCGATAGATTGCGAATTCCCTGCTCAACGAAAAACTTGAGCATCGCCGAAATCCTCCGTTCCGGCCAATCGTCAGCGAGCCGCCAAAGCGCGGCCATCGCATGGCCGGCCCTCGGCAAGTAGAAGTGGTGCATCGACGTAAAGCCCTTTGGGGCGATCCGGGAGCCGTGATACATGTCCTCGATCGGAAACCGATCGGTAGGAAGGCCGGCAGGTATGGGCATCGCCTCGATTCGCGCGACGGTGGCCATGTCACTTGCGTCCGGCGACTTTTCGTATCGCGTCTTGCCCACTGCGTAAACGATCGACGAAAGGTCGAACTTGACTCGCTGCCAAGGCTTGCCACTTGCTGGGTCGATCCGAGTCTCGAGTACTCGCTCAAGTCGGTCTTTGTTGAGTTGTGCGCCGCAATGCGGACATGGGAATGTCTCGCGTACACGCTTGCTCTCATCTTCCAGCGCTTCGTCCAGAAAGTTCACCTTCCCGGCGCACTCCGGGCAGGTGAAGACCTCGCTCCAGACCGTGTACTCGATTCGTCCTTTCGTCTTGCCGTCGGAGTGCAGCGTCTCGTACATCCATCCGATCTCCTGCTCCAAAGCCTTCAGCACGTGCTTCCCGGCACTTCCGAAGGACTCCACTTCGAACGGCAGGTTGTAGTTGGCGCCGATGAAAGTGGCGGCTGGCGACAGATCGTTGAGAACCACACGACGCGCACCCCAATCAGGTGCCGGGCGTCCATCCCTTTTCCAAGCAAGTTCCAGTTCATGGCGGTATACCGCTGGCGCCGCCCCGCACCACTGCGCTGCTACTCCGGTCATGCCTGAGCCGGCAAAACCATCGAGGACAACATCGCCAGGCTTTGTGTAGTGAATGATCGATGGAACGATTGCCAGGTGCGGTACTTTCGTGTGGTACGCATGCGCCTTGTAAAGGGGATCCGTCTTGCCCTCAGACACATCGATAGCTAGTGGCTCGCGGCTGTACTTCTCACTCGGGTCGTAGGGCTTCCCATAGTGCCGGACGAAGTCCGCCAGCCAGGGATTCGGGCAAGCGGTGTAGTACGGCGGGTCCGACATCGCCAGGATGGCTTCGTCGGTTCCCTTGGGGAAACCCTCCTGCTTCCGGAACGCGGGGTCCTTCAGCTTCTCGGCGAGCAAGCCCAGGAAGTGCCCGCGGCGGGCTTCGTCGCTCGGGAATGTCTGGCCCAGGCATTCGACAGGGCCGGCGGTTGCGGCATGTTGGATCAAGTCAGTCATGTTGTCGGTGAGTTCAGTGCACGCCACGCCTTCAGGCGAATGCCGTTCTCTGTCAGCACGTAGCGCTGGGCCGAGGAGCGGGGCTTGTCTGGAATCGTCATGCGCAGGATGCCAGCCCGCAGCAGTGGCTCCAGATGCTGGCTGCGGAAGTGGGCCCGCTGGCTGTACCCGGTGATGCGCAGCAGCTCCGCCATGGCTCGCGGGGCGTCGCTGTGGGCCACGATCTTCCACTGCACATCGCTCAACCGTTCAAGTGCCTGTACAAGTGGTCTGGCGCCTTGCGCGACTTGATCGGTCACTTGTACGGTCCCGCCCGCTCCGGGGTCAGTGCCGCTAAGTCCTTGATTTTCCTGCGCAGAACCGTCTGCCTCCGGGGCAAAGCGTGCCCGCAGGTGGGCCGCCAGGCGGACATGGGGGTCGCCGTCCACGATGGGATCCACCAGCACTTGCACGGCCAGTTCCTGCGCCAGGCCTCGCGCCTGTGGCCCGCTCAGCCCGGTCAGCGCCTTGATGTCGGCCACGTCCGCCTCGCCGCGCAGCAGCAAGAACGCCACCACGGCGGCTTGCGGCGGGGTCAGGTTCGCACCCAGGCTGGCCAGCGCGAGGAGCTGGGCCTCGGACTGCAACTTCTGCTTGGGCAGCCGCAGCCGGAAGGTCTTGTCCGCCTTGTCGTTGTGGATCTCGGGCGGCAAGTAGCCCAGACGGCGCCAGCTCTCGAAGATGGCGCCGATGCCGGTGCCCCCTTGATCGGACAGGCCGATGCGGCGGAAGGCAGCCACGACGCTGGGGTTGCGCATCTCCTTGTCGCCGGGGTCCAGCAACTTCTCGCGCGACTGAAAGGCGTCGCCGGGGTTGAAGAACTCCGTGCAGTCGCGGTAGATGCGGATGGCCGGCAATCTGCCGTGGTCGCTGAAGTCCTGGTGGATCAGCAGGTTGATGGCCGCCTCGCGGAACGACACGTAGTCGGGTGGATCGTCGCTGCGGCGCAGGGTTTCGGCATCGATGGAGAACGGCCGCTCACTGTGCCGGAAGTAGAAGTCGACCACGGTGCGCCAGGCCTGCACCAGATTGCCTTCCACTGCGATGCGATCGGCCCACCGTGTGGTGGGCGAGTACTCGGTCACGGCATGCCGGTACAACTGCAGATCAACCACCATGCGGGGTAGCACCTGCGGCAAAACCTCGGCGGCACCCAGCACCAGCAGACCCGCCCGGGTGGGCATCAGCCTGCCGTCTTGCTCCACGATGAAGCCACGCTTGCGCAGGAACGTCGGCTCGTCATCACCATCATCTCGACCGGCGTTGCTGCGGCCGAACATGTCGCGGTACCAGCGGACCGACTGGTCGTCGAAACAGCGGCCGACATCGAGCGCCAGCGGCTCTGCGTCGTAGCGGGTGGGCGACGCGTCACGCATCAGCCGCATCAGCTCGTCAGCCGTGCAGGTGTCGTCACGCCCTCCGCGGCGGATGTACGAGTTCCTGGGGTTGCGATCCAGGTGCACCGGCTTCTGGTTCCGCGCTGCTTCGGGAACGAAGAACGCCAGCACGACGCCTTCTGGCATCTGATGCACTTGGCCCGTGATCGGCAACAGCGCGCTGATCTTGTTGGGGTCGCGCACCTGTCCCAGAAAGGTGTTCTGCAACTTGTCAGCGTCGACCACGCCCGTGACCGTGAACGTGCCGTTCGTTTCCCTGACACCGAACACCAGGTGCCCACCTTCGGTGTTCGCGAAGGCGCTCACGGTGGACAGCGCGTTCCTGGGCACCTCCCACGTGGCCTCCTTGAACTCGACATCGCTCCACTCGATGGAGTTCAGCGCGGCGATCAGCTCATCGCGTGTCATCAGCGACCCGGATCAATGGCGAGACCGCGCTCATGCCGTGTACGTGGGCCGACGCAGCCCCTTGAAGTCATCGAAGCTGGGCGCCACGGTTGGCAGCTCCGGGTTGGCGCCACCGATAGCCACGGCCAGCTGCGGGTACTGCGGCGCAAACTGCGGATAGCGCTCAGTGATCCACGTTGGCACATGGGGGATCGGTTTGCGCAGGATTCGACGGCCGCGAACCTCCACGACTTCAGTGGCCAGCTCCTGCACCATGGGCAGATCGGCACCGCCACCAGTGAGCACCACGTTGAGATGACTGTCGGCCATCAGGTCCAGATAGCCGTCGCCCGCTGCGCCAAGTGCCTGCAAGAGTTCACGCTGAAGCTGCTGACTGAATGCCTTGACGCGTGAGCTGGCCAGGAATGCGTCGAGGTGGACAACGGCGCGCGAACGGTTGGCCAAAGGGATCTCCACCTGGCCGTCGCGAAAGAGCGCCTCCTTCTGAAGACGGATCGTGCTCTGAAGGAAGCTGAGATTGTGGGCACCTTCGGGGCTGGCTTTGTCGATCCCCTCCAGTTCCAGAACAAAGAACTTCAGCAGGTCATCGACCCGGTTGCCCGCTTGCTCCAGCACCTTCACCGTTCCCGGCACGATGCGAACGAGGCAAACATCCTTCTCAGGGTTGTGCTGCAACAGGAACAGGCCGTAGTCGGTGGTGCCGGCGCCAACATCCACCACCATGAAGAGCTCGCGCTGAGCCTCCTCCGTCAACATCAGGCTTGCTGCAGCTGCCACAGGCTCAGGTATGCCTTCGGTGAGCAGGTAGTCAGGCAGCCCAGGCAGCAACTTGATCTGTTCCAGTGCCGCCTTGGCCTTTGCGATCGGAATGCCGCTGCGCCACTGATCGTGGAACGTGTCCGCGAGGATCTGCGCCTGCGCCAGCATCTTGCGAAGCAGTGGCTCTGCCCATTTGTTCCGCTCTTCACTCCAGCACGGCCTCGCAAAGCGGCGGGCGCAGTATCGGGACACGCCGTGCGCCTGAAGCTCCGATGTGGCCAGGTCTGTCAGGTATCCCAGGTACAGCGTGATCAGTTCACCTTCCGAGATGGGTATGTCGCTGATCGGGTTGATCTCCTTGGCCACCTGGGCTCGGTAGATGTCCAACTGCTGGCCCATGCTGAGCCTGGCTTTGGGCGAGTCAAAGCGAACGCGGCCCAGGGGCGCTGCAGCGGTACCCAGATCAACGGCCTGTGGCCCGAAGTGAAGGATTCCGTCGTCTGAGATGAAAATGGACGAGTCCACCGGGTAGCCCGATGCACCCGCGCGCTTGCCCAGGGCGAGTTCCACAGGTGTGGAGTCGCCTTGTATCGCGAACGCCTTGGACATGGCAGTTCCGAAGTCAAGGCACACAGTGACATGCGGGTCGTCAGCCTTGCCTCGATCCAAGGCCTCAAGCTTCAACTCCACCGTAACGGCGGCCGCCGGTGCGGGCGCTGTGGGTTCAACCGGTGGCGTGGTGGGCGTGGGAATCGCAGCCGTAGGTACGACCGGCACGAGCGCTGGGGCTTCCGGCACATCGCCAGGAGCGGCGAGCAGGGTTTGAAGTGCCTGCTTCTCTTTGGCCGAAATCGTGCCGAGCTTGTACTTGCCGCTGGACGGGTCCTGCTCGATGCGATCAAGCAAGTTTTCGACGAGCAGCTTTGCGGTTTCGATGTTCATGTGTCTCCCTCTATTGGTTCGCTATTCGACCAAGCCCTTCTTGACGACTGTACCGACCGCCCCGACGCTGGGTGATCTGACGATGGCCGGTCTGCGCACCGTGGCGCGAGTGCCATGTAGTGCACCTAAGGCGTCAAAATACTTCGGCGAGAACTCGATCTCGTCCCCGACTCCACCGACCAGTTCCAGACCGCGCCGTTTGGCCAAGTCCTCGATGGCGTTGTGCATAGCGATCGACTGCGTCACGATCCCCCTGAAGAGGCCCACGAGCGCCGGATCGAAGATCTCCAGCGAACTGGTCAACCGCTGCTCGGCTTCGCTGCTGGCCTTGAAAGTGCGGGCCTCGATCAGCGCCAAACCCAGGGCTTCGTCCACGCTTGTCAGCAGCGATTCCTGGAGAACGTCGCTTGCAGCGATCGGCGTCACCAAGCGGCCCGTACGCAGCCAACCTCTGATGGACTCATCGATCTCGGTGTGTTTGTCGGCCAAGTGACTGGCCACCACCCGAGCGCGCTCCTTGATGCCGCACACGAGTTCAAGCCGACTGAGCAGGTCTTGATTGGGCACTCCCATGCGGCCAAGCATGACCAGCGCTTCCGACACATCCTGGACCAAAAGGTCCATTTCCGCCTGCAGCTCGCGCGGCCAAGAGATGCCCGCGAAGAAGCTACGGCAGTACTGCAGCGCCAAGAACGTCTGGGGTTCGGTGGCGAGAGAAAAGCGCGACCGAACCAGATCGTGCAGGGTGAGAGCGACCTCACGGGTCAGCTCGATCTGTGCGTCGTCAGACTGGGGCTTTCCGGTTGAGGCCAGGGCGGTTCGCAGCAGCGCATCCAGACGCTTCCCAACATCAGCACCCGCGTCGAGAAGCGATGCGCGCACGGTTGATCTGAACGTCTCCAACGCCTTGGCGAGACGTTTCGCCAACGAGTCAGCGGGGTTCTCGGTTTGGGGATGCTGCCCTTCGAACGCCGTGGACATCAGCGCCAAGACGTCGGCGATCGTTCCGGAGCGAGACACGATGCTTTCCATCAACTCGGCGCGTGGCTTCGGTGCCGCTTCGGTAGCGAGGCTCGCTGCGAGGTAGGTCTGCAGCCACGGCGTATCGGTCTGCGAGCATGCGCGCGCAACATTCAGCCGAGCCTCCGAGTCCTCCAGCACGGCCAACGGCGGCAATGGTTGCTGCAACCCTGGTTGGATCAGCTTGATCAAGGCAGGTTGGCGCTTCTTCAGTTGCTGCGTGGCCCGGATCAACTCTGCGATCGCCAGCAAGCGGTCTCTAGGAGCCGCCTCGGGTGTGTTGGCGACCGAGATCCATCGGTGAAGGCCGGCGTCGAAGCGCGCATCGTCAGCGCGCTTCGGAATGACCTTCGCCGTCATCAGGTCTGTGAGCGCCTGGACCCGCACCGCGGAATCGTCGGTTGAAGCAAAGGTATCGAGCAATTGCTCGGCCGGCATCTCGGTCATGCTCACTCCACCACGAACCTGAGCTTGCTGGCATCCTTGCCCTTGCAGCGTTCGTTCAAGAAGGCCTCGAATCGCTTGCGCAAGTCGTCCGGCGTGGCCGGTGAGCCGCCTTGCAGCAGCGCCTTCTTGATCTCGTCGCCGCTGACGCCGATCTTCTCCAGCCCTGACAGTGCCTCCTGCACGGCGCTGACAAAGTCCGGGGTGACGGGGTCAGCCAGCTTCTTGGCCGCCACAAACTTCTTGATCAGTTCGCGGGGGGCTGCTTTCAGCAAGTCGAGGTTGGCCTGGATGATCGGGTCGTCCAGGTTGTCCAGCAGCGTCTGCTGCCAGCCGTCGAGCAACTTGTCCAGCTCATCATCCAGTTGCTTGAGCACGTTGGCGGCCGGCAGGAAGTCGCCTTGCTCGTTGGCTGGTCGGAAGCTGCAGTGCGGGCAGTAGGGGCTGGCCGACAGTTCCGACTCGACGAGCGATGCGCAACTCTTGAGCTTGTCCAGCTTGTCATCGAAGGCGGTCAGCTGGCTGGTGGGCATCAGCGAGATGCCAGCCAGGGCACGCATGGCCACCAGACGCGAGTCCTTGCGCAATGCAGACTTGGTCTTGTCCTCCGTGACGCCCAGGCGAGCCTTGCTGTGCTGGGCGATGTAGGCGGCGAGATAGTCCTTCTTGAGCTGGGCCAGGGTCTGCCGGTACTCGGCGGCATGCTGGGCGTTGCGGTCCAGCGCGAGCTTGTCCAGGATGTCCGTGCGTGCGCTCTGTGCCTTCTTCACCCATGCGTGGTCGCTGGACAGCACCATTTCGGCCTGGGACAAGTAGGCGGCCGTGCTGCCCAACTCGGTCACCAGCTCCAGCAGCTTTTCAACGGCGGCCAGAACCTCGAGGCTCTTCTTTTGGGCGTCGATGTCGTCGGAACCAATGCGCAGGTTCTTCAGCTTGCCGACCGTGTTGTAGGGAGTCAGCCCCTCCGCGAAGGTCTTGAGCGATTCGAGCCGGGTGCGCCAGTCGCGAACCTCGTCGTCCGTGAGGAGCGGCTTGCCCCAGAAGGTGAGCTTGCCTTGAAGATCGGTGCCCGCCGTGAGCACGCGGCCGACCAGCTTGGACACGGCTTCGAGAAGCTGCTTGACGGGTTCTTCCGAACCTTGCGTCGCGAGTTGTGCCAGGCCGGGCGACAGGCCAAGCAGTTCGAACAGCGATCGCAGAACGGAGACGTTGATCTCCTTCGGCGCCTCGACATGCTTGAACTGCTTGAGCTCTTCCAGGCCGCGCTCGGCCAGAAGCGTGATCTTGCCGGAGTCGATCTTGTCGCCTGTGATGGCCAGCACGATGTCGCCGGAGTAGACGAGGCCGCCCAGCACGGCCACAAGCAGGTCCGGCTCAAGGCGGAATTTCACCGGGTGGAAGTACTCCACGTCGGTCTGTCCGCTCACAAGCTCGCTGCGGTTCAGTACCTGGCCGTGCCCCTTGGCTTTCAAGCGACTCAGCACTTCTTGCGAGTACCGCGAACGCCCTGGCTCGATGCGGTCGCCATCCAGCATCTCCAGGGCGTCGAGGATGGCGTTGGCGTCCTTGGTGCGTGTGCCGCCGGCCAGCGCCTTCAGTGCGTTGCCGACCAACTGTTTGCGGTTGGATTCGGTGACCAGCACCGGGAAGGTCGGGTACTCGGGCGAGACCTCGGCGAACTGCTGATTGAGCGCCAGCCCGGAAACGACGTTGACGATGTCGCGGAAGTTGGCGCGCTCATCCGATCCCAGGCGCAGCTTGTCGCGTATGGAGACGCCCTTGGCCCAGTCCTGCAGAGTCTTGGACTTGCCCTGGTACGTGACCTCGAAGGCACTCATCTGCTTCTCCTGGAGCCACTTGCTCATGTCGCGCAGCGCGTCCTTGGCCTTGTCCAGGTAGACGGCCTTCGCGCCACCGCTGGCGGTGGAAGCAAGGTCCTGTGCCGCCGCGTAGAAGGCCAGGTGGCGCTTGATGGCGTCATCCAGGCCCTTGAGCCGGATGAACACCTCATCCGACTTGTTCTCGTCTCGGAAGCGTGGCGGCTCGAAGGGCTGGATGAAGTAGACGTAGAAGTCGCGCTCGGGCTGGGCGGTGGGCCGGTCGTTCGGGGCACCGAAGAACAGGTACCCGTTGCGTTCGACGCGGCGGTCTTGCCATTCAATCTGGTACTGCCAGATCTGATGACCCGTGACGTAGGTGCTCTCGTCGGTGCGCTCCATCAACTGCTTGACGGCGCCGTAGTAGGCGCGGTCCAACGCGTCATCCGACAAGGCCTCGGCACGCTTTTCGATCTGAGCGTCGTAGTCGACGTCCTTCTTGAGGTCGAGGAAGTACTGCTCGGTGTCCGGCGCCTTCGAGATGAACTGGCCGTTGACCGTCTTGACGATCTCGCGGAGGGTTGTCTGCACTGCTGTGAGCAGATCGTCGGCCGGGTCGCCACCCATGTCCTCGATACCAGGCTGGTACAGACACAGCGTGTCGCGCAGTTCGGCAGCGGTTGGACCGACCGGCACGTAGATGTCGCCGCCCGTCGTCAGCCGATGCACCGACAGGCCGGCAATCACGCGCAGCGCCATCGGCTTGTAGGCCGGCCGGGTGAATGCCTTGAGGACGCGTTCGGCCAGGACTTCGGACACCTTCAGCACCGGACCGATGCTGGGGTCAGAACGCAGCACGCCGTTCGATGTGATGGTTGCCCAAAACTTGTCGTACCCGATCAAGCCCGGCCGATCATCCGGGACGTCTTCAGTCAAGACGGCCTGGATCTGGTCGCGCAGGGTGACCAGGGCACCGCGCTTCTCGGTGAAGACCAGGCGCTCGAAGGTGCCGATGTACTCCGGGTGAACGGGGAACAGCCGCACGTACTCGTCCATGCGCTCGTTCATCGAGCTGTAGAACTTGGCGAACTTGGTGAGGTAGGTCCGGATCTTGTGCTGTTGGTCCGCTGTCTTCTTCAACAGGCGCTCGGCGACCACGAAGCTCACGTCTTGCCGGGCCAGCAGAACTTGGGTGAACCGGTCCTTCACCCGGCGCAGGCTGTCAGCGACGTGCTGGAAGCGGTTGCTGTCGAAGATGGCCTCCTGCACCCCCGCCACGAAGCGGAACCGCAGGTGCTTGGTGACTTCACCGATCTCACGCAGGAACGACAGGTCCAGCACCAAGTCGTGGTCCTTGCGCGAGCGCAGGTAGTCGAGAAACTCGTCGACCACCAGGAGCACGCCGTGGTTGGGGTGAACCTCGGCGAACGCGGCCATCATCTCCTCGAACGCCGCCTTGTTGTTGACCACCTTGTCGGCAGCCGGGAACGAGTAGCTGACACCGTTCTTTTCGAGGAAGAGCTCAAGCTCCTGGGTGATGATGTCCCGCAGCGACATCTGGCTGGAGATCTCGATGCGGTGGACCTTGAACTTGCCAGCGATCTTCCCCGCTGCTTCAGCGACCTTGGGGTGACGGATCATGGGCTGGTAGGCCGCGTCCTCAGCCACCAGGGACAGCACTGACATCAAGTGCGACTTACCGGTGCCGTAGTTGCCGACCACCAGCACGCCCATGTGGTCGACGGACTCGTCGAAGGAAAGCTGCGGGATCATTTGCTTGGCGATCCGCTCGGCCATGTCGTCCGACATGACGTAAGTCGCGACGAGCTTCTTGGCCTCGTCCGGACGGTTGGCGTCGAGCAGTTGGATGACCGATTCGATCGGTTCAAATTGAATGAGGTCGCCGTAGCGCATGTCTTGTTCGCTTCCCTAGTTCTGAACTTCAAACGGGACCACGCCTGCAAGGCTGTAATCCTGGTGCTCTGGGTGCCCCATGTCGGCGTAAATCAGCCGCCCCGTCCTGGCGTCGCCTTGCAACTCGCCAGGCCACACTGCTACCACTCGCCTCGCGTGAGCGTGACGCTTCAGAAGATCGAGCGGATCAAGGTGCAGGGAACGGTCGAACAGCAGCTCGAGGTTGTCGAGCAACAGCAAGTCACCGGCAGCATGTTGATCGGCCAGCTCTCGCAGGATCGCTGTGGTCTGCAAGTGGCGCTGCCGCTGGGGAATGGCCGCGAGCCGTCTGCCCAGTTCAGCACCGACATTCAGCGGCTCGATGCCCTTGATCTGTGCGAGGGACTGCAGCAGCGCCGACTTGCGCGTGTTCGGCGGCCCGATGAGCAGCACCAGCTTGCTGTGCAGCGCTCCGAGTTCATCGACCAGGCGCTCAAGCCGTTCGATCATTGGCGCCTCCTTCTCGGGTGTCGCCTGATGGGCTCAGCCGCTGGTGTGGTGATGAGCGTCGCTGTCCGCAAGTCATTTCATGCCTGGCGTTGTTTACTGGTTGGGCGAGCGGTAGCCCGGTGCCAGCACCGCGTTCTTGACGCCGTAGAGAGCAAGAGGGTCCTTCAGCCACAGCCTGAACTCGTGGCCACGCAGATGATGGTCTGGTGAACAGTCCACGCTCCACTTGCGCAGCACATAACCCGCCGTCGCCGCTCGAAGCTTCAACCTCAATGCCCCGCCCGACATGCCGTAGTCCATTTCAGTGACTTCCGGCCGCGGCTGATCCGGGTGGGGGCAAATTTCAACTTCGACGATGCGGGTCCACTGGATGTCTTGATCCGCACCTTCGTGCTCGGCGATCGACTGCGTCATGAGAACCACTGGTCTCTTGATCCGCGTTATCACGAAGTCTCGGAACTCGCGCGTCTTCCGGTCGAACGCCCGCACATGCCATCGAAGTCCGGTATCGATCAAGGCGAACGGCGCGATCTCGCGTGTGGACCGCCCGCTGCTGATCGAGTGGTACTCGATGCGCAAGGGGCGGCACAGATGAATCGCGCGCGTAACCGACGCCAGCACATCCAGGTCTGGATGCGTGAGCCGCGAAGGAATCTCACTGACAACCGCACACTTCAAGGCGGACGGCTCTCCGTCACCAAAGCCTTGTGTCAGCCACGCGAGAACTCGCTCAGGGGGGAATTCGAAGACCGGCTCGAAGCCATCGCCCAAGACGTAGCACTTGGCCTTGGCGTCGTAGTCGATGTTGTGAGAGGCGAGGTCCTTGTAGAGCGCCAGATCACGAGTCGCCGCTGCCGACTGGATGTCGAAGCGCTCGACGATGTCCTGTCGACGGATCTCGCCGAAGAAGCGGAGCCTCATCTCGATGAATGCCAGGCGGTCACGCTGCGCTTGACTGAGGGTGGGTAGCTGCTCGGCGGTCATGCTGGGCGGCGGTTGGCTGAATCTCTCGGGTGATCCTCCGAGCAGTATAGGTGCTTGAAACTATGACCAGCGCGAACTTCTTCGAGATAGATGTCCATCGCATTATGATGACCATCTGCAAGCGTGGCCCCTCCGGCGCGGATTGATAGGAAGAGCGATGACGAACCAAGCACCAAGAATGGATCTGCGGCCAGGCGTTCAGGAACCCGTGGTGCTGCTGATCTCCCGGCGGGAGGTCGAGCAGGCCGACCTTCCATCTGTCCTATCCCGGTTGAAGGTCTTCCTGGCGACCCGCGAGGACGCCTGGCGCTACCGCGGCCAGATGACGCTGGTGGTGGACGGGTACAACGGCGATCCGCGCGAACTGGTCGACATCCCTGAAGTACGGTCGCTGCTGCGCCGCCTCGAAGCCGAGTGGCCCTACTGGGCGTTCTTCTTCAACCAGGTCGACGACAGCATCAAACTGCTGCTGTCCTGCGTGGCCGGCAGCCGTTACCTCGGCCGCGGCGCCGTCGAAATGGACGCCGATCTGGTGGCCGCCGCCATGGCACGTGCGTTCGGCGGCATGAACGCCGTCTTCGAGCGCTTCAACTTCCCGGAGGACGAACTCGAGCTGATGAGCCGAGGTTTCGTCGAGGTGCTGCAGCAGGCCGGGATGGGTTGACGGCCCCTGCCCCCCAAATCAGCGAGGGCGAAGGATCACGGTGTTCGAACCGATCAGCCGGTAGCGGTGCGACCCTTCCACCAGCACGCGCCCGAGTCGACGCGCCTTTCGCAGCCCGCTGGCGGCCTCCGCGCGCGTCACCGTCGTTGGCATCGCCGGCCATCCGTTGAAGGCAACCCAGTCGTCGGGATGGGCCTGCTCGAACTTCAGCTTGCAGGCGTGGGTGCGCTCCATGGCGACCTCCAGAG
>NZ_JBFXIO010000055.1:0-16203 GCF_050175855.1 Piscinibacter sp.
GGCCAGCTACCGCAAGCTGATGGAGATGCCGCAGCTGCTGGCCTACCTGCGCGGCTCGTCGCCGCTTGAGGAACTGGCGCTGCTGAATATCGGCTCGCGCCCCGCGAAGCGGGTCCAGGGCCCCGGCACGCTGGCCGACCTGCGCGCCATCCCCTGGGTGTTCGCCTGGACGCAGAACCGCCACATGGTGCCCGGCTGGTATGGCCTCGGCAGCGCGCTGGAGGCCTTCGTCGAGGTGCGCAAGGCACGCGGCCTGGCGCTGCTGCAGCGCATGTTCGAGGAATGCCGCCCGTTCCGCACGGTGATCGACGAGGTCGAGAAGACGCTTCTCACGGTGGACCTGTCCATCGCCGCCGAGTACGCGCGCCTCGTGCCCGACGCGGCGGCGCGCGACGCCGTGTTCCGCATGATCGAGGCGGAGTACGAGCGCACCTGCGCGCGCGTGCTCGAGGTCACCGATGCCGGCGAGCTCGCCGAGCGCTTTCCGCAGCACCGCCGCCGCCTCGGTCGCCGGCTGCAAACCATGAACCAGGTCAGCCGCGAGCAGGTGCAGCTGCTGCAGCGCGTGCGCGCCGGCGGCGACGACGAGGTGCGCACCGCGCTGCTGCTGTCGATCCGCTGCGCCGCCGCCGGCTTCGGCGCCACAGGCTAGATGGAGCCCCCAAGCTCGCTGGCGCTCGCTACCCCCCGAGGGGGCCGCCCCGCCAGCGGACCGGCAGAGCCGCTTCCGCGGCGGGTGGCTGGGTCGGGAACAGATCGATTCACGGAAAGGAACGACACATGAGCTTCACGTTGATCGAGCAGGCCACGCCGCGCCTGCACCGCTCCGAGCTGGCCGTGCCCGGCTCGAACACCGCCCTGTTCGAGAAGGCCGCGGCCAGTGCGGCCGACATCGTCTTCCTCGACCTGGAAGACGCGGTGGCGCCCGACGACAAGCCGCAGGCGCGGAAGAACATCGTGCAGGCGCTCAACGAGCTCGACTGGGGCGCCAAGACGATGATGATCCGCATCAACGGCCTGGACACGCACTACATGTACCGCGACGTGGTCGACATCGTCGAGGCCTGCCCGCGGCTGGACATGATCCTGATTCCCAAGGTCGGGGTGGCGGCCGACGTCTATGCGCTGGACATGCTGGTCACGCAGATCGAGAACGCCAAGGGGCGCAGCAAGCGCATCGGCTTCGAGGTGCTGATCGAGACGGCGCTGGGCATGGCCAACGTGGAAGCCATCGCGCAGAGCTCGAAGCGGCTGGAGGCGATGAGCTTCGGCGTGGCCGACTACGCCGCCTCGACGCGCGCGCGCACCACGGTGATCGGTGGCGTGAACCGCGAGTCGGTGGTGCTCACCGACCCCGACGAGCACGGCCAGCGCCAGAGCTTCTGGACCGACCCCTGGCACGCCGCACAGACGCGCATGCTGGTGGCCTGCCGCGCCTATGGCCTGCGGCCGATCGACGGGCCCTTCGGCGACTTCTCCGATCCCGACGGCTTCCGCGCCGCGGCGCGCCGGGCGGCGGTGCTGGGCTACGAGGGCAAGTGGGCCATCCACCCCTCGCAGGTGGCGCTGGCCAATGAAGTGTTCACGCCGACCGAGGCCGAGGTGAACAAGGCGCGCCGCATCAAGGAGGCGATGGCGCAAGCCGCCAAGGAAGGCAAGGGCGCGGTGTCGCTCGACGGCCGGCTGATCGACATCGCCAGCATCCGCATGGCCGAGGCGCTGCTGGCCAAGGCCGACGCGATCGCTTCAGCCTGAGCGGCGGTTCGCCCGCTGCTTCTTCGCCGGAGCTTCCGGAAGCTGTTGCGACTGATAGCGACGCTCCTCGATCAGCGCCAGCCCCTGTTCGCGCAGGAAGGCTTCGAAGGCGGTCGCAGCCGCCGGCATGGCGCGGCCAGCCAGCGAGATCACGTACCAGTCGCGCTCGACCGGCTGGCCCGGCACCGGCACCTGCGCCAACAGCCCGGCCTGCAGCTCCAGCACGCAGGCGTGCATCGACAGGAAGGCCACGCCGAAGCCAGCCGCGCACATCTGCTTGATCGCCTCGTTGCTCGACAGTTCGGCACCGATGGCCAGTTCCACGCCCGCCTCGCGGAACAGCGCCTCGACGGTGTGGCGCGTGCCCGAGCCGCGCTCGCGCACCAGCAGGCTGTGTTCGTTGAGGTCTGCCAGCGTCGGCGCGGGAAGCTGCATGACGGGGTGCGACGGCGCGGCGACGAAGGCCATCGGGTGCTTGGCGAAGGCGGTGGCGTTGGCACGCAGTTCGGAGGGCGGGCGGCCCATCACCGCCAGGTCGACCTCCTGCACCGCCAGCGCCGAGGTCACTTCGGCGCGGTTGCCGACCTGGAGCTTGACCTTCACCTTGGGGTGCAGCTTGACGAACTCCAGCAGCACGTGCGGCAGCAGATATTCCGCGGTGGTCACGGCGCCGATACGCAGTGTGCCGGCGATCAGCCCGCGCTGCGCCGCCATCGCCTCGCTGGCTTCGCGCCACAGCGCGAGCATGCGGTCGGCGTAGGCGGCGAGCAGTTCGCCCGACTCGGTGAGCTTGACGCCGCGCGCGCTGCGGGTGAGCAGCGGCGTGCCGGCCGATTCCTCGAGGATGCCGATCTGCAGCGACACCGCGGGCTGAGTCAGGTGCATTTCCTCGGCCGTCTGCGAGATGCTGCGCAGCCGGGCCAGCGTGTGGAAGGTGGCGAGCTGGCGCAGCGTCGCGTTCTTCAGCGGCGCGCTCACCTTCCCGGCTCCCGAAGACGCATGTCCATCCACCCTCCTGACAGCGGCAGACGACATTAGCACATGTCAATTCAGCCTGTCTGCGGGGGCAGCCTTTCGTAGAGCTCGGCCATGCGTCGCAGCCGCGCCGGCGCATCCTGCGGCACCTGGTTCCAGTCGAAACGCCAGGCCCACCAGCCCTCCCCCTGGCCGGGGAAGTTCATGCGTCCCTCGCCGCCCAGGCCCATCACGTCCTGCAGCGGGTAGATGGCGGTGTCGGCCACGCTGGCGCAGGCCATGCGGATCATGTCCCAGTGGATCGCGCGGCCGTCGGTGGCCAGGTACTCGCGCAGGTGGTGGCGCGTCGCCTCGTCCGCGCTCGCCCACCAGCCCACGCTGGTGTCGTTGTCGTGCGTGCCGGTGTAGACCACGGTGTCGGCCTCATGGCGGTGCGGCTGGAAGCGTCGCTCGGCAGCGATGCCCTCGCCCCAGGCGAACTGCAGGATGCGCATGCCGGGGAAGTCGAAGGCGTGGCGCAAGGCGTCGACGTCGGGCGTGATCACGCCGAGATCCTCGGCGATGATGGGCAGGGGCCCGAGCGTGTCGGCGATCGCGCGGAACAGCGCCTCGCCCGGGCCCGGCTCCCAGTGGCCCTTCACCGCCGTCGGCTCGTTGGCCGGAATCTCCCAATGCGCCGCGAAGCCGCGGAAGTGGTCGATGCGCACGATCTCCACCAGTTCGACGCTGCGCCGCACGCGCTCGATCCACCAGGCGTAGCCGCCCTGCGCATGCGCGCTCCAGCGGTACAGCGGGTTGCCCCAGCGCTGGCCGGTGGCGCTGAAGGCGTCGGGTGGCACGCCGGCGATCACCGTCGGCCGGCCGGCGGCGTCGAGCTCGAAGAGCTCGGGCCGCGCCCACACGTCGGCGCTCTGGTAGGCGACGAAGATCGGCATGTCGCCGACGATGTGCACGCCACGGGAGTGGGCGTGCGCGCGCAGGGCGGCCCATTGGCGGAAGAAGCGCCACTGGCAGAAGGTCCAGAAGGCGATGCGCTCGCGGTGCGCCTCGCGCGCCCGCTGAAGCGCGGGCGGCGTTCGCTGGGCCAGGCCGTCGGGCCACTCGCACCAGTCGCGCCAGCCGTGGTGCTCGGCCAGCGCCATGAAGAGCGCGTAGTCGGGCAACCAGTCGGTGTGCTCGCGTTCGAAGGCGGCGAGGTCGGCGCGCTCCTCGGCGCTCGCCCGCTGGGCGAAGCGCGCAGCGGCCAGCGCGAGCCGCTGCATCCGGAAGGACACCATCGCCGCGAAGTTCACGCGCCGTGGGTCGAGCCCCTCGACTGGCGCGATCTCGGCCTCGCTCAGCCAGCCGCGGCGCTGCAGCTCGCGCAGGTCGATCATCAGCACGTTGCCGGCGAAGGCCGAGCTGCTCATGTAGGGCGAGTTACCCGGGCCAAGGCCGCCCAGCGGCAGCACCTGCCACAGGCTCTGGCCGGCACCGGCCAGCCAATCGACGAAGGCGTGGGCCTCGTCGCCGAGATCGCCGCTGCCGTGCGGGCCGGGCAGCGAGGTGGGGTGCAGCAGGATGCCGCTGCGGCGCGGAAAGCGCATGGAGACATCTCCTCGGTTCGTGCAGCCGAGAGGCTACAGTGCCGCACCGCATTTGCGGCACGTTCCGGTTACAGGCATGAATCAAGACTGGTCTCCCGACAGCTGGCGACAGCGCCCGGCGCGGCAGCTGCCCGCCTACCCCGACGCCGCGGCGCTGGCCGCCACCGAGCGCCAGCTCGCTGCCTGGCCGGCGCTGGTGGTGCCGGCCGAGACCGACGCACTGCGCGAGCGCCTGGCCGCGGTGGCGCGCGGCGAGGCCTTCCTGCTGCAAGGCGGCGACTGCGCCGAGAGCTTCGACGAACTGTCCACCGCCAACGTCACCGACACCTTCCGCGTCATCCTGCAGATGGCGGTGGTGCTCACCTACGGCGCCGCCTGCCCGGTGGTGAAGGTGGGCCGCATCGCCGGGCAGTTCGCCAAGCCGCGCTCGTCAGACAGCGAGACGGCGGGCGGCGTCACCCTGCCCTCGTACCGCGGCGACATCGTCAACGGCGCCGAGTTCACGGCCGCGGCGCGCACGCCCGATCCGCAGCGCCTGCTGCGCGCCTACTCGCACTCCGCCACCGTGCTCAACCTGCTGCGCGCGCTGGCCCAGGGAGGATTCGCCGATCTGCACCAGGTGCACCGCTGGACGGCGGACTTCGTCAAGCGCAGTCCGCAGGGCGAGCGCTTCGAGACGCTGGCCGAGCGCATCACCGACTGCCTCGCCTTCATGGAGGCCTGCGGCTTCGACGCCGCGAGCGCGCCGCAGCTGCACGCGGTGTCGTTCTGGACCTCGCACGAGGCACTGCAGCTGCATTACGAAGAGGCGCTGGCGCGCCGCGACGACGCCAGCGGCCGCGCGTACGGCGGCTCGGCCCATCTGCTGTGGATCGGCGAGCGCACGCGCGAGGTCGACGGTGCGCACGTCGAGTTCCTGCGCGGCCTGGCGAATCCGGTCGGCGTGAAGCTCGGGCCCAAGGTCACGCCCGACGAACTGCTGCCGCTGCTCGACCGGCTCGACCCGCAGCGCGAGCCGGGCCGCCTGGTGCTGATCACGCGCATGGGCGCGGGGAAACTGCCCGAGCGGCTGCCGGCGCTGATCCGCGCGGTGCAGGCCGCGGGCCGCACGCCGGTGTGGTGCTGCGACCCGATGCACGGCAACACCGTCACCAGCGCCAACGGCTACAAGACGCGCGACTTCGCCAACGTCGCGGCGGAAGTGCGCGATTTCTTCGCGGTGCACGCCGCCGAAGGCAGCCATGCCGGCGGCCTGCACTTCGAGATGACCGGGCAGGACGTGACCGAGTGCCGCGGCGGCGCGCAGGGCCTGACCGACGCCAGCCTGGCCGAGCGCTACCGCAGTGCCTGCGACCCGCGGCTGAACGGCTCGCAGAGCTTGGAGCTGGCCTTCATGGCGGCGGAGATGCTGAAAGCGGCAAGGCGCTGATCGCGCGGTGCAGCTGCCCGAGCCCGTCGGTCAACGCCGCCGGTCCGGGCTGCAGGATGTCGCAGCTCTTGATCTCCACCAGCGCACCGGTTCGTACCGCCGGCACCTCGGCCCAGCCGGGCCGCGCGGCCACGCGCTCCGGCCGGAATTTCTTGCCGCACCAGCTGCCGACGATCAGCTCCGGCGCGCGCCGCGCAGGCTCGAGCGGATCGGCGATCACGCGGTCACGGCCCATGCGCTGCACCGCCAGCTCGGGAAAGACATCGTCGCCGCCGGCGATGCCGATCAGCTCGCTGACCCACTGGATCGCGCTGATCATCGGCTCGTCCCACTCCTCGAAGTAGACGCGCGGGCGGCGCGGCCAGCGCGCGACAGCCTCGCGGATCTCGGCATGGCGGCGCTCGCAGCCGGCGATCCAGGCCTCGGCCTCGGCGCTGCGGCCGATCAGCCCGGCCACGAGCCGCAGGGTGGCGAAGATCTCGGCCACGCTGCGCTGGTTGGTGACGAGCACGCTGAGCCCGGCGCGGATCAGCTTGTCGGCCAGCGCGGCCTGCATGTCGGAAAAGCCGATCACCAGATCGGGCCGGAGCGCGACGATGCGGTCGATCTTGCCGTCGAGGAAAGCCGAGACGCGCGGCTTCTCCTGGCGCGCGCGCTTCGGCCGCACGGTGTAGCCGGAGATGCCGACGATGCGCGATTCCTCGCCGAGCAGGTAGAGCCACTCGGTGGTTTCCTCGGTGAGGCAGACGATGCGCTGCGGGCCGTGCGGGGAGGACATGGGGCGCGAGCATGCCATGGCAAGCTCACCGTATCCTCGAGGCCATGAAGGCTCCCATCCCCAAGCGCAAGCCGCACGACGTGTCGATCCACGGCGAGACGCGCATCGACGACTGGTACTGGCTGCGCCACCGCGACGACCCCGAGGTCATCGCCCACCTGCACGCCGAGAACGCCCACACGGAAGCCTGGTTCGCGCCGCATGCGCAACTCAAGCAGCAGCTCTACGACGAGATGCTCGCGCGCATCCAGGAAGACGACGACGACCTGCCCTGGCGCAAGAACGGCTGGTGGACCTGGAGCCGCACGGCCAAGGGCCGCCAGTACGAGACCTGGCTGCGCCGTCGTGACGAACCCGGCGCGCCCGAGGAGGTGATGCTCGACCTCAACGCGCTGGCCGAAGGCAAGCCCTTCCTGCAGCTCGGCGCCCTCGACGTGAGCCCCGACGCGCGACTGCTCGCGTACTCGCTCGACGAGACCGGCGCGCTCGACTACACGCTGCGCGTGCGTGACCTCGCCAGCGGGCAGGACCTGCCGCTGGCCATCGAGAAGACCGAAGACGCCGCCTGGGGCAACGACAGCCGCACCCTCTACTACCTCACCAAGGACGAAGCCAAGCGCACCCACCGCGTCTGGCGGCATCGGCTCGGCGCCGGCACGCCCGACGAGCTGCTGTTCGAAGAGGGTGATGAGCTGTTCTGGCTGGGTCTGGGCAAGACACGCGACGAGCGCTGGATCGTGGTGTCGTCGGGCAGCAAGGACACCACCGAGCTGCGCGTGATCGACGCCGATGATCCCGCGGCGGCGCCGCGCGTGGTGCTGCCGAGGAAGAGCGGCATCGAGATGTCGCTTGATCATCGCCACGGCCGCTTCTACCTGCTCGTCAACGACACCGGGCGCAACTTCCGCCTGGTGGAGACGCCCGCCGATGCGCCCTCGCTGGCATCGGCACGAGAACTGATCGCCCACCGCGACGACGTAATGCTGGAAGACGTGGACCTGTTCGAGCGCTGGATGGTGGTGCAGGAGCGCGACCGCGGCACGCTGAAGCTGCGCGTGTTCGACCTCGAGAACGGGAACCGGGGTCGCGACTGGCACATCCCCTTCGACGAGGCCGTCTACAGCGCCGGCGGCGACGTCAATGCCGAGTTCGACAGCGACGTCTACCGCGTGGCCTACACCTCGATGGTGACGCCGCATTCGATCGTCGACGTCGACCTGCGCAGCGGCGAGCGCACGCTGAAGAAGCGCCAGCCGGTGCTCGGCGGCTACGACCCGGCGCTCTACGACAGCACGCAGATCATGGCGCGCGCCGCCGACGGCACCGAGGTGCCGGTCTCGCTGGTGTGGAAGCGCGCGCTGCGGCGCGGCGCGCCGCAGCCGCTGCTGATGTACGGCTACGGCGCCTACGGCATCCCGGTCGACCCGTACTTCTCGTCGTCGCGGCTGAGCCTGCTCGACCGCGGCGTGGTGTTCGCCATCGCCCACGTGCGCGGTGGCGGCGACCGCGGGCGGCGCTGGTACGACGAGGGCAAGCTGGAGAAGAAGCGCAACAGCTTCACCGACCTGGTGGCCTGCGCCGAGGCGCTGGTCGCGCAGGGCTGGACCACGCCGGCGCAGCTGATCATCGAGGGCGGCAGCGCCGGCGGGCTGCTGGTGGCGGCGGCCGCCAACCTGCGGCCGGAGCTGTTCCGCGCCGTGGTCGCCGAGGTGCCGTTCGTCGACGTGGTCAACACCATGCTCGACGAATCGCTGCCGCTGACGGTGGGCGAGTACCTCGAGTGGGGCAACCCGAAGGAGCCGCATCACTATGCCGTCATCCGCAGCTACTCGCCCTACGACAACCTGCGCGAGGCGGCCTATCCGGCGATGTACCTGCGCGCCGGGCTGAACGACAGCCAGGTGCCCTACTGGGAAGCGGCCAAGTACGCCGCCAGGCTGCGCACCGTGAAGACCGGCGACGAGCCGGTGCTGCTGTCGGTGAACATGGACGCCGGCCACGGCGGCGCCTCCGGCCGCTACGACGCGCTGGCCGAGCGTGCCGAAGTGCTGGCCTTCATGCTGGCCGTCTGGGGCCTCACTGCAGGCGCAGCGCCCTGAGCTTCTCCAGCTTGCCGGCGTAGAGCTGGCGGTCGGCATCGCGCGTGCTGGCCTTCATCGCCAGGCCGAGCTGGCGCTGTGCCTCCTTCAAGTCGCCCAAGCCATAGCTGGCCAGCGCCAGTCCGAAGTGGAACTCGTGGTGATAGGCGGCGCGCTCGATCTCCTTCTCGAACATCGTGCGCGCCAGCGCGTAGTCGCGCCGCTCCATGGCCTCCAGCCCGCGCTGGAAGAAGTGGTAGGGTGGATACGGTTCGAGGCGCGCCAGCCGTGACTGCAGGCTCGCCGCCTCCTGAGCCCGCCCTGCTCTCTCGTACAGGTTCGCCAGGTTGGACAACGCCGCCGTGTTGGCTGGCTCGACGTCGAGCATCTGCCGCATGACGCGTTCGGCCCGCGCCAGCGCACCGCGACGCAGGTAGACCACGGCGAGCGTGTTGTGGGCCTGCATGAACGTCGGCTGAGTTTCGATGGCCGCGCGCACGTGCCAGTAGGCTTCGTCCACCTGCCCGGCCGCGAGCAGCTCGGCAGCGCGGTTGTTCATGTACATCGCCAGCACGGTCGCATCGTCGATCACCCGCGAATACTGCCGCTGCCCAGGCGCCGGCGGATCGAAGTCGATCAGCATGGCTTCGGCCACGTCGAAACGCACGCGGCCATCGCCGAAGTGGTTGCGCAACGTGAGATTCACGTGGCCGTTGGAGACCAGCAGGTCGCCGCTGCGCCCCCAGCCCGCATCGCTGTAGACACTGTGGAACTGAACCGGCAAGCCGAGGTGCCGCGCCATCGCGGCGCTCATGATCACCAGTGACAGGCAATTGCCGCTGCGCGCCTCGAAGGCTTCCGCGGCCGTGCGTGTACGCTGCGCGTCGTAGTCGAGCTTGAGCTGGCCGGGCGCGTACAGGGCATCGATCAGCGCCGTCCTCGGGCCCTTGCGGCGCGACTCGCGGGCCAAGTCCTCGTCGAGAAAGCGACGCATCGAATCGGAGAGTGCAAACACGTCGCCCGGCGCGACCGGATGCGACGGCGCCTCGAACAGGGAGTCGTCGAACAGGTTGGCCGGGACCGGCGCCGGCACGCTGGCGCAGGCCGCCAGGCACAGCGCCAGCAGTAGGACGAGGCAGCGCTTCATCGGGCATCCTCTCGCGCACACCGGGTGCGCCAGGATCGACCTTACTCCGATCAGCCGCGCGGTGCAGCCGGGGGCGTCCCCAGGGGGATCTCGCCCGTCCAGCTTCGCTCCATCTCGTCGAACAGCGAGTGCGAGGCTTCGGTGACCTCGAGGCTGCCGGGGCGGGTCTCGGTCTCTTCGTCGACTTCCGCCGCTGCGGAACGCGCAGCAACCGCCTCGGCCATGCGCGCGCGCAGATAGACCAGCCCCGCAGAGGGCACCCCTTCGACGAGCAGGTCGAGTTGTTCGATGCCCTTGCGCAGCACCAGCACGGGGATCTCGCGCTTGATCGCCCTCGAGCCGAAGCGGCCGATGGTCTGCTCGACGAACGCCAGGTGACGCATCAGCTGTCTCGTTTCCGGATGGACCCGCAGCAGCCGGTGAAGATCGGCATGGCCCCGGCGCAGTGCCTCGCCGGCGGACGTTCCAGTCGTGGTGGCGCCCTGGCGGTCGTCACGCTCGCCGAGCACCACGTGCACCTGGGCTCCGCGGACTTCGAACTTGAGGGGTCGCTTGAACAGTTCGCGCACCCGGCTGATGGGTGACTCGGAATCGGGCTTGCGGGACGACATGGGTGGGAGCACGATGTGATTGCCGCGAGCGTGCCACGGATCGGTGCACCCTTGCGGACCGAAGTGGCCAGTTCCACGAAAAACTGCCGATTGCGAGGACCGACATGAGCCATGCCCTCCCGAACACCCTGATGGCGCTGGCCGCCTGCGTGGGCGCCGCATCCGCACAGGCCGGCAGCGTCGAGGTGACCTACGACGCGGCCAAGGCGCACACCGATGCCGGCAGCACGCCGGCGCAGCGCGAGAAGAACCTGGCCGCGCTGGCGGCTCAACTGCGCGCGATCGGGCGCCAGCGCCTGCCAGATACGCGCACGCTTCGCGTCGAGCTGATCGACGTCGACCTGACCGGGACGGTTCGCCCGTCGAGAAGAGCCCTCCAGGATGTGCGCGTGGTCACCGGTCGTGGCGACGGGCCGCGCATCGAACTGCGCTACACGCTGCTGGACGCAGCGGGCGGCCAGATCGCCGCTGGCCACGAGACGCTGCACGACCCCGCCCTGCCCCGCCTCGGCGACGCCCGCGACAGCACCGGCGGTGAGCCGCTGCGTCACGAACGGACACTGCTCGATCACTGGGTCGTCACGCGATTCGCGGCCGCGCAGTAAGCGTTCGCAATCGTTCCGGCAGGCGTGAAATCCTCCCGCTTCTCGGCCGACCGGACTCCGGTGGCCGGCAGTACGCTGTGCCCATTTCCTTCCCGCACTCGCTGCCGCCGTGGCTATGCTCGACATCAACTTCATCGCCGCGCTGACCGTCTCCGCCCTGCTGCTCGCCTGGGTCTGGGCGCGCCGCCGGGGCAGCCGCCCGAAGACGCCCAAGCGCAGCAGCCGCGAGGAATCGCTGGACACGGTGCAGTCCTGGACGCCGCAGGCGGTGCGCGTGCTCACCCTGCCCGAGCGCCAGGCCTACGACCTGATGCGCAAGGCCATGCCGAGCCGGCTGGTGCTCGCACAGGTGCCGCTGGCCCGCTTCATCAGCGTGCCCACCCGCCACTCCTACAGCGACTGGCTCACCCGCGTGGGCCGGCTCACCGTCGACCTGGTGGTGTGTGACAAGAGTTCTCGCGTCGTCGCCGTGGTCGACATCCGCACCGACGGCCAATCCGAGCGCAGCATCCGCCGCCACGAGCGCATGGCGCAGGTGCTGCAGGCGGCCGGCATCCGCGTGCTGCAATGGCGCGCCGAGGCCCTGCCCAGTCCGGCCGAAGTGCGCGCCCTCTTCCGCGAGCAGGGCGTCGAGGTGGAAGAGGAAGTCATCGGCCCGGGAGGACGGCGCATGCTGCCGGTGCCCGAGATGGTCGAGGTGCTGGCCGAAGGCGACGAGATGGCCCTGGCCACGCCGCAGTTCGAGCCGGTGTCGTCGGACTACTTCGACGACCTCGATGCCATCCCGCCGGCCGGCGCCGCGCCGCGGCGGTGAGCCGCAACACGCCGCTACAGGCCGCTACAGCGGGCAACACGACGCATCCTCGGCGCTGGCTAGCATCGTGGCCATGACGTTGCAAAGAAGCGGCGAAGAGCCGCCGTCGCCATGAACAAGCAAGGCACCATCGTCCGCTGGGACGCCGAGCGCGGCTTCGGCTTCGTGCGCAGCCCAGGGGCGCAGGCCGAGGTCTTCTTCCACATCCGCGACTTCCGCGGCGGCAGCGCCGCCCCCGCCGAAGGGCTGGAGGTGCGCTTCGAGGAGATCCACGTCGGCGGCAAGGGGCCGCGTGCGATGGCGGTGAGCCCGCTCGACTATGTCGACCCGCGCCGCCCGCCGCCGCGTGAAGCGCCGCGCCGCCGTGACGGCAGCCGGCGCCCGCCGCCGCCGCCGCACGTGGCCATCGAGATGCGGACGATGGCCCTGCTGGTGCCGGCCTTCATCGCCTTGCTGGTGTGGGCCGCCTGGACGCAGCGCCTGCCGGTGCCGGTGGTGCTGGCCGCGCCGCTGGTCAGCGTGCTGGCCTTCTACCTCTACTGGCGTGACAAGTTCGCCGCGCAGCGCCACGCCTGGCGCACCCCGGAGGCCGTGCTGCACGCCGCCAGCCTCGCCGGCGGCTGGCCGGGTGCCTGGCTGGCCCAGCGGCTGCTGCGCCACAAGTCGGCCAAGGAGTCGTTCCGCCAGGTCTACTGGGGCACGGTCGCGCTGCACTGGGCGCTGCTGGCGCTGTTCCTGTACAGCGCACCGGCCCGCTGAGCGACGCCGGGCTGGTCGATCAGGCCATCACGTCGAGCAGCGTGCCGGTCAGGTCGCGCTCGGTTCGCAAGGTCTGCAGGTTGGCGCGGTAGACGGCGCTGGCGGCCATCTGGTTGACGATGTCTTCGGCCAGCGACTCGCCCGGCTCGCTCGCCTGAGACACGCTGGCGCGCACGCCGCCCGCGGGCTCGGCACTCTGCTGAACCATCTGCCGCCGGAAGCCCGGCGTCTGTGCATTGGCGATGTTGTGTGCCGAGCTATGCAGCTGCAGTTGCGCGGCGTTCAGCCCCGACAGGGCGGTCGACGAGATCGGGCTCATGGTGGGCGCACCTCCGACCCCGTCTTCGGCACGCCGCTCGCGAACTTGAGGGCCTCGCGCTATTCCTTGTCCAGGCCGAGCAGGGCGTCGCGCAGCTGCGAATCGGCCGGCGATTCGCCGACCCAGATCTTCATCACCATCTGGAAGAACTCGTCGTCGCCCACCGGCGCACCCTGCGGCTTGCCGAGGATGTAGAAGGTGGTGCCCTTGCCGGGCGCGAACTCCATCGCGAACGATTCGCCCGGCAGCATCTTCGAGCGGCCGGAAAACACCTCGATCAGCCGTGCACTGGCCAGGGCGTGGCGCTGCACCTGCTCCTTCGGCGAGTTGTCGCCCATGCCCTTGAGGAACAGCCGTCCGAGATCGGTGCCCGGCAGCTCGCGCAATGCGGTGAACTGCAGCCGCTTCGGCCCCTGCAGCGCCAGCAGTTCGGCCGGGCTGGACACCTTCTTGGTGGTGTACAGCGCCATGTCGTAGACCTTGAAGATGGCCTTGTAGCGCGTGCCCGCCCCGTTGAGCTGCAGCTTCGTGCCCTGCACCTCCATCGCCGGATCGAACTTCGTGGCCGTGGGTGCGGCCAGGGCCGCACCGGCCGCCAGGCCGAGCACCATGACCAACGCGCCAGCGCGCGACGACAGCGGGACGGATCGGGACATGGCAGCCTCCTGAGGGTGTGGTTGTTATTGGCTGCCATTATTCAACCGGCGCATCGCATTCGCCGCGGCGCGCCGTGGCGAAGTTCACGCCGGGCGGCCACGCAGACGCTGGAACAGCGACACCGCGGCCAGCACCAGCGCGCCGGCGACGATGCCGGCCACGCCGTCGGCCAGCGTCGGCAGCAGCGTGGTGGCCACCGGCCCCATGCCTTCCACCCAGCCCTGCACCGCATGGTGCAGCGGCCCGATGCCATGCACCAGGATGCCTCCGCCGACGAGGAACATCGCCGCCGTGCCGGCAATGGACAGCAGCTTCATCAGCCAGGGCGCTGCCACCAGGATGCCGCGGCCGAGCGCCTGCGCGCCGGCGCCGGGCCGGCGGCTGAGCCACAGCCCGGCGTCGTCGAGCTTGACGATGCCGGCCACCGACCCGTACACGCCCACCGTCATCACCAGTGCGATGCCGGCCACCACCGAGGCCTGGGTGACGAAGGGCGCGGCGGCCACCGTGCCCAGCGTGATCGCGATGATCTCCGCCGAGAGGATGAAGTCGGTGCGCACGGCGCCCTTGATCTTGTCCTTCTCGAGCGCCACCAGGTCGACGGCCGGATCGGCCAGCGCCTGGGCCAGTTCTTCCTTGTGCGCGGCGTCCTCCGCGGCGCTGTGCAGGAACTTGTGCGCCAGCTTCTCGAAGCCTTCGAAGCACAGGAACGCACCACCGACCATCAGCAGCGGCGTGATGAGCATCGGCAGGAAGGCGCTGATCGCCAGTGCCGCGGGCACCAGGATCGCCTTGTTCACGAGCGAGCCCTTGGCCACCGCCCACACCACCGGCAGTTCGCGGTCGGCGCTGACGCCGGTGACCTGCTGGGCATTGAGTGCCAGGTCGTCGCCGAGCACGCCGGCGGTCTTCTTGGCAGCCACCTTGGACAGGACGGCCACGTCGTCGAGCACGGTGGCGATGTCGTCGAGCAGGGCGAGGAGGCTGCTGGCCATGGTGTGCTGCGCCGGAGGGCGTGGTTCGGGTAGGGATGGGCGGAATCGCCGCGGGCCCGCATCGTAGCCGCTGTGCGTTGCGCCCCTGGCGGATCGGCACAACAATCGCACGCCCCCGAACCCGCACCGTGAATCTCTTCATCTCCTATCCCTCCGATCAGAAGAACCTGGCCGAGCAGCTGCGGCTGGCGCTCGAGGCCGAGGGCCACGAGGTCTTCACCGACCGCGCGGAGCTCAAGGAAGGCGAGCCCTACCACGAGGCACTGCGCGAGGCGATCGAGGGCGCCGACGCCCTCGTCTTCCTGATCACGCCGCGCTCGATCGCGCCGGGCAGCTACGCGCTCACCGAGCTCGACATCGCGCAGCGCCGCTGGCGCAGCCCGGGGCGGCGCGTGCTGCCGGTGATGGCGCTGCCCACGCCGATCGAGGACATCCCGCCCTACCTGCGCTCGGTGACGCTGCTGCAACCCAAGGGCGACCTGGTGGCCGAGACGGTGGCGGCGGTGGATCGCCTGCGCGGCCGGCTGCCGATGCGCGCCTGGCTGGTGGCCGCCGGCGTACTGGCGCTGGCCATCGCGGGCGCCTTCGTGGCCTACGAGCGGGCCGAGCAGAAGCGCGCGCAGGAGAAGGCCCAGCTCGAACTCCAGGCCGCCGAACTGGCTGCCGCCACGCAGCTCTGCGAGGCCGGCAGCCATGCAGTGGCCTGGAAGCAGTTCGAGACCATCATCGCCAGCCGACCCGGCGACGAGGCGGTGCGCAAGGCCCGCGAAGACTGCGGCATGCGCTGGCTGCGCGAGGCCCGCGTGGCCGGCGATAAGGAGAGCTTCAGCGCGCTGGTCGAGCCGATCCAGCCGGTACTGGCCCAGGGCATGGCCTCTGCACGCGGTGAGCGCCGCGCCGACCTCGCCGCCCACCTCGGCTGGGCCGACTTCCTGCGCAGCCGCGACGGCGCGGCCGGCGGCGACCCGCCGGCGCTGTACAAAGCCGCGCTGGCCGACGACGCCGGCAACGTCTACGCCCACACGATGTGGGCGCACTGGATGGTCTGGAACGGCGCGCGCATCGACGAGGCGGTGCGCCAGCACTTCGAGGCCGCCGCCAAAGGCTCGAGGGACCGCCCCTGGCTGCGCCGCATGCAGTTCTCGGTGGCCATGCTGCGCGGCGAGCTCAACGGCTATGCGTTCGAGGTGCTCAACCAGATGCGCGCCGCCGGCGAACAGCCCGACACCACGCAGCGCGACCTGGTCTGGCGCCGGCTGGTCGACTGGGGCCTGACCGCCAGCGACGCCGAGCGCGAGGTGCTGCTCGGCTTCCTCAGCCCAGCCGATGTGCTGTCCACCTTCGAGTGGCTCTACCCGGCCGAACAGGCGGTGGCGGATCGCCAGCCGCTGCACCGCTTCGCGCTCGCCCTGCTGCGCGCGCGCGCCGGGCGGCAGGAAGAAGCACTGCAGGCGCTCGACGAGCTGAACAGGGAATTCGTGGCGCGCAAGCAGGACTCGCGTCTGGCGCGTGCCACGTCGCAGCTGCTCGAGCAGCTGCGCAAGGCGCCGCGGCGCTGAAACCCGGGCCTAGTGGCAGCGCTGCACGGCCGGCGTGGCGTACTCGCGGCCGACCACCGCGCGGGCGTAGAGATAGTTGCCGCGGGCGCGCTCGCTGAGCGCATCCATGTCGACATGGCCGTCGGCATCGCAGGGA
>NZ_JBFXIO010000056.1:0-16192 GCF_050175855.1 Piscinibacter sp.
GCGCGTGTAGACGAACAGCTGGTGGCCGGCCTGGATCAGGTGCAGCGCCATCGGCGCGCCCATGATCCCGAGGCCGATGAAGCCGATCTTCTGGGGGGAGGACGTCATGTCGGTGTCTTTCGTCGGAAGGTTCAATCAGCGCAGCGGCCTCAGTTGCCGCCGCGCATGCTCCAGCCAGACCAGGCCCGCTTCCGTGCCCTTGGCCGGCTTGTATTCGCAACCCACGTGGCCGCGGTAGCCGATGCGCTCGAGGTGGCCGAACAGAAAGCCGTAGTTGATCTCGCCCGTGCCCGGCTCGTTGCGGCCCGGGTTGTCAGCCACCTGGATGTGGCCGATGCGCGCCAGGTGCTTCTCGATCGTCGCGGCCAGTTCGCCCTCGGTGCGCTGCGCGTGGTAGACGTCGTACTGCAGGAACAGGTTGTCGGCCCCCACCTCGTCCATGATCGCAATCGCCTGCGCCGTGCGGTTCAGGTAGAAGCCGGGGATGTCGTAGGTGTTGATCGGCTCGATCAGCAGCCTGAGGTTGGCCTTCTTCAGCTCGGCAGCGGCGTACTTCAGGTTGGCCACGAAGGTCTGGCGCAGCAGCTTCTCGTCGGCGCCGAGCGGCACCTTGCCGGCCAGGCAGTTCAGCTGCGGCGCACCGAGCGCGGTGGCGTACTCGATGGCCTTGGCCACGCCGGCGCGGAATTCGTCGACACGATCCGGCAGGCAGGCGATGCCGCGCTCGCCGGCGTCCCAGTCGCCCGCCGGCAGGTTGTGCAGCACGCACTGCAGGCGGTTGCCCTTCAGGCGCGCCGAGACCTCGCCGGGCGTATGCGCGTAGGGGAAGAGGAACTCGACCGCGCTGAAGCCGGCGCGTGCGGCGCGCTCGAAGCGGTCGAGGAAGGGATGCTCGGTGAAGAGCATCGTCAGGTTGGCGGCGAATCGCGGCATGTCGTGGCTTTCGGAGTCAGTCGAGCAGGCCGGCAAGCTCCAGGCCCTTCGTGCCTTCCGGGTGGCGGCAGTCGATCGACTCGAACTCGTTGACCTTGTCGATCTCCGTGCCCATCGCGATGTTGGTCACCTTCTCGAGGATCACCTCCACCACCACCGGCACGCTGTACTGGCGCGCCATCGCCTGCGCCTGCGCCAGCGCGCCGCCGATCTTCTCGGGGTCGGTCACGCGAAGGCTCTTGCAGCCCAGGCCCTGCACCACGGCCTGGTGGTCGACGCCGTAGCCCTTGAGCGACGCGTCGTCGACGTTCTGGTTGTCGAAGGCGAGCTGCACGCAGTAGTCCATGTCGAAACCGCGCTGGCTCTGGCGGATCAGGCCGAGGTAGCTGTTGTTGACCAGCACCTGCACGTAGGGCAGACGGAACTGCGCGCCCACCGCCAGCTCCTCGATCAGGAACTGGAAGTCGTAGTCGCCGGAGATGCCGACCACGGTGCGCGTCGGGTCGGCGGCCACCACGCCCAGCGCGGCGGGAATGGTCCAGCCCAGCGGGCCGGCCTGGCCGCAGTTGATCCACTGGCGCGGGCCGTGCACCTTGAGGAACTGCGCCGCGGCGATCTGCGACAAGCCGATCGTCGACACGTAGATGGTGTCGCGCGGGAAGGCAGCGTTCATCTCCTCGTAGACGCGCATCGGCTTGATCGGCGTCTCGGTGTAGTGCGACTTTCGGTGCATCAGCCGCTTGCGCTCGCTGCAGCGGAAGCGCCAGTCGGCGTAGTCACGCAAGGTGCCGGCGGCCTTGCGCTCCTTGGCCACCTGCACGAAGAGTTCGAGCGCGGCCTTGGCGTCGCTGACGATGCCGAGATCCGGCATGAAGACCCGGCCGATCTGCGTCGGCTCGATGTCGACGTGCACGAACTTCCGGCCCTGGCAATACACCTCGGTGGAGCCGGTGTGGCGGTTGGCCCATCGGTTGCCGATGCCGAGCACGAAGTCGCTGGCCAGCATCGTGGCGTTGCCGTAGCGGTGGCTGGTCTGCAGGCCGACCATGCCGGCCATCAGCGGGTGGTCGTCGGGAATGCTGCCCCAGCCCATCAGCGTGGGGATCACCGGCACGCCGATGGTCTCGGCGAACTCGACCAGCAGCGCCGAGGCGTCGGCGTTGATGATGCCGCCGCCGGCCACGATCAGCGGCTTCTCGGCGGCCAGCAACATGTCCAGCGCCTTCTCCACCTGCTTGCGCGTGGCGGCGGGCTTGTAGACCGGCAGCGGCTCGTAGGTGTCGATGTCGAACTCGATCTCGGCCATCTGCACGTCGAAGGGCAGGTCGATCAGCACCGGCCCCGGGCGGCCCGAGCGCATCAGGTGGAAGGCCTGCTGGAAGGCGCGCGGCACCTGCGCCGGCTCGCGCACGGTGACGGCCCACTTGGTCACCGGCTTGGCGATGGACTCGATGTCCACCGCCTGGAAGTCTTCCTTGTACAGCCGCGCGCGCGGCGCCTGGCCGGTGATGCACAGGATGGGGATCGAGTCGGCGCTGGCCGAATACAGCCCGGTGATCATGTCCGTGCCGGCCGGCCCGGAGGTGCCGATGCACACGCCGATGTTGCCGGCCTTGGCGCGGGTGTAGCCCTCGGCCATGTGCGAGGCGGCCTCGACGTGGCGGGCCAGCACGTGGGCGATCGAGGCGCGCTCGCGCAGCGCGGCGTACAGCGGGTTGATCGCCGCACCGGGGACGCCGAAGGCCTGGCTCACGCCTTCCTTCTCCATCACCAGAACGGCGGCCAGGGCGGCTTTCATGCGGGCCATCGGATACTCCTTCGCACGTTGACGTTGACTGGGCGGGATGGTCGCCGCGGGCCGCCGCTTCGAGAAGTGCAGGTCGGGCATGTTTGTCATTCCGTGCAGGAATGGCCCGCGCCGCTCAGGGCATCATCGGGGCTGGAGACAAGACCGACCATGGACCGCATCACCGGCGTGCAGCTGTTCGCGCGCATCGTCGAGACCGGCAGCTTCAGCAAGGCCTCGTCGGACCTGGGCATCACTCAGCCCACCGCCACCAAGCACGTCGCCGCGCTGGAGGCGCGGCTGGGCGCGCGACTGCTCAACCGCAACACCCGCGGCGTCAGCGCCACCGAGATCGGCGCGCTCTATTACGAGAAGTGCAAGGCCATCCAGCGCGAGCTCGACGAAGCCGACAGCCTGGCCGCGCTGCTGCAGAGCAAGGTGCGCGGGCAGCTGCGCATCAGCACCTCGGTGGCCTTCGGCCGCCGCGTGGTGACGCCGCTGGCACTGAAGTTCATGCGCGAGCACCCGGACGTGACGCTGGACCTCAGCTTCGACGACCGCTATGTGAACCTCGTCGAGCAGGGCGTGGACGTGGCGCTGCGCATGGGACGCCTCGCCGATTCCGCGCTCGGCGCGCGCTACCTGGGTACCAACCCCTGGCTGACCGCGGCGGCCCCCGATTACCTCGCGCGCCGCGGCACGCCGCACACGCCGGCGGAACTGGCGCAGCACGACTGCCTGGTCTACAGCAGCGTGCAGGGTGACGACCGCTGGAGCTTCACCGGCGCGAGCGGCGAGGCGGTCTCCGTGCCGGTGAAGGGCACGCTGCGCTCGAACAACCTGTCCGCCGTGCTCGCCGCCTGCCGCGCCGGCCTCGGCCTGGCGGTGCTGCCCTGGTACGTGGCCCGCGAGTCGGTCGCCGACGGCGCCATCGTGCCGGTGCTGACGGACTTCGCCCTGCCCACGCAGGAACTGCACGCGGTTTTCCCTTCGCCCAAGCTGGTGCCGGGCAAGGTCAGCACCTTCATCGACTTCCTCAAGCTGCATCTCGACGGCGAATGGTGGAAACGCGCTCCGGGAGCGGCCTGACCATGTGCATCCGTCGCGGCTTCACGCTCATCGAGTTGCTGATCGTGCTCGCCATGGTGGCCATCCTGGCAACGATCGCCGTGCCGTCGATGCAGGATCGCCTGGTGCGCGACCAGATCGTCGAGGCCGTCAAGCTCGCCGACGTGGCGAAGCCGCCGGTGGCCGCGCGCTGGAAGGCGCTGCAGACCATGCCTGCCGACAATGCCGAAGCCGGCCTGCCCGCGCCGGAACGCATCGTCAGCCACCTGGTGAGCGCGGTGCGCGTCGAGCAGGGGGCGGTGCACGTGACCTTCGGAAACCGCGCCAACGGCGTGCTGCTCGGCAAGACCCTGACCTTGCGCCCAGCGGTGGTGGAGGATGCGCCGATCGTGCCGGTGACCTGGGTATGCGCCGGCACGACGGCGCCGCCACCGATGACCGTGCATGGCACCGACCGAACCGATGTACCGGCCCGCTACCTGCCCTTGAACTGCCGATGAGATCCCTGCTGCTGGCCCTGGCCGGGCTCACCAGCCTGCCGGTCGCCGCCGCGCCGGCCGACACCCTCGCTCAGCGCGTGCTCGCCTGCACCGCCTGCCACGGCCAGGAGGGCCGTGCCGCGCCCGACGGCTACCACCCGCGCATCGCCGGCAAGCCGGCGATGTACCTGTTCAACCAGCTGGTGAACTTCCGCGAGGGGCGGCGCCGCTACGGGCCGATGGTCTACCTCGTCGACCACCTCAACGACGACTACCTTCGCGAGATCGCCGGGCACTTCGCGACCATCGACCTGCCCTACCCTGCACCGGCACTGGCTCGTGACGCCACGTCACTGCTGGCGCTGGGCGAAACGCTCGCGATGAAGGGCGACGCGGCGCGCAAGCTGCCGGCCTGCGCCGCCTGCCATGGCCGAGCGCTGACCGGCGTGGCCCCGGCCATCCCGGGGCTGCTGGGCCTGCCGCGCGACTACCTCAAGGGCCAGCTCGGCGCCTGGGCCAACGGCCAGCGCCGTGCCCACGCGCCCGACTGCATGGCTGACATCGCCCGTGCGTTGACGCCGCAGGACGTCAGCGCCGTGGCCGCCTGGCTGTCCACCCGGCCCGTGCCGGTGCCGGCGAAGGCAGCCGATGCCCTGCCCGCGCCGCTGCCGCAGGAGTGCGGCAGCGTGCCGCGCTGAGGAGGGCCGGCGATGTTCGTCCGCTGGCTGATCTTCCTCGTCGTACTGCTCGGCGGCCTGGCCGCCGGCGTGTACGGGCTCAACGTGGCCGGCGAGGTGCCGGTGCCGGCCGGGGCCGCGCCTTCCGACGGCACGCCCGAGCAGGTAGCCCGCGGCGAATACCTCGTGCGCGTGGGCAACTGCATGACCTGCCACACCGCGCGCGGCGGCACACCCTGGGCCGGTGGGCGCGGCATCGCCACGCCCTTCGGCACCGTCTTTGCCGGCAACCTGACGCCCGACCCCGACACCGGGCTGGGCCGCTGGAGCGCCGAGCACTTCTGGCGGGCGATGCACCACGGCCGCTCGTACGACGGCCGGCTGCTCTACCCGGCCTTCCCCTACCCCGACATGTCGCGCGTGACGCGCGAGGACAGCGACGCGATCTACTTCTACCTGCGCACCCTGCCGCCGGTGCGCCAGCCCGCCACGCCGCACGCTCTGGACTTTCCCTACGGCACGCAGGCGGCGCTGGCGGTGTGGCGGGCACTGTTCTTCCGCCCCGGTGGCTTCGAGCCGGACGCTTCGCGCAGCGCCGAATGGAACCGTGGCGCCTACCTGGTGCGCGGACTCGGCCACTGCGCCGCCTGCCATGGCGGGCGCAATCCCTTCGGAGCCACGCCCGAAGGCGGGTTGTCGCTGGCCGGCGGCCTGATCCCGATGCGCAACTGGTACGCCCCGGCACTGAACTCGCCCGAGCAGGCCGGCGTGGCGGACTGGCCGGTCGAGCACATCGTCGCGCTGCTGCGCGATGGCGTGTCGCCGCGCGGCTCGACGCTGGGCCCGATGGCCGACGTGGTCTACCGCAGCCTGCAGCACTGGCACGACGACGACCTGCACGCCGTGGCGCTGTTCCTCAAGTCGCTGCCGCCGTCGCGCGCACAGGCCGGTGGCGGCAAGCCGCCGGACCCGGCGGTGCGGGAGCTCGGCGCCAAGGTCTACGAGCGCCACTGCGCCGATTGCCACGGCGCGAACGGCGAAGGCTGGCGCCTGGCCAGCGGCAAGCCAGCGATCCCGCCGCTGGCCGGCAACCGCGTGGTGACGATGGATCCGCCCGCCAACCTGATCCGCGTCATCGTGCATGGCGGCTTCCTGCCGGCCACGGCCGGCAACCCGCGCCCGTTCGGCATGCCGCCGTTCGGCCTGGTGCTGAACGACGCGGAGATCGCGGCCCTTGCCAGCCACCTGCGCACGGCCTGGGGCGCGCAGGCCGGCGCCGTTGCCCCGCAAGACGTGGCGCGCTTCCGCGGCGGCGCGGGCGACTGAGGGTTCCGCCGGGGCGATCCCTGGATCGCGGGATTTCCCGCGTACGGCCGGCAGAGACAATCCGCGCTGTCGGACGTCCGGAGCAACACCGCGTGCAGATCGCTTCGCTGAAGGAACTGGTGAAAGACCTGCTCGGTGAGCGGGGCTACGACTTCGTCGTATGGCTGTACTACGCCACGGTGGGTCAGTGGCTGGCGGAGCCGCGCCTGCGGCTGGACCTCCTGGCCACCACGATCCTGGCGGCGCTGGGGGTCTACCTCGTGATGCGCCGCCGCGGCGAAGCGACACCCGGGTTCCTTAAGTTCCTCGTGCCGGGCAAGGTGTTCCTGCACCCGTCGGCGAAGCTGGACTACCGCTTCTTCCTGGTCAACCAGATCGTCATGGGCCACCTGCAGCTCGGACGCTGGGTGAGCGCGCTGGTGGCCTTGCTGCTCGTCAGCGAAGGCACCGCCTCGGCGCTTCGCGTCGCCTTCGGTACCGCGCCGGCACCCTCTTCACCGGGCTTCGCCGTGCTGCTCGGCTTCACGATCGTCAATCTGCTGGCCTGGGACTTCGCCAAGTACCTCGCCCACTACTTGACCCACAAGGTGCCGGTGCTGTGGGAGTTCCACAAGGTGCACCACGCCGCGGAAGTTCTCACGCCGATCTCGGCGTTCCGCGCACACCCGCTGGACATCATGTTCGACTTCCTGCTGCGCTCGCTGAGCACCGGTGTGGTCGGCGGTGTGTACGCCTATCTCTATCCGGGTGGTCTGCCCGAACTGAGCATCCTCGGCTTCAATGCCGTCGCCTTCGTCCTGTACTACTGGATCGCTCATCTGCAGCACTCGCACATCCCGCTGGGCTATGGCCGGCTGAGCTACCTGCTGGTGAGCCCGGTGATGCATCAGGTGCACCACAGCTGCGAGGTGCAGCACTGGGACAAGAACTTCGGCTTCCTGTTCGGGCTGTGGGATTGGATGTTCCGCACGATTCACGTGCCACATCGTGGCGAGCCGTTCCGCCTCGGCCTGCCCCAGGGGAGCGGAGACTACGCCACCGTCAAGCAGCTCTACCTGACGCCTTTCATCGGCGTGGCGCGCCTGATCACCGGCGCGCGCAAGCCACTGCCGTCGCGCCCGGCCTGATCGCTGCCGCCATCGGCGGTCTCAGGCAAAGCTGGTGTAGGCCATGCGCAGGTCCCATTGCCCGAGTTCGGGAAGGGGATGGTGCACGCCCTCGCCGAACTCACGCACCAGCGCGCACGGCAGACCCCGCTCGGCCTGGTGCGCGTCGGCAGGAATGAAGCCCAGTGCATCGATCTGTCGATTCGTGGCCGCGTCGCCGTTGCGCCACGTCACCAGTTCGGCGATGCGCCCGCCACGCACCGCCGCCTGGATCAGGCCAGCCCAGACGGCTTCCGAGTCACCGGCCCAGTCGACCAGATTGACGCGACGCTGGTCGGCGAATGCCGAGCGACCGCGCTGCAGGACGATGTAGCCACGGAGCCTGCCAGCTGCATCACGAGCCGAGATGACCCGGTAGTCGTGCAGCGGATTGCGGTAGCGCCAGGCGAAGAAGCGCTCGTCCCGCATGTGCCGCAAGCGCTCGTCCTGCGTCAGGCGCGCCACGAAGGCAGCGAACTCGGCGGGATCGGGGGCCGTGCCGACCTCGGCATGCCCGCCATCGTCGAGCGGCAACGCCTTGCCGAACTGGTCGAGCCGTTCGAAGGCCCGACTGGCCGGTTCGATGGCCTCCAACCGGTCCGCCGCACGCCACAGGACAGGGGTTTTCTTCGCCAGGCTGGCCACTGCATCGAGCGCGCGCAACCAGGCAGGACGCAGCGCCACGGTCGGCAATACGCCAAGGCTTCGCGAACCGGACGCCAGCAACTGCAGGCGCGTGACGCGCAGCGCACTCAGGCTGAGGAACGCATGCTGGCCGCGCGCACCGAGGTCGGCCGTGGCCGCATCGGTGAATCGGGCAAGCAGTCCATGGTTGCGGTCGTCCTCGGCGACCACGAAGTCGTCGGCCACGGCCAGGTTCCGCATGGCACCACCCGCTGCCCGCCAGGCCGAGCCGCAGAAGGCCCGCATGCCGACGACCCGGTCGTCACGCAAGGCCAGATAGACGAGCGGTTCGGCATCGAAGGGGTTCTCCACGTACTTCCAGCGAAACACCTCGCGGTTGAGCAAGGCATCCGGGCTCCACAACGCCGTCATCAGTTCGCCGATCGCCGGCAGGTGCTGCTCCGAATAGCGCTCGATGCGGTAGGGCCCAGCATCGTCTCCGGAGGCGTGGGGCGTGGTCGCCTCGCCCGGCGCGGGCCGTTCGGGCGGCTCCGTGGCAGCGGCCGGTGTCAGCACGAGGCCTTCCGCGGGGGCCGCCCGCTGCGTCTCGATGAAACGCAGGATCGCCGCGATGCTGTCCCACTCGCGTGCCACCTCGAAGCTGGTCGGATCGATGGGCGCGCCGATCTGCTGCTCCAGCCACATCGACAGGTTGAACAGCGCCAGCGAGTCGAGCACTCCCGACGCGAGCAGCGACGCATGTTCGTCGGCCAGGTCAGCGGGGTCGACCCCCCAGCTCTCCAGCGCCGCCCGCAGGTCCGCAGCGCTCACGGTTCCGGCTGGCGCGCTCATGCCGCCGCCGCGCGCAGTAGACGCTCGAGCACACGCTGCTCGAAGGCAGGCTGCGCGCCTGCGCAGCGGCGGGCCACGTCGCTGCGGCTGAGCTTGCCACGCGCGGTGCGCGGAATCTGTTCGACCAGATGCCAGCGGCGTGGCAACTGATGCACGGCCAGGCGGCGCACGGCCTCGCGGTAGACCGCCAGCAGCGCGGCTTCTCCGGGATCGGCGAGCACCAGCGCGACCGCCACGTTCTCGCCGAGCATCGGGTCGTCGAAGGCGAAGGTCGCCACATCCTCGACGCCGGGCAGGCCCGCCAGGGCCGCATCGATGTCCTGCGGGTAGATCTTGGCCCCGCCGACGTTGATCAGCTCCTTTTCTCGGCCGCGCAGGACTATGCGACCCCGCTCGTCGAGCTGCCCGAGGTCGCCGGTGCAGAACCAGCCGCGTGTGACGACCTGTGCGGTCAGGTCGTCGCGGCCGAAGTAGCCGCGCATCAGCGATGGTGTCTGCACCCACAAGTGGCCGGGCTCGCCGGGCGCGCATTCGGGCGCCAGCCCCGGCCCCTGCGCCGTGCTGCCCGAGGCCAGTACCTTGACGACAGCGCCCCAGGGCTCGCCGACGGGCACATCGTCGCCGGCCGCCTCATCGAGTGCGCCGCCGGCGATCCAGCCGGTCTCGCTGATGCCGTAGACGTTGAGCACCTCGGCGCCGCCGCCCCACTGGCGCACGCCGCGCCAGATCGTGGCCTGCAGGGGCGCGGTACCCAGCGTCACGAGTTGCAGTGCGCCACCACGCGGCGGCGCCACCGTCTTCACGACTAACTGCCACATCGAGGGCACCGAGGGCAGACAGGTGACGGCCAGGTCGTCGCACAGGCTGCCCAGCCGCATCAGCGTGTCGGAGCGGAATGCCGGCAGCAGGTGCAAGGTCTGGCCGCTCAGCCAGGCATACAGCGCATGGCCCACCAGCCCCCAGGCGAAATGGGTCGGCACCACGCACAGCGTCTGCGCGAATGCGGCCACGCCCAGCCGTTCACGCTGCTGGTTCCAGCGCGAACGCAAGGCCCGGTGCGTCTGCAACACGCCCTTGGGCTGACCGGTCGTTCCGGAAGTCAGCAGCAGCAGCGCATCGTCGTCCAGGTGAGGCCAACCGGGTGCGAACAGCGCTTCGTCGACCGACGCTGCCGCGCTCACAGTGTCGACGACAGGCACCTGCCTGGCTGCCAGGACGGCCGCAAGCTCGGCAGGCGCCGACTCGTCCCAGATCGACAGCACTGGCTGAATGCCGGCGAGCAGCACTTCGACCTCGAAGGCCGTGTAGCGCGGGTCGACCGGGACCGGGCAGGCACCCAGCGACCACAGCGCGAGAAGATCGATGAAGAACTCCGCCTTGTTGCCGTAGTGGAGGAACACCTTGGCGTGCCGCCGCACACCGAGGTGATGCAGCAGGGTGGCCCTGCGCCGCGACTGCAGCAGCGCCGCGGGGCCGTCGACTCGGCGACCGGTGAGCGGCTCGTGCAGGGTACCCAGGCTGGCGTCGATGAACACGTGACTTACCTCGAGGGTCGGGCGCCCGGCGCGCAGTTCAAGGCGGCGTGACGCACGAACACGTGCGCGTGGCGCAGAAAGTAGGCATAGCGGTGCAGGCCGAGCTTGGTCAGCAGGCAGGCCAGACGCAGATTGTCGCGGTCGAGCAGCCCGGCGGGAAAGTGCTCCGACGCCAGGTCGGCGCGCGTCTGCGCGACGAGCTGGGACAGTTCTTCGCGCAGTTCATTCTCGTGGATCCAGTCTTCCGCCCATTGGTTGCGCAGGTCACGCGGCATGGGAAGCGGACACGGCTCGCTCCAGGGATAGGCCTGCCACGGGACCTCGCGCACGGCTGCCGGAAACTGCCTCAGCCAACGGTAGTACAGATGGTGACGAGGCAAGTCGTCGATGCGCCACGACAGCACGGTCTCCACGAACGATGCATCGCAGAACGGTGTGGTGAACTCGAAGCGCCGGGTGTCCAGGTTTTCGTGGTGCCGTGCGAGGTTGGCGCGCGGCTCGTTGAGCAACTGGAACAGATGCATGCGCCGTGCCGGATCGGCACTGCGCCGGCGAGCCAGTTCGTCGGCGATCGCCGACGGGACCGCCGCAGTCATCTCCGCGCGGCGGCTGCGCAGGAACAGGCGCCGGGAGAGTTCGCCGCCGATGCGCTTCAAGTACCCACGCATGGCCGCATGGTGGTCGCCGCGACGCATCGCTGCGATGATCGCCGCGTTGAGGTTGGTTGGCGCCAGCACCGTCTCGCCGGCGAACCCGGTGAAGACACGAGAGGGCCTCGGCGGCGCGTCGTCGGGCGGCTGCGCCGCCAGCCATTCGCGATGCCCTGTCTCCATGCGCCGCCAGAAATCCGTGCTTCCACTGGCTGATTCGAAGTGATGCGAACCCAGGCTGCGTGCTGCCTCCCGGCCGAGTACTAGGTCGGCACTCTCGGGCGGCGCGAAGTTCAGGGTATGGACCTTCGCACCGAAGTCACGCAAGGTTGCCACGACGCAGCGTGAGTCGAGTCCACCCGACAGATGGGCTGCCACGCTGCGATCGTCGCCCAGCCGCAACGCCACCGAGGATCGAAAGACGGCGTGCAACTCCGCGGTGAACTCTTCCTCGCTGCGCGGCCGCTCCGGCAGTTCATCCCAGCTGTGGTAACGGCACTCGCGGGTGCCGGCGGAATCGATGTCCAGCGCGATGCCGGCCTCGAGACAGCGGATACTTGCATAGGCCGTGCGCGCGCCGAGGGGCCCGCCGAGCGCGGCAATCTGCGCCTGCCCGACATAGTCCGGCTCGGCTTCCAGTTCCGGCACGAGGGCGAGCATCACGCGCATGGAGGCGGCGAAGTACAGCACGCCATCGCGCTGCGCGACGTACAGTGCCCGCAGCGCGAGCTTGTCGCTGGCCAGGCGAACCCGGCGCTCGGCCATGTCGACGTGGGCGATGCAGAAGTTGCCCCGCGACAGCCGCAACGCATCGGTGCGGCCGCGGCGCCAGTCATCGTGCAGCGCCTGCAGGTCGGCATCGCGGCTGCGAGCGTGCGCCTTGCCGCTGCACAGCGGCTCGCCCGAAAGCACGGACAAGACTGGGCTGCCGGCTTCCCTGCACACGCCCTGCCCACCCAGGACTCCCAGGTCCAGATGGGCCACCGCGGCGCCCGGCTCGACCAGCAGCAGAGGTCGGTCGCCTGGGTACCGGCTGAGACAGCCGGCGAGCAGCCCGGGCAAGTGCTCCGGAAGCGCATGTTCTGGCCGCAGACAGACGACGCCGGCGAAAAGTGACATGTTGATCGGGACAGAGCCGCACAATCCGCGACACCTCGGATCGATCGTGTTGTGCGCGGGGGGGGTGCACTGGCTGCTCACGATTGCCGCTAGCAGGTGCAGATTATTCTCTGCTTAAGATTATCGAGTCGCCGAGAATGTGCCCTATCCCCCATCCGCATGAGCCGGCTTCGAGTTGCCGGACATTCCGCACGCTCCACTGACCTGCATGAGCATTGAACGGCGCGCCCTGGCCGGGCTCAAGGCCACCGCGCTGGCTCGCCTGGCCGGTCAGGCGTTGAGCTGGGCGGCGACGCTGGTGGTGTTCCGGCTGGTCGATCCGCAGGACTACGGGCTGATGGCCATCGTCGGGACGCTGGTGGGCATCGGCGCGGCGGTGGCCGAGTTCGGCCTCGGTTCGGCGCTGGTCCAGGCCCGTGAACTGCCGCAGGAACAACTCGCCCGACTGGCCGGCGTCGTCTGGCTGCTGCACGGCGTGATGGCGCTTGCGCTGGTGGCCGGTGCGCCGCTGGCCGCGTGGTTCTATGGCGACCCTCGGCTGACTGCGCCGCTCCAGGCCGGTGCGGCCGTGTTCGTCTTCGCGGCACTCGGCGCCGTGCCCTCGGCCCTGGCCACCCGGGAACTGGACTTCGCCTGGCTGGCACGCATCGAGTTCGCCAGCGTCATCGTCGGAAGCGCCCTCAGCCTGGGCCTCGCGCTGCTCGGCGCCGGCGTCTGGGCGCTCGTTGCAGGGCTGCTGGGACCGGCGGCCGTGCGCTGCGTACTGCTGATCGGCTGGGGTCAGTCGGTTCGGCCCCGCCTGGAGTTCACCGGCCTGCGCCAGCACTTGAGTTTCAGCTCCCAGATGGCGATCACCCAGGTCATCTGGAGCTTCGTCAGCCAGGCCGACGTGTTGATCGGCGGCCGTCTGCTGTCGCGCGAAGCGCTCGGCCACTACTCGGTCGCCGTGCACCTGGCCACTCTGCCGATGCACAAGGTGATGGGCGTGGTGAATCAGATCGCCTTCGCCGCGGTGGCCCGGCTGCAGGACGAGAGCGAGCGTTTGCGGGAAAGAGTCCTGTTCGGCACCAGGCTGATGATGTCGCTGTCCGTCGGTGTCATGTGGCTGCTCGCCTGCATTGCGCCTGAACTCCTGCCCTTGCTGATCGGACCGGCCTGGACCGATGCCGTTCCAGTGCTCCAGATCGTCAGCCTCGTGGTGCCGCTTCGGATGCTCATGATGATGCTGGCGACGGCGATCTCGGGCATCGGCGCCGCGAACGTCAACTTGCGCAATACCCTGACCGCCGCCGTGATCTGGCCAGTGGCGCTGTACTTCGGCGCGCAATCGGGCGCCGTGGGATTGGCTGCCGCCTGGTGTGTGGCATCCCCGTTGACCTTCGCGCTGAACGCGCGGCGCGTCATGTCCACCCTGGGCATGAGCCTGGGCGACCTGCTGCGGCTGATCAGCCGACCGCTTCTGGCCGGAACGACCATGTGGGCGGCTTCGGCCGCAGTTCGTGCGTTGACGACAGGGCTTCCCTCGCTGTTGGCGCTTGCACTGCTGGCGGCGGTCGCCTGCGTGGCCTACATCGCCAGCCTGTTGCTCCTGGATCGGCGCCTCGTGGCCGATCTCAGGCGCGTCGCCCGGGCCGCGCGCGACTGATGTTCAGCCCGGTCGGGCTGTCGCTGACCGGCGGAACGGATCCGTAGCGGCGTTGACTTCGCGCCCCGGGGAACGGATCCGTTCGGCTTGCCGTTCCAAGACCTAGCTCGCGCGGTTCAGCGCACCACGCGCAGCGGCGCCAGCGTCGCGCGCAGCCTTTCGCGCGCATCGGCCGATTCGGCGGCCGACTGGCCCAACGCGTCCTCGACGCTGCCGATGTGCGTGAGCATCAAGGTCGAGGCTTCGTCCAGCTGCCCCTGCTCGATGGCCGCGACGATCTGCTCGTGCTCCGCGCAGGACTGGCGAGCATCGTGCGTCGACTGGTACAGCGACGCGACCAGCGTGGTGCGCGCGGTCAGGTCGCGCAGCATGTCCGAGAGCAGCTTGTGGCCCAGGCACTCGGCCAGGCAGACGTGGAAGTCGGCCAGCAGGAAGGCGCGTGTGGCCGGGTCGGCGCCTTCGATGGCACTGCGCTCGTCGGCGATGTGCTGTCGCAGGCGGCGCACCACGCGCTGCAGTGGCTGGCCTTCGAACTGGCCTTCCGCCTGCCGCAGCAGTCCCGACTCGACCGCGCGGCGCGCCGCGAAGGCGTCGCGCGCCTCGTCGATCGAGGGCTCGACGACGTACCAGCCCTTGCGCGTGCGCACCTCGACGAAGCCGCGTGCCTGCAGCTGCATCAGTGCCTCGCGCACCACCGTGCGGCTGACGCCGAACAGGTCGGCCAGTTCCTGCTCGCCGAGCCGCTCGCCGGGCGCCAGCTTCTGCGCCAGGATGGATTCGACGACCCGCTGCGCGATCTCGGTCTGGCTGACCATGGCTCAGGCACCCGCCGCGCGCGGCGCCACGACCACGACGTCGGCATCGTCTTCGCTGGACGCGACCGGCTGGCCGTCCAGCACGGCGTGGGCCCGTTCGCGATCGATGTCGCCCTCCCAGGCGGCGACCGCAACGGTGGCCACGCAGTTGCCGATCAGGTTGCCCGGCGCCCGCGCAATGCCCAAGAACCAGTCGACCAACAGCACCAGCACGAGGCCGATCGCCGGGATGGCCGGAATCGCCTGAAGCGTGGCCGCCAGCACCACGATCGCCGAGCCGGGAACGCCGTGCGCACCCTTGCTGGTGACCAGCGAGATCGCCAGGATGGTCAGCAGCTCGGTCATCGAGATCGGCGTGCTGGTGGCCTGCGTGATGAACACCATGGCCAGCGTGATGTAGATGAAGAACGCGTCGAGGTTGAACGAGTAGCCGGTCGGGATGACCAGGCCGACGGTCGAGTCGCGGATGCCCGTGCGCTTGAGCTTGCGCATGATCTGCGGCAACATGCTGCCGTTGGACGTGATGGCGAACACCACCGCCAGTTCCTCGCGCAGGTGGCGCAGCAGCTTGAACAGCGAGAAGCCGGACAGCCGCATGATCGTGCCGAGCTCGACGACGACGAACACGATCACGGCGGCGTAGAACAGCACCACCAGCATGCCCAGCTGCTTCAGCGAGCCGATGCCGTACTTGCCGACGGTGAAGGCGATTGCGCCCAGCACGCCGAAGGGCGCCAGGTTGATGATGATGCCCATGGTCTTGAACAGCACGTGCGACAGCGTGTCGATGAAGTTCGCCACCGGTGCGCCGCGCTCGCCCAGCATCGCCAGCGCGCAGCCGAACAGCACCGCGAACAGCAGCACCTGCTGCACGTCGCCGGTGGCGAAGGCGTTGACCGCCGTCGTCGGGATCAGCTTCATCAGGAAGTCGACAGTGCCGCCGCCGGTCAGCTTGTTCGCGTTCTCGGCATAGGCGCTCATCGCCTTGGCGTCCAGCGTCTGGGTGTGGACGTTCATGCCGGCACCGGGCTGGAACACGAAGGCCAGCAGCAGGCCAAGGCCGAGGGCGATGGTCGTCATCAGCTCGAAGTAGACCTGCGCCTTCACCCCGACCCGCCCGACACGCTTGAGGTCGCCTGCGCCGGCGATGCCGAGCACGACCACGCAGAACACCAGCACCGCGATGACCATCTTGATGATCTTGATGAACGCATCGCTGAGCGGCTTGAGCTTGATCGCGAACTCGGGTCGGCGAGGCCGACGGCCACGCCGATCAACAGCGCCAGGACGATCTGGCCGAACAGGGAACGCAGGAACCTGGGCATGGGCGGATCTCCAGCGGTGGGAGCAGGCCTGTCTTCCCCAAATGCTTGCATACAAGAAATGTAGGCAAACTGTCCCAGACCGTTCCCTGAGGAAACCCGAGGGTTCAGCACGCTCCAGTCAGAACTGACCTTCGCCGCGGCAGCGGAAACCAACGCACACATCCCGGACAGCCCGACGGCGCCCCGCGGCCAGTTCAAATGTTAGATTTACAC
>NZ_JBFXIO010000057.1:0-16138 GCF_050175855.1 Piscinibacter sp.
ATCGCGAAGGCCGCTGATCGATCCGGGAGAACCAGAACATGAACCGCATCGGATTCCTCGTCGGACTCGTGCTGCTCGCGCTGATGGGTGCAGCCTCGACGCTCTTCGTCGTCGATCAACGCCAGGTGGCCGTCATCTACGCGCTCGGCGAGATCAAGGAAGTGATCACCGAGCCGGGCCTGAAGGTCAAGCTGCCGCCGCCGTTCCAGAACGTCGTCTTCCTCGACCGCCGCATCCAGACGCTGGACAGCCCGGACGTGCGCCCGATCTTCACCGCCGAGAAGAAGAGCCTGGTGATCGACTGGCTGGTGAAGTGGCGCGTGTCCGAACCGCGCCAGTTCATCCGCAACAACGGAACCGACATCCGCAACCTGGAGACGCGCCTGGCGCCGGTGGTGCACGCCGCCTTCAACGAGGAGGTGACCAAGCGCACCGTGGGCGGCGTGCTCTCGCGCGAACGCGACAAGGTCATGCAGGACGTCCGCGCCCGGCTGAACGACGACGCCAAGGCCTTCGGTATCGAGATCCTCGACGTGCGCATCAAGCGCGTCGACTTCGTCGCCAACATCACCGACTCGATCTACAGCCGCATGCGCTCCGAGCGCCAGCAGGTGGCCAACCAGCTGCGCTCCACCGGTGGCGCGGAGGGCGAGAAGATCCGCGCCGATGCCGATCGCCAGCGCCAGATCATCATCGCCGAGGCCTACCGCGACGCGCAGAAGATCAAGGGCGAGGGTGATGCGCGCTCGTCGGCGATCTTCGCCGAAGCCTTCGGGCGGGATCCGCAGTTCGCCGAGTTCTATCGCAGCCTGGAAGCCTACCGTGCGGCCTTCCGCAACAAGGGCGACGTGATGGTGCTCGACCCGAGCAGCGAGTTCTTCCGCGCCATGCGCGGCTCGTCCTCCACCGCGGCGCCGGCGAAGAAGTAGCCGCCGGTGGGCGCGAGCTTCTGGGAGTTGCTGCTCGCCGCCTGCGCGCTGATGCTGGTGCTCGAAGGGCTGCTGCCCTTCTTCAGCCCGGCCGCGTGGCGACGGCTGTTCGAGCAGGCGACGAGACTGTCCGACGGGCAGATCCGCTTTCTCGGCCTGTCGAGCATGCTCCTCGGGCTGGTGCTGCTGCTGCTGTTCCGCGACTGACACGCGCCGCGAAGCAGCGCATTCCGGCCTGTGAGCGGCCGGTACAATGCGGTTTTTAATCCCGCGCCGGTTTCCCATGTCTTCTGCTTGGCTGCTGCCCGAGCACATCGCCGACGTCCTGCCCGCGCAGGCCCGACACATCGAAGAACTGCGGCGCGGCCTGCTGGACGTGGCCCGTTCCTTCGGCTGCGAACTGGTGATGCCGCCGCTGATGGAGCACATCGAGTCGCTGCTGTCGGGCACCGGCCGCGATCTCGACCTGAAGACCTTCAAGCTCGTCGATCAGCTCAGCGGCCGCACCCTCGGCGTGCGCGCCGACGCCACGCCACAGGTCGCCCGCATCGACGCCCACCTCCTCAATCGCGCCGGCGTCACCCGGCTGTGCTACTGCGGGCCGGTGCTGCACACGCGGCCCTCGGGCATGCAGGGTACGCGTGAGCCACTCCAGTTCGGCGCGGAGATCTACGGCCACGCCGGGCTGGAGGCCGACCTGGAGGTGCAGGATCTGGCACTGGACTGCCTGCGCGGCGCCGGGCTCACCGGGCTGACGCTGGACCTCGCTGACGCGCGAATCGTTCGGGCCCTGCTGGATGGCACGAACGGCGCCCGTCGCAGCGACATCCTGGCGGCCCTGGCCGGCAAGGACGTGGCCAGCCTGCGCGACCTGTGCGCCGGTCTGCCGGAGGCGTCGAGGCAGGCGCTGCTGGCCCTCCCGGCGCTGTATGGCGGCGAGGCCGTGCTGGTGCAAGCCCGCGAGACGCTGCTCGCACTGGCGCCCGTGCGGGCAGCGCTCGACGATCTCGCCACCCTGGCACGCCACGCCCGACAGGCGCATGCGGAGGTGCAGGTCGGCTTCGACCTTGCCGACGTGGGCGGCGCCTCGTACTACAGCGGCGCGCGGTTCGCGATCTACGTGGGCGGCTCGAGCGACGCCATCGCGCGCGGCGGGCGCTACGACGAGGTCGGTGCCATCTTCGGCCGCAACCGGCCCGCGGTGGGTTTCAGTCTCGACCTGAAGGAACTGGCCGAACGCGTGCCCGGGCGCGGCAGCCGGCCGGCGGTGCGCGCCCCCTGGTCGGAAGACGCGGGCCTGCGTGCCGCGGTGCGCCGCCTGCGCGATCAGGGCGAGACCGTGGTCTGCATCCTGCCGGGCCACGAGCACGAGGGCCAGGAGTTCGAGTGCGACCGGGAACTGGTCGCCGTGGGCGGCCAGTGGGCGGTGCGGGCGCTGTGAGCGCGGCGCGCCGGCCCGATCAGCGATAGAGCAGTTTCGAGTGACACAAGACATGCAGCAACAGACAAGCGCGGCCGCAGGCCACAACGTGGTCGTCGTCGGCACCCAGTGGGGCGACGAAGGCAAGGGCAAGGTGGTGGACTGGCTGACCGACCACGCCGAGGCCGTGGTGCGCTTCCAGGGCGGCCACAACGCTGGCCACACGCTGGTGATCAAGGGCGTGAAGACGGCGCTGCAGCTGATTCCGTCGGGCATCATGCGCGACGGCGTGGCCTGCTTCATCGGCAACGGCGTGGTGGTCGACCCGACCCACCTGCTGTCGGAGATCGAGCGGCTGGAGGGCATCGGCCTGGAGGTTCGCACGCGGCTGTTCATCAGCGAGTCGTGCCCGCTGATCCTGCCTTTCCACGTCGAGGTGGATCGTGCGCGCGAGGCGCTGCGCGAGACCAGCGGCGCGGGCAAGATCGGCACCACCGGCAAGGGCATCGGCCCGGCCTACGAGGACAAGGTGGCACGCCGCGCGCTGCGCGTGCAGGACCTCAAGCATCCCGAACGCTTCGCCGCCAAGCTGCGCGAACTGCTGGCGCTGCACAACGTGGCGCTGACCGGCTACCTGAAGTCGCAGGCGCTGGAGTTCCAGCCGATCTTCGACCACGCGATGAAGGTGGCCGAGCAGCTCAAGCCGATGCTGGCCGACGTGGGCTACAGGCTGCACACGATCAACCGGCGTGGCGGCAACATCCTCTTCGAGGGGGCGCAGGGCACGCTGCTGGACATCGACCACGGCACCTACCCGTACGTCACCTCGAGCAATTGCGTGGCGGGCAATGCGGCGGCCGGCTCGGGCGTGGGCCCGGACATGCTGCACTACATTCTCGGCATCACCAAGGCCTACACCACGCGCGTGGGCAGCGGGCCGTTCCCGACCGAACTGCCGATGGACGAGCCCGGCACCGTGGGCCATCACCTCTCCACGGTGGGCCAGGAGCGCGGCACGGTCACCGGCCGGCCGCGTCGCTGCGGCTGGCTGGATGCCGCGGCGCTGAAGCGCTCGATCATCATCAACGGCATCTCGGGCCTGTGCATCACCAAGCTCGACGTGCTCGACGGCCTCTCGGAGATCAAGGTCTGCGTCGGCTACGAACTCAACGGCCAGCGCATCGACATCCTGCCGCTGGACGCCGACGACGTGGCGGCCTGCGTGCCGATCTACGACACCTTCCCCGGGTGGAGCGAGACCACCTTCGGCGTGACGGAGTGGGACAAGCTGCCGCTGAACGCCCGCCGTTACCTGGAGCGGGTGCAGGAGTTCATCGGGGCGCCGATCGACATGGTGTCCACCGGGCCGGACCGCGTGCACACCATCCTGCTCAAGCACCCGTACCGCGGCTGAACGACGCCTTTCACTGACCTGGAGCCCTGCGCATGCTGACCGACGACGGCAAACACCTCTACGTCTCCTGGGACGAGTACCACATGCTGACCGAACGCCTGGCGCTGAAGGTGCATGCGTCGGGCTGGGAGTTCGATCAGATCCTGTGCCTGGCGCGCGGCGGCATGCGGCCGGGCGACGTGCTCTCGCGGGTGTTCGACAAGCCGCTGGCGATCATGTCGACCAGTTCCTACCGCGCCGAGGCCGGCACGATCCAGGGGCGGCTGGACATGGCCAAGTACATCACGCTGCCCAAGGGCGAACTGGCCGGGCGCGTGCTGCTCGTCGACGACCTGGCCGATTCCGGTGTCACCCTCAAGGCCGTGGTGGAGCGGCTGCGCGGCATGCCCTCGATCACCGAGCTGCGCTCGGCGGTGATCTGGGTGAAGGGGGTGTCGAGCTACACGCCCGACTACTACGTCGAGATGCTGCCCACCAGCCCCTGGATCCACCAGCCCTTCGAGGAGTACGACGAACTCCGGCCGGAGGGCCTGGCGAAGAAGTTCGTCATCTGACGCCGCAAACGAAAAGGCCAGTGCGGTGGCACTGGCCTCTTGCGTCGATCTCTATCATCTGGTGCCCAGGAAGGGACTCGAACCCCCACGGTGTTACCCGCTAGTACCTGAAACTAGTGCGTCTACCAATTCCGCCACCTGGGCATTTCAGGAAGTCTTGGATCATATCATCAAAACAAACCAACACTCAACTCCCCCCGCCGTCGGCGCCGAACTGATGAGCGAAGTCGAGGGCACGGTGCAAGGGCACCGCGACGGCCACGGCTTCCTCGTTCGCGACGACCGCCAGCCCGACATCTATCTCTCCCAGCAGGAGATGCGCGCGGTGCTGCACCGCGACCGCATCCGTGCCCGCATCGTCCGCTACGACCGCAAGGGCCGGCCGGAAGGCCGCATCCTCGAGATCCTCGAGCGTCGCAAGTCGCCGATCATCGGCCGCCTGCTGCACGAGAGCGGCGTCTGGCTGGTCGCGCCGGAAGACAAGCGCTACGGCCAGGACATCATCGTGCCGAAGAACGCGATCGCCAACGCGACCGCAGGGCAGGTGGTGGCCATCGAGCTCACCGAGCCGCCGTCGATGTACTCGCAGCCGGTGGGCCGCGTGACCGAGGTGCTCGGCGAGATCGACGACCCCGGCATGGAGATCGAGATCGCGATGCGCAAGTACGAGGTGCCGCACCGCTTCTCGCCGGAGACACTGGCGCAAGCCGCTGCGCTGCCGGAGAAGATCCGCTCCGCCGACCGCCGCCACCGTATCGACCTGACCGACGTGCCGCTGGTCACCATCGACGGCGAGGACGCCCGCGACTTCGACGATGCGGTCTACTGCGAGCCGGCGAGCATCGGCCGCACGAAGAAGCCCAACGGCTGGCGCCTGGTGGTCGCGATCGCCGACGTCAGCCACTACGTCAAGCCCGGCGAGCCGCTCGACGAAGATGCCTACGAGCGCGCCACCTCGGTGTACTTCCCGCGCCGGGTGATCCCGATGCTGCCGGAGAAGCTGTCCAACGGGCTGTGCTCGCTCAACCCCGATGTGGAGCGGCTGGCCATGGTGTGCGACATGCTGGTCACCGCGGCCGGCGAGGTGCATGCCTACCAGTTCTTCCCGGCGGTGATCTGTTCGCACGCGCGCTTCACCTACACCGAGGTGGCGGCGATCCTCGCCAACACGCGCGGGCCGGAGGCGGCGCGACGCGCCGTACTGGTGCCGCACCTGCTGCACCTGCACGAGGTCTACCGCGTGCTGCTCAAGCAGCGCGTGCAGCGCGGAGCGATGGACTTCGAGACCACCGAGACGCAGATCGTCTGCGACGAGAACGGCCGCATCGAGAAGATCGTGCCGCGAACCCGCAACGATGCGCACCGGCTGATCGAGGAGGCGATGCTTGCTGCCAACGTCTGCTCGGCCGACTTCATCGCGCGCGCCAAGCACCCGTCGCTGTACCGCGTGCACGAGGGGCCGACGCCGGAGAAGCGCACGCTGCTGCAGAACTACCTCAAGGCGCTGGGCCTCGGCCTGTCGGTCAGCGAGGAGCCGCATCCGAAGGAGTTCCAGGCGATCGCCGCCGCCACCAAGGACCGACCCGACGCCCTGCAGATACACACCATGCTGCTGCGTTCGATGCAGCAGGCGATCTACACCGGCACCAATGCCGGCCACTTCGGGCTGGCCTACGAGGCCTACACGCACTTCACCAGCCCGATCCGCCGCTACCCCGACCTGCTCGTGCACCGGGTGATCAAGGCCTTGCTGACCGGCAAGCGCTATCACCTGCTCAGCGGCAAGTTCGAGGAAGCGCCGAAGGTGCGGCAGGCCGGCAAGGCCAAGCACGCGCCCAACCAAGAGATGGAGCACTGGGAGACGGCCGGCGCGCACTGCAGCGCCAACGAACGGCGCGCCGACGAGGCCTCGCGCGACGTCGAGGCGTGGCTCAAGTGCCGCTACATGCGCGAGCACCTCGGCGAGGAGTTCGCCGGCACCGTCAGCGCGGTCACCGGCTTCGGCCTGTTCGTCACGCTCGACGCACTGTACGTCGAGGGCCTGGTGCACATCACCGAACTCGGCGGCGAGTACTACCGCTTCGACGAGGCCCGCCAGGAGCTGCGCGGCGAACGCAGCGGCATCCGCTACGCGATCGGCGCGCGAGTGCGCGTGCAGGTCAGCCGTGTCGACCTCGACGGCCGACGGATCGACTTCCGCATGGTGCGCGAAGGCGAGGACGACGCCTCGCGGCTGCGGGCGCGGCGCGAGCGCGGAGCACCGGGCGATGCGGGTGACGAACTGTCGCGCGTGAAGGCGGCCGACCGCGCCGCGAAGGCGGCCACCAAGGGCAAGGCCAGAGGCGGCAAGAGCGCGCATCCGGTCAAGGCGGCCAAGTCGACGGCGCGCAAGGCGGCCACGCGCGGCAGCAAGCGCCGCTGAGGCCGGCCGCTCACCGGCGCGCCATGTGCTCGATCAGGTCGGCGGCGCGCAGCACCGGCGCAGCGGAAGCCTCGGCCGCAGCGCCGTGCCACCACACGGTGTGCACCGCCGCCTGCCACGCACCTTCCTGCGGATCGGCCTCGCGGCGCTGTGCCCATTCGGCGCCCAGCCAGCCGGCCAGTACGTCGCCGGTGCCCGCGGTGGCCAGAGACGCGTTGCCGCTGGCATTGATGCGCGGCCTGCGGCCGGGTGATGCGATCACGCTGCCGGAGCCCTTGAGCACGACCACGCAGCCGAACTGATCCGCCAGGCGCCGCCCGGCCGCCAGTCGATCGGCCTGGACCTCGGCAACGCTGCTGCCGAGCAGGCGGGCGGCCTCCAGCGGATGGGGCGTCAGCACCGTCGCCTGGCGGCGGGCGGAGCGAGCGGCGAGCTGCTGCTGCAATGCGGCGTCTGCGGCGATGGCGTTGAGCGCGTCGGCGTCGAGCACCAGTCGTACGCAGCTGCCCAGCAGCGCGGGCAGCACGGTGCGCACGGTATCGCCGCCGCCGCATCCGCACACGACGGTGCTTCCCGCCAGCGTTTCGCGGTCGACACGGTGGCTCCAGCCGGGGCGGAGCATCAGCTCGGGCCGGCCGGCGTCGAGCGCCGGCGCGGCTGGGTCGAGCATCTCGACGAACACGCGCCCGGCGCCGGCGGCCAGGGCCGCGCGGCTCGCCAGCACGGCGGCGCCGGTCATGCCGTGCGCGCCGCCGATCACCGCCACGTCGCCGAAGCTGCCCTTGTGCTGGGCGTGTCGGCGCGGCGCGGCAAGGGTGGCCTGGGCACCGCCGAGCCAGGCGACGGGTTCGTCGGCGCCGGTGTCGACGCCGAGATCGTCGAACCACACGGTGCCAGCGTGATCTCGACCGGCCGCGGTGAACAGGCCGGGCTTGAGCGTGAGCAGGCTCAGCGTGTGCGTGGCGTGCACCGCGGCACCGAGCGGTTGCCCGGTGTCGGCCGACAGTCCGGACGGCAGGTCGATGGACAGCACCGGGCAGGGCAGGGCGTTCAGGGCCTCGATGGCCGCACGAACTGCGCCTTCGGCTGCGCGGCGGGCGCCGATGCCCAGCAGCGCATCGATCGCGAGGTCGTGGGCGCCCAGCGACGTGCCTGCATCGGCAAGGATCGGCAAGCCGGCGTCTCGGGCACGTGCCAGTGCGTCGCGCGCGTCATCCGCCTGAGGTTCGCCGAGCAGCATCACCTCGACCTGCTTGCCGGCCTGCTGCAGGCGAATCGCGGCAACGAGTCCGTCGCCGCCATTGTTGCCGGTGCCGGCCACGACGCGGATGGTGCGCGCGTGCGGCGCCAGGGCCAGCGCCAGGCGTGCCACCGCCTCGCCGGCGCGCTGCATCAGGGCATGTGCGGGCAATCCGGCCAGCGCCCGGGCCTCGATGTCGCGGGTACGGGCGACGTCGAAGAGCGGCAGGTCGGGCGTGGAGGAGTCGATTCGGCGCATCGGGGTCGAGCGTATCAGCGCAGCCGCTCGATCCCCAGGCCGGCGAGGCTGAAGGGCTCCTCGCGACCGTCCATCGCTTGCGCGAGCGCAAAGGCCGAGCCGCAGGCCAGCGCCCAGCCGCTCGAGCCGTGGCCGAGGTTGAGCCAGACGCCGTCGGCGCCGCTGCGGCCGATCACCGGCGGGCCGTCGGGCAGCATGGGCCGTGCACCCTTCCAGCGCTGCACCTGGCTCATGCGGCCGGCGCCGGGGAACCAGTCGTTGAGCACCTTGTAGAGCGTCTCGATGGCGCGCGTGTCGTGCTTCTCCACGCGGCCGCCGAGTTCGGCGCTGCCGGCCACGCGCACGCGCTGGCCGATGCGGCTGATGGCGACCTTGTAGCGCTCGTCCATGAGCGCCGCGCGGGGCGCCCGCTCGGCGGCACTGTCCTCCGGCCGCAGCGGCGCGGTGATCGAGTAGCCGTGCACCGCACGCAGCGGCAGGCGCACGCCCAGCGGCCGCAGCAGTTCGGCGGAGCCCATCGCGGCGCAGACCACCACCGCGTCGAACTCTTCGGTGACGGCCTGCAGCGGAGCAGGCTCGGTGGGCGGGCCGTCGCCGTTCGACGTCGACGGCTCGATCACCAGCTGAGTGGATTCGGCCGGAGGCATGTAGCGGTGCACGACCTGCGGCCGCGTGCCGGGCACGAGGCGCTGCACCTGGGTGTGGAAGCACCAGCGCGCGCCCAGCTTCTGCGCCTCGTGGCGAAGCAGGTGCGCGAACTGCCGGCAGTTGCCGACCTCGTCGTCGGGCAGATGCACGCCGGCGTGCAGTGGCGTATCGGGATTCAGCGCCGGCTCCAGTTCTCGACAACGGGCGCCGTCGACGAGGTGGAAGCGGTTGCCCAGTTCGGTGAGCAGCTTCAGGCCGGGCCGGGCGGCAGCGAGGTCGGACTCGCTGCGCAGCAGCACGAGGTAGCCCTGCTCGCGCTCGTACTCGAGCTGCAGAGCCTTGGTCAGCTCATGCAGGCGGTGCCGGCTGAATACCGCCAGGCGCTGCATGGCCGTGCGGTTGGCCTTCCAGGTCTCGGTGCGGCAGGCGCGCCACCACTTCCACAGCCAGGCCAGCAGGGTGGGGTCGAGGCTGGGCTGGACGCGTACCGGCGCATGGCGGTTGAAGAACATGCGCAACACCTTGAGCGGCATGCCGGGCGCCGCCCACGGCGTGACGTAGCCCGGCGCGACGACACCGGCATTGGCGAAGCTGGTCTCGGCCGCCACGCTGCCGCGACGCTCGAACACCGTGACCTCGTGGCCAGCGGCGCTGAGCTCGTAGGCCGTGGTGACGCCGACGATGCCGGCGCCGATGATGGCGACGCGCATGCTCAGCCGCGCTGCGACGCGAGCGCCGCTTCGATGGCCAGCGAGGCGTCGAGCACCACGTTGTCGCGCAGGGCCGATGCCCAGACCATCAGGCCGACCGGCATCCCGCCGCTCGCCTGGCAGGGCAGCGACAGCGCGCAGCCATCGAGGAAGTTGATCGCGCTGGGGTTGCGCAGCAGGGCACCGTTGACCGCGAAGAAGGCCTCGTCGTTGGCGCGCAGCGGCTCGATCGGCGGGGCGACCATCGGCACGGTCGGGCTCAGCATCACGTCGAAGCCGGCCAAGGTGGCCTCCATGCGTGCGATCCAGTCGCGCCGCGCCCACATCAGCTCGACGTAGTCGGCCGCACTCATCTTCTCGCCGCGGCGGATGCGCATTGCCACCCGCGGGTCGTAGCGATCGCCGTCGGAGGCCAGCCGCCGGCGGTGCCAGGCCCAGCTCTCCGCCGCGGAGAAACCGCCGGCGGCGTTCAGCGCGGCCAGTTCGGCCAGCGGGGGCAGGGCAATCTCGTCGATGCGTGCTCCCGCGCCGCGCAGGGTGGCCACGCTGCGCTCGAAGGCGGTGGCCACGGCCGGGTCGAGCGCATCGAGCATCAACGTCGTCGGGACACCCAGGCGCAGGGCCGACAGCGGCTTGCCCGGCAGCGCCACGCGGCGCTGGGCGAGGATCTCGTGCAGCACCACGGCATCGCGGACGCTGCGGGTGATCGCGCAGACGGTGTCGAGCGTGGTCGAGAGCGGGATCGCGCCGTCCGTGGGGACGAGGCGGGCGGTGTTCTTGAAGCCCACGAGGCCTTGGAGCGCGGCCGGGATGCGGATCGAGCCTCCGGTGTCCGAGCCGAGTGCCGCCCAGGCCGCGCCGGCCGCGACCGACACGGCGCCGCCGGACGTGGAGCCGCCGGGGATGCGCGGCGTGGCGTCGAGAGCGGCCGTGGCCACGTTCGCTGGCGTGCCGTGGTGAGGGTTGATGCCGACGCCCGAGAAGGCGAATTCGCTCATGTTGGTGCGCCCCACGAAGGCCGCGCCGGCCGCCCTCAGTCGCGCCACCGCCGGGCTGTCGGCGGCTGCCGGCGGCGTACCGGCGAGCACGCGGCTCGCGGCAGCGGTGGTCTGCCCGGCGACGTCGAACAGGTCCTTGATGCTCACCGCCAGGCCGGCGAGGGGGCTGTCGGATGGCGCATTCGCGGCCTGCTCCCGTGCGAGCTCGAAACTGGTGCTGACGAAGGCGTGCTCGCAGGCCGGGCCCCGGGCAGCCGCGATGCTGTCTTCGATCAGCGCGCCGGCGGCGGCGCTGCCGCGGGAGAGAGCCTCGCGGGCGGAACAGAGGTCAGGAAGCATGGGTGGCGTGGTACACTCTGCGAGTTTTGTCTGGGGGTGACCCCGGATGAAGCAAATCGCGAAGCCGGCCACTGAAGGTGTCGCGGTGCTGTTCCGACGGGAAGCCGTCGCGAGGCGCCACCGTGATTCGGGCCGGATTCTAGAACCAACCTTTGGAGTCCCCAATGACGATCAGCATGCGTGAAATGCTGGAAGCCGGTGTGCATTTTGGCCACCAGACGCGCTTCTGGAATCCCAAGATGGCCCCGTACATCTACGGCCATCGCAACAAGATCCACATCATCAACCTCGAGAAGACGCAGCCGCTCTTCAACGACGCGATGAAGTTCGTGCGCCAGCTCGCCGCGAAGCGGGGCACGATCCTGATGGTGGGCACCAAGCGCCAGGCCCGCGAGGTGATCGCGCAGGAAGCCCAGCGCGCTGGAATGCCCTTCGTCGACCAGCGCTGGCTCGGCGGCATGCTGACCAACTTCAAGACCGTCAAGGGTTCGCTGAAGAAGCTCAAGGACATGCAGGCCCAGCTCGAGTCGGGCATCGACACGCGCACCAAGAAGGAGCAGCTGATGTTCCAGCGCGAGATCGACAAGCTCGTCAAGGACATCGGCGGCATCCAGGACATGAACGCGCTGCCGGACGCGATCTTCGTGATCGACGTCGGCTACCACAAGATCGCCATCGCCGAGGCCGTCAAGCTCGGCATTCCGGTCGTCGGCATCGTCGACACCAACCACTCGCCGGACGGCATCGACTACGTCATCCCGGGCAACGACGACTCGGCCAAGGCCGTGGCGCTGTACGCCCGCGCGGTGGCCGACGCCGTGCTCGAGGGCAAGGCCAACGCCACCACCGAGGTGGTGCAGGCCGCCTCGGGTGGCGACGAGTTCGTGGAAGTCGAGACGACGGCCTGAGTCCGTCCGCCCCGACTCGCCCCGCGGCGAGCCAAGAAAGGGGCTGTCACAGCCCCTTTTTTTCGATGTCCGACACGTGTTTCCGCTGCCGTGGCCGCTGCGCCGCGACAGCCCCCAGATTGGAGAACTGATATGCCCGCAATCACCGCCAGCATGGTCGCCGAACTGCGCGCCAAGACCGACGCGCCGATGATGGAGTGCAAGAAGGCCCTCACCGAGGCCGACGGCGACATGGGTCGCGCCGAAGAGATCCTGCGCGTCAAGCTCGGCAACAAGGCCGGCAAGGCCGCCGCCCGCATCACCGCCGAAGGCGTGATCTCCGCCGCGGTCGACGGTACGACCGGCGCGCTGGTCGAGGTCAACTGCGAGACCGACTTCGTCTCGAAGAACGACTCCTTCCTCGCCTTCACGAAGGCTGCTGCCGAACTGGTGGCCAAGAACAACCCGGCCGATGTGGCCGCGCTGTCGGCGCTGCCCTATGCCCAGGACGGCTTCGGCCCGACGCTGGAAGACGTGCGCAAGGGGCTGATCGGCAAGATCGGCGAGAACATGTCGATCCGCCGCTTCAAGCGCTACAGCGGCGGCGGCAGCCTCGCCCACTACCTGCACGGCACGCGCATCGGCGTGATCGTCGAGTTCGCCGGCGACGCCGTGGCCGCCAAGGACGTGGCGATGCACGTGGCGGCGATGAAGCCGGCTGCGCTGTCGTCGGCCGAAGTGCCGGCCGAGCTGGTCGAGAAGGAGCGCAAGATCGCTGCCGAGAAGGCCGCCGAGAGCGGCAAGCCGGCCGACATCGTCGCCAAGATGGTCGAAGGCTCGGTGCAGAAGTTCCTCAAGGAAGTCAGCCTGCTCGACCAGGTTTTCGTCAAGGCCGCCGACGGCAAGCAGACCGTGGGCGCGATGCTCAAGGCCGCCAAGACCGAGGTGAAGGGCTTCACGCTCTACGTGGTGGGCGAGGGTATCGAGAAGAAGGTCGACGACTTCGCGGCCGAGGTCGCTGCGCAGGTCGCCGCCGCCAAGGGCGCCTGAGGCTGGCGGCCGGGGGGAGGAAGCCCCGGCCGATTAGACTTGCAAGCCACGAGAAAAGCACCGCGCCAGGAGCCGCCTGAATGCCCGCCTACAAACGTATCCTGCTGAAACTCTCCGGCGAGGCCCTGATGGGCGATGATGCCTACGGCATCAACCGCGCCACCATCGTGCGCATGGTGCGCGAGGTGCAGGAGGTGACCCAGCTGGGCTGCGAGGTCGCGGTGGTGATCGGCGGCGGCAACATCTTCCGCGGCGTGGCCGGCGGGTCGGTCGGCATGGACCGGGCGACGGCCGACTACATGGGCATGCTGGCCACGGTGATGAACTCGCTGGCCCTGGCCGACACCATGCGCCAGGAGGGCATGACGGCACGGGTGATGTCGGCCATCGCCATCGAGCAGGTGGTCGAACCCTACGTGCGGCCCAAGGCGCTGCAGTACCTCGAGGAAGGCAAGGTCGTCGTGTTCGCGGCCGGCACCGGCAACCCGTTCTTCACCACCGACACCGCCGCCGCGCTGCGCGGCGCCGAGATCGGCGCACAGGTCGTGCTCAAGGCGACCAAGGTCGACGGCGTCTACACCGCCGACCCCAAGAAGGATCCGGCGGCCACCCGATACACGCAGATCAGCTTCGACGAGGCCATCTCGAAGAACCTGCAGGTCATGGATGCCACCGCCTTCGCGCTGTGCCGAGACCAGAAGTTACCGATCAAGGTGTTTTCCATCTTCAAGCCCGGCGCGTTGAAGCGCGTGGTGCAGGGCGAGGACGAAGGCACGCTGGTGCACGTCTGACGCCCATCGCCGAAAGAGGCCTCCCATGACGATAGCCGACATCAAGAAGACCGCCGAGACCAAGATGGCCAAGACCATCGAGGCCTTCAAGGTCGAACTGCAGAAGATCCGCACCGGGCGCGCCCACCCGGGCATCCTCGACCAGGTGCACGTCGACTACTACGGCTCGATGGTGCCGATCAGCCAGGTGGCCAACGTCACCCTGCTCGACGCCCGCACGATCTCCGTCCAGCCCTGGGAAAAGGGCATGGGCGCCAAGATCGAGAAGGCGATCCGCGAGTCGGACCTCGGTCTGAACCCGTCAGCCCAGGGTGACCTGCTGCGCGTGCCCATGCCCGCGCTGACCGAGGAGCGCCGCCGCGACCTGACCAAGGTCGTGCGCCACGCCGGCGAAGAGGCGCGCATCGCCTCGCGCAACGTGCGTCGCGACGCCAACGAGCACCTGAAGAAGCTCCTGAAGGACAAGGAGATCTCCGAGGACGACGAGCGCCGCGCGCAGGAGCAGATCCAGCGCCTGACCGACGGCACGATCGCCGAGATCGACAAGCTCGTGGCCACCAAGGAGTCGGAGATCATGGCCGTCTGAGGCCACCTCCGTCGCCCGTCAACCGTTCGCCGATACCCTCCGTTCGTGACCTCGGACACCGGCATCCCACGCCACGTCGCCATCGTGATGGACGGCAACGGCCGCTGGGCCAAGCGCCGCTACCTGCCGCGCGTGTTCGGCCACAAGGCCGGCGTCGACACGCTGGTCAAGACCGTGCTCGCCTGTGCCGACCGTGGCATCGAGCACCTCACGGTGTTCGCGTTCTCGTCGGAGAACTGGAAGCGCCCGACCGAGGAAGTCTCTTTCCTAATGGGGCTGGTGCTGGTGGCGGTCGAGAAATACCTGGCCAAGCTCGCCTCGCGTGGCGTGCGCATCCGCATGATCGGCGACCGCAACCAGCTCACCGACCGGCTGCGCCAGGCCTGCGACCATGCCGAGTCGAGCACGGCGCACAACACGCGCATCACGCTGTGGGTGGCCTTCGCCTACGGCGGCCGCTGGGACATCGTGCAGGCCTGCCAGGCCGCCATGCGCGCCGGCGTCAAGCCCGAGGAACTCGACGAAGCCACGCTCGGCCGCTACATGTCGTTCGGCGATGCGCCGGATCCCGACCTGCTGATCCGCACCGGCGGCGAAGTGCGCATCAGCAACTTCCTGCTCTGGCAGGCGGCGTATTCGGAACTGGTGTTCAGCGAGTGCCTGTGGCCCGACTTCGACGAGGACGAACTCGACAAGGCCATCCGCGCCTACGCGGACCGGGACCGTCGCTTCGGGCTGGTGAAGAGCATGCCGCCGCCCGTGCAGGCCACCGGAACCTGATCCGATGCTCAAGCAGCGTGTCATCACCGCCATCGTCCTGCTGGCGCTGCTGCTGCCCGCGCTGTTTGCGTCGTCGCCCTGGCCCTTCGCCATCCTCACGCTGCTGCTGATCGGCGCCGCGGGCTGGGAGTGGGGCCGCTTGAACGCCGCGGCCGATGCGGCCATCGCCATGGGCGTGCTGCTCGCGCTCGGCGGTGCCGATGCGATGTGGCTGGGCTGGACCAGCCAGCCGCCCGCGTGGCTGTGGTGGCCCGTGGCGCTGGCCTGGGTGGCAGGCGGCGCGCTGGCGCTGCGCGGCGGGCCGGCAGGCTGGCCGGCGGTGCCGCTCGGGGTGCGCTGGGTGCTCGGCCTGGCGATGCTGTGGGTGGCGTGGCTGGCCATCGCGCACGCGCGGCATCTGGGCATCAACTTCATCCTCTCGGTGTTCTGCCTGGTGTGGATGGCGGACATCGCAGCCTACTTCGGCGGCCGCGCCTTCGGCCGGCGCAAGCTGGCGCCGACCATCAGCCCCGGCAAGAGCTGGGAGGGCGTGTGGACGGGCATGGCCGGCGTGATCGCCCTGGCCTTCGTGTGGCGCTGGATCGACGCCACCCAGCCGGTCGACTCGCAGAGCCTGTACACGCGCATGGCCGCCGCCTGGGGCGTGGCCGGCATGGTCGGCGGCGTGGTGCTGCTGGCGGCGATGAGCGTGGTCGGCGACCTGTTCGAATCGCTGGTCAAGCGCGCCGCCGGCGCCAAGGACAGCAGCAACCTGTTGCCCGGCCACGGCGGCGTGCTCGACCGCGTCGATGCCTTGCTGCCGGTGTTCCCGATCGCCATCGCGCTGGCCACGACCTGAACCTGCCATGAGCCAAGCTGTTTCCCCGTTGCGTGTGTGCGTGCTGGGCTCCACCGGCTCGATCGGCGTCAACACGCTCGACGTGATTGCACGCCACCCGGATCGTTTCGAGGTGTTCGCGCTGACCGGTGCCAGCCGCGTCGACGAACTCGCCGCCCAGTGCCTGCGGTGGAAGCCGCGCTTCGCGGCCATGCCCGATGCCGCGCGCGCCCGGGCGCTGCGCGAGCGGCTGGCGGCACAGGGCGTTGGCACGGAAGTGTTGTCGGGCGAGGAG
>NZ_JBFXIO010000058.1:0-16061 GCF_050175855.1 Piscinibacter sp.
CGAGATCAAGACCCGCATGGGGGAGAGCCTGCAGCTCGCGCTGCCGCTGTTCACCTGCAGGTGATCGCCAGCACGGCCTTCGCGCTGCTGCTGGTGTTCTTCCGCCACTCGCGCATCGATTTCTGGGGCGTGGTGCTGTGCGTGCTGATGCTGTCGATCTCGGCCCTTTTCTACATCATCGTCGGCCAGTTCCTGTTCTCGCGCGTGCTGCGGCTGGTACCCATCAACGGCTACGCACCGGGACTCGATGCCCTCAAGTTCCTGATCCTGCCGATCATCCTGTCGCTACTGTCGCGGCTGGGCGGCGAGGCGCGGCTATACCGGGCCATGTTCCTCGAGGAGATCGGCCGCGACTACGTGCGTACGGCGCGTGCTAAGGGCCTGTCCGAGGCGGTGGTGCTGTTCCGCCACGTGCTGAAGAACGCGCTGATTCCGATCATCACCAGCGCCGGCTCGTACTTGCCCTACGTCTTCCTCGGCAGCCTGGTGTTCGAGAGCTTCTTCGGGATCCCGGGGCTGGGCGCCTTCGTCATCGAGGCGATCAGCGGCCAGGACTTCGCCATCGTCCGCTCGATGGTCTTCCTCGGCGCGCTGCTGTACATCGCCAGCTACGTGATCATCGACGTGGCCTACACCTGGGCCGATCCGCGCGTGCGGCTCTCCTGACTGACTGCCATGCCGAAGATCGTCCTGCTCTGGACCGACATCGTCCTCTACCTGATGCTCGCCGCGCTGGTCTGGTACGGCTGGCGCATCCGCGTCAACGCCAACCTGCGCGCCAACTGGTTCAAGGTGCTGCGCGACCCGGCAGCGTTGTGCGCCGGCATCGTGATGGTGCTGTTCGGCTTGGTCACCGTGGCGGACAGCGTGCACTTCCGCCGTGCGCTGCCGCCCGCGGCCGGTGCGCCGGCCGGCACGCCGACCTTCTATGCCACCACCACCGAGAGCCTGCTCGACGTGCTGCTGGCGCGGCAGATCGCGATGCGCGAGACCGGCTACTCGGAGCCGCTGGCCTACCTGGGTCTGCAGAAGGAGCCGATCGAGCGCGATGGCCAGCAGCTGCGCGACTTCCCGCGCCTGAAGTTCGGCGGTGCCCACCTGAGCGATCCCGAGGCACAGTGGGCGAGCGATGTGGCCCTGCGGGCGGCCGCCGGCGCCGTCGGCGGCCTGCTGTTGGCCACTTTCGCCGCGCTGGCCACCGCCGCCGCACTGCGCCGCAGCCACGGTGGCGTGGCCGGCGCGCTGCGCGACCTGCTGGCCGACCGCACCGACCTGCCGCTGCGCGCCGCGCTGGCCACGGTGACGGTCGCCGCGGTGCTGATCGGCATGGTCGTTGCGCTGATGGGCCACTACCACGTGTTCGGCACCGACCGCACCGGCAACGACGTGCTCTACCAGGCGTTGAAGAGCATCCGCACGGCCTTCGTGATCGGCACGCTGGCCACCGTGGCCACGCTGCCCTTCGCGGTGGTGCTTGGGATCCTGGCCGGCTACTTCCGCGGCTGGGTCGACGAGGTCATCCAGTACCTCTACACCACGCTCAGCTCGGTGCCCAACGTGCTGCTGATCGCCGCCTGCGTGCTGATGGTGCAGGTGTTCCTCGACAAGAACCCCGACCTGTTCGAGACCGGCCTGGAGCGATCGGATCTGAAGATCTTCCTGCTGTGCGTGATTCTCGGCCTGACCGGCTGGGCGACGCTGTGCCGGCTGGTGCGCGGCGAGACGCTCAAGTTGCGCGAGCTCGAATACGTGCAGGCGGCCACCGCCTTCGGCGTCGGCCACGCGCGCATCATGGCCAAGCACATCGCGCCCAACGTGATGCACCTGGTGCTGATCACCACCGTGCTGAGCTTCTCCGACCTGATCCTCTACGAGGCGGTGCTGACCTACGTCGGCGTCGGCGTCGATCCGTCGATGAACAGCTTCGGCGGCATGATCAACCTGGCGCGCAGCGAGATGAGCCGCGACCCGGTGGTGTGGTGGAGCTTCGCCGCCGCCTTCGGCTTCATGGTCACGCTGGTGCTGGCCGCCAACCTGTTCGCCGACGGCGTGCGCGATGCCTTCGACCCGCGCGCGCGCAGCTTCCGCCCGCGCCTGCTCAAGCGCAGCGCGGCCTGAGGATCACGACATGCTGACGATCGACGACCTCAAGGTGGCGCTGGACGCCGACGCCGGCCTGGTGCGCGCTATCGACGGCCTGAGCCTGGCCATCCGCCGAGGCGAGACCTTTGCGCTGGTGGGCGAGTCGGGCTGCGGCAAGAGCATGACCGCGCTCGCGCTGATGCGCCTGCTGCCCGACAACGGCAACGTCACTGGCGGGCGCATCGACATCGAGGGCCACGACGTGCTGGCGCTGCCCGAGGCAAGCATGCGCGCCGTGCGCGGCGGGCGCATCGGCATGATCTTCCAGGAGCCAGCCACCAGCCTGAACCCGGTCATGCGCGTGGGCGACCAGATCGTCGAGGCGATCGAGACGCACACCGAGCTGCGCGGCGAGGCGGCCCGCGCTCGCGCCATCGAGTGGCTCGGCCGCGTCGGCATCCCCGAGCCGCAGAGGCGAATCGACGAATATCCGTTCCGCCTCTCCGGCGGCCAGAAGCAGCGCGTGATGATCGCGATGACGCTGGCCTGCGAACCCGACTTCCTCATCGCCGACGAGCCCACCACCGCGCTGGACGTGACCATCCAGGCGCAGATCCTCGATCTGCTGCGCCAGCTGCAGCGCGAGCAGGGCATGGGCATGCTGCTGATCACGCACGACCTGGCCGTGGTGTCGGGCATGGCGCAGCAGGTGGCGCTGATGTATGCGGGCCAGATCGTCGAGGTGGCCAGCGCGAGCGAGTTCTTCTCGGCGCCGAAGCATCCCTACGCGCGGGCGCTGCTGCGCGCGCTGCCCGATACCGGCAAGCGAGGCAGCGCGCTGGCGGCCATCGGCGGTACCGTGCCGCCGCTGTGGCAGGAATTCACCGGATGCCGCTTCGCGCCGCGCTGCGAGCAGGCCTTCGAGGCTTGCCAGGGCACGAAGCCCGCGATGGAGCGCTCCGGCGCCAGCAGCGTGCGCTGCCTGCTCTACCGGGACGGCGCGAAGGCCGTGGTCGCCCAGGCGCCGGCCGAGCCGTTGCGCTACGAGGCGCCGCGCGGCGAGGACGCCGACAGGGTGCTGCTCGAGGTGCGCGATCTGTCGGTGCGTTTCCCGATCCGCAAGGGCCTGCTGCAGCGAATGGCGGGCGCGTTCACCGCTGTCGACGGCGTCTCATTCGACATCCCGTCGGGCCGCACGCTGGCGCTGGTGGGCGAATCCGGCTGCGGCAAGACGACCACCGGCAAGGCGATCGTGCAGTTGCTGCGCCGCCAGGCGCTGATCGGCGGGCAGGCGCTGTTCGAGGGGCAGGATCTCTTCACCCTCGAGGGCGAGGCATTGCGCCAGGCGCGCCGCGCGGTGCAGATCGTCTTCCAGGATCCGTTCGGCTCGCTCGACCCGCGCATGCGCGTTTTCGACATCCTGGAGGAGGGCCTGATCGCGCTGCGCCCCGAACTCGACGCCACGGCCCGCCGGGAGCGGCTGCACACGTTGGTCGACCAGGTCGGGCTGCGCCGCGACGCGCTGCAGCGCTATCCGCACGAGTTCTCCGGGGGCCAGCGCCAGCGCATCGCGATCGCGCGCGCACTGGCCGTCGAACCGCGGCTGATCGTCTGCGACGAGCCCACCTCGGCGCTCGATGTGTCCGTGCAGGCACAGATCCTCAACCTGCTGCGCGACCTGCAGCGCGACACCGGCGTCTCGTACCTGTTCATCACCCACAACATCGGCGTGGTCGAGTACATCGCCGACCGCATCGCCGTGATGCAGCGCGGCCGCATCGAGGAGGCGGGCAGCGTCGAGCAGGTGCTCCGGGCGCCGCGCAGCGACTACACGAGAACGCTGCTGGCGGCGGTGCCGCGGATTGCCTTGGTGCCCGGAGACTCCGTCCGTGGCTGAAGCACTGACCCTGCAGGCCGACCCCCGCTGGCGGCGTGCCCTGGAGCTCGACGCCCAGGGCCAGGCCCTCAGCGCCGAGGCGACCTACGCGTCCCTGCTGAGGGATCATGCAGGGGAGCCCGCCTTGCTGCGGCGCATGGCGCGCCTGGCGATGATGCGTGGCGACGCCCTTCGCGCCGCCTCCCTCATGCGCGGGTGCCGCCGCGGCGGCGCGGACGACGACAGCATCGCGATCGAACTGGCGCACGTGCTGGCCGAGGCCGGACAGGTCGATGACGCACAGCTCGAACTCGAGTCACTGGTGCTGCGCGAACCCGACCACGCGCTCGGTTGGCTGCTGCTCGGGCGGATGCGCGAACTGGCCGGCGCGCCCGCGGCTGCTTTGCAGGCCTGGTTTCAGGCCGTGGTTCTCGCGCGTCAGGCAGGGCGGTGGTTCGATGACGAAACCACTCCGCGTGCGTGGGCTCCGCTGGTGGCGCGGGCGACGCAGCGGGTCCGCAAGGGTCAGCGCGAACTCCTGATGGGGATGCTGGCCGAGCTGCAGGAACGGTTCGGCGCAGGCGAGATGAGGCGAGTGGAGAAGGCGCTGCGGGGCTGGCTGCGGGAGTTCGACGCCACGCCGGCCGATCCGCGGCAAAGACCTCGGTTTCTCTACTTCCCCGATCTACCGGCCACGGCCTATCACGACCCGATGTTGCAGCCCTGGGCGCCGCAGCTCCTTGACGCGTTCGCGGACATCCGGGCAGAAGCCATTGCTGTGACCCGGCTGGAGCGCGAACTGCCCGACTTCGTCTCGCCGCCCAAGGACGGGCCGGCCGACGCCTACGTCGATGGGGACGGGCCCGAGCCTGCCTGGAAGGCATTCTTCTTCTATCGCCATGGCCAGCGCTTCGACGCGAACCATGAGCGAGCACCGCGCACGAGCGCGGTGCTCGAGTCCATCGAACTGTGCCGAATCCGGGACGAAGCGCCGGAGATCCTCTTCTCGGTGCTGCGACCGGGCTCGCGCATCAAGCCGCACCACGGGGTGTCGAACGTGCGGCTGGTCACGCACCTGCCTCTGGTGGTTCCACCCGGCTGTGCGCTGCGGGTGGTCGACCACGGGGATCACGAGTGGCAGGAAGGCCGGCTGATGATGTTCGACGACACCTACCTGCACGAGGCCTGGAATCGGTCCGACAGGACCCGGCTGATCCTGTTGATGGACTGCTGGAACCCGTACCTCGACGCGGCGGAGCGGGAGGCGGTGAAGACCCTGGTGCAGACGGTCAGCGGTCTTCGGCTGGCCGCCCACAAGGATGTCTCCGCGAGGGCCGGTGGCCGGGTGATGAGCGAGTAGGCGTGCACCTGATCGGTGGCCGTCCATAGGGACTTGTTCGGGTGGAGTGAGCTGTCTAGACCACTCTGAACCGCTGCCGGGGGCGGCTCTGCTTGAACGAGTGTGATGCAGACGCCACGAACTCAAGGAATACCCTGTACGGTCGTGCTATTTCACTTCGCGAGAATTCGACGGTGCGCTCTGCACGGACGGGGGACACCAGCATCTCGGTGCGGCATGTCTCTTGCTGGGCAGGATGCTCCCAACCTTTCGACCTTTCAGTCCTTTCAGAGGAGATAACGAATGCACAAGCGAACCAAGGTTTGCAGCGCGGTGCTACTCGCACTGGGCGGTGCCGCGGGCCTCACCAGCGTGCCCGCCTTCGGCCAGGCAACCCTCGAGCGCGTCGAGATCACCGGCTCTTCGATCCGCCGCATCGACGCCGAGACGGCACTGCCCGTCCAGATCATCAAGCGTGAACAGATCGAGAAGACCGGCGCCACCTCGGTGGTCGACCTGCTGCAGAAGCTGCCGGCCATCCAGGGATCCTTCGGCGAGTCCAGCAGCGTCGGCGGAGGCACGGCCTTCAACGGCGTCTCCGTGCACAACATCGGCGAGACGCGCACCCTGGTGCTGCTCAATGGCCGCCGCCTGACCCAGTTCGGTGGCCAGTCGCTGACGGGCTTCGCCGCCGCGGTGGACCTGAACGCCATTCCCTTTGCCGCCATCGAGCGCATCGAGGTCCTGACCGACGGCGCCTCGGCCCTGTACGGCGCCGACGCCATCGCTGGTGTGGTCAACTTCATCACCCGTCGCTACACCAACGAAGGCGACGTGACGGTTGGGTACTCGCAGCCGAGCGGTGGCGCCCGCGAGACGCGCGTGAGCATCAGCAAGGGCTTCGGCGACATCAATACCGACGGCTTCAGCGTGATGCTTTCGGCGCAGCATGACGAGCGCACCAAGCTGGATGCCAAGGATCGCAACTTCGGCAATTCCGCCCGCGTCGTGTTCACGGATGCCGCCGGCCGCACGCTGCGCGCGCAGAACACCACTCCCAGCGCCATTCCCGGCAACGTGCTGGCCGACAACGGCGTCGAGGCGAAGAATCTGACGCTGCTGGCCGGTGGCCAGTGCCCGGACAAGACCATCCGTATCACCGAGGACTACACGCTCGACGCGGACGGCGACGGCATCGACGAGAACTACACCGACGACTACTGCAGCTTCGACTTCGTCGGTGAACTCGAGATCTATCCGGTCCGCAAGCGCGACACCGTGCTGGCCACGGTCAACAAGAAGGTCGGCGACCAAGAGCTGTTCCTGGACATGCTCTATGCCAAGTCGCAGGCGATCTCGCGGATCGCGCCGGTGCCCGGCTCGATCGTCGTGCCGACCGGTTCCGCGCTGTTCAACCAGTACCTCGCCCCCGCCGGCTTCAGCGGCGCTGACCTGGACGGCGACGGCGTGGCCGGCGACGGCACCCTGGTCTTCTATCGCCTGTACGACCTCGGCAAGCGGACCAGCGACAACCGTTCGAAGTTCTACGACATTGCTCTTGGGTCCAAGGGCCAATTGTTCGGCTGGGATTACAACGCCTCCTACTCGCACTCCGAGAGCGATGCCAAGGAGAACATCGCCGGCTATCCGGGCGCCCGCGCCGTGGGCGCTCTTCGCGCAAGTGGCCTGCTCGACCCCTTCGTCGGGCCGGGGCAGCAGTCGACTGCCGCGCAGGCCGCGATCAACGCGGCAGCCTACAACGGCTACTGGGACGGCGGCATCGCCAAGCTCGACACCGTCGCGCTGCGTGGTTCGCGTGAACTGATGAACCTGTCGGCCGGGCCGATGATGCTCGGCGCGGGCATCTCGTTCCAGAAGGAGAAGTTCCAGTCCAAGCCCAGCCTGTTTGCGCAGGGCAAGCTGGCGGACCCGGTGGCAGGCACGCTGTGCGATCCGAACGCCACGCCGGCGATCCCCTGTGACCAGCGCTTCGGCGATGAGGCCGCCACCGAGCCCTACGGTGCCGACCGCAAGGCCTACGGTGTGTTCGGTGAGCTGGTGATCCCGGTCACCAAGACGATCGAGGCCACGACCTCGGTGCGCTTCGACGACTACTCCGACTTCGGCAACGCGACGACTGCCAAGGCGTCGTTCCGCTGGACGCCTTCGAAGAGCCTGCTGGTCCGCGGCTCGGTGGGCACGGGCTTCCATGCCCCGACGGTGCCGCAGGTGAATGCCTCGCTGCAGCCGTTCGGCGTGACCAACGATCCGTACCAGTGCACGGCCGAGCTGCTGCAGGTCGCTCAGGCGCTGAACGCGAATTGCCAGCCCGGTCGCAAGCAGTACGACCAGTTCGCCGGCGGCAACCCCGACCTGAAGCCGGAGAAGTCGCGCCAGGCCTCGCTGGGCATCCGCTTCGAGCCGAGCAGCAATGCCAGCTTCGGCGCCGACCTGTGGCACGTCCAGATCCGCGATTCGTTCGGCCAGCTGTCGGAAGACGAGGTCTTCGCGAACCCGCTGAAGTACCAGGATTCGTTCACGACGAAGGCTGATACCGGCACCGGCGTGGTCTACCTGGCTTTCAAGGCCGACAACCGCAACCTGGGCAAGGCCTTCTACACCGGCCTCGACCTCGATGCGACCGGCCGCGCGAAGCTGGGCTTCGGCGACCTGACCTCCAACGCCGCGGTCACTTACATGATCCGCGAAGAGCAGCAACTGCAGGAAGGCGGTGCCTACTACTCGGCCATCGGCAACCACAACGAGCTGGGTTCGGTCACCTTCCGCTGGCAGGGCCGCTGGACCAACACGCTGACGATGGGCAACTGGACCCACACGCTGCAGGCCAACTTCAAGTCGGGCTACACCGACGCGCCCTCACGCGTGGAGATCCTGGACGCCAACGGCAACGTGATCGGCGCGGACAACAACTACCGCCTCGAGATCAAGCGCTCGGCCACGCTCGACTGGCAGACCCAGTGGCGCCCGGTGAAGAGCCTGCTGCTGACGGTGGGCGTGCTGAACGTGTTCGACACCAAGCCGCCTCTGTCGATCTCGACGGGTGGTCTGAACCGCGGCCAGCAGTTCGGCTTCGACGATCGCTACTACGATTCACGCGGGCGCGTCGCCTACGTGAACGCGTCGTACAAGTTCTGATCGCCGACGACAAGCGTTACTTTCCTACCATGCCCGCTGGTCACGAGCCGGCGGGCATTTTTGTTAACCTCCGACGCTTTCGAACTGGAGACCCCAGGACATGAACTTCGCCCAGCGGCAGCGAGACCCGAGGAAACACCTCGTTGGGATCACCGCTGTCATCCTCTTTCACGTTCTCATCGTCTATGCACTGCTCACCGGACTGGCCAAGAAGGTGGTCGAGGTGGTGCGTGCTCCGATCGAGACCAAGGTCATCGAGGAAGTGAAGCCTCCGCCACCTCCGCCCGAGGTGGTGGTGCCTCCTCCGCCCCGACTCGAGGCCCCGCCGCCTCCCTTCATCCCGCCGCCCGAGATCCAGATCGCGGCGCCTCCGCCGCCGCAGCCGACCATCACGGCCGTGACGCCGACGCCGCCGCCGGCCCCGGTGGTCATCGCGCCGGCGCCGCCGCCCGCGGCGCCCGCGGCGCCCGCGCCGCCGGCACCGCCCGCACCGGCGGTGGTGAACGCCGCTGTCGCCTGCTCCAACTACCAGCAGAAGATGGGCGATGCCTCGTTCCCACGCGAGGCCGCCCGTGCCGGCCTGGAACGAGGCGAGGCGGTCATTCAGTTCACGCTGGGTCCGAACGGCGAGATCAAGAACGTCAAGGCGGTGAAGTCGACACATCCGATCTTCGCGCGCGCGGCCTCCAGGATCGTCTCCGAGTACACCTGTGCCGGCCAGGGCCAGGATGTCGTCGTGACCGTTCCCTTCCTCTACAAGATGGACTGACGACGGTCCGACCCGGAACCCGTCCTCACCGAATCCGAATTCTCTGCATACCCCGAAAGAGAACCCCATGAGCTTCCGTCAACACATTGCTGCAATCCTCGTTTCCCTGACCGTCGGCTTCGGCCCGCAGGCCGTGATGGCCCAGGCTTCCGCGCCGGAGACTGCGCCGGCTGCCGCGCAGGAGGCCGCACCGGCTCCGGCCGCCGCGCCGGCTCCCGCCGCCACCGTCAGCAAGGAAACCGTCGACAACCCCTACGGCCTGAAGGCCATGTGGGAGCAGGGTGACTTCGTTTCGAAGGGCACGCTGATCATCCTCGTCCTGATGAGCATGGGTAGCTGGTACATCCTGATCACCAAGCTGTTCGAGAGTTTCAAGATCTCGGGCGAGGCCAAGCATGCGCGCTCGACGGTGTTCAAGTCGAACAGCCTGAAGGAGGGCGCCGCCAAGCTCAAGGATGGCAGCGCTTTCCGCTACATCGCCGATACCGGCATCAACTCCAACGAGCACCATGAGGGTGAGCTCACGGAGAACATCGACCGCAACAGCTGGGTCACGATGAGCGTGCAGCGCAGTGTCGATGAAGTGCAGTCGCGCCTGCAGGACGGCCTGGCCTTCCTGGCCACGGTCGGTTCCACCGCGCCTTTCATCGGCCTGTTCGGTACGGTCTGGGGCATCTACCACGCGCTGACGGCCATCGGCATCGCCGGCCAGGCCTCGATCGACAAGGTGGCTGGCCCGGTGGGCGAGGCGCTGATCATGACGGCCATCGGCCTGGCGGTCGCCGTGCCGGCGGTGCTGGGCTACAACTGGCTGGTGCGCCGCAACAAGGTGACCATGGACGCGGTGCGCGGTTTCGCCGCCGACGTGCACGGCGTGCTGATGGGCGCCAAGCAGGCGCGCTGATCATCCTTACGCCAGGAGAACGCCATGGCGATGCAGATCAGCAGCGGTGAGGAAGAAGACCTCACCAGCGCCATCAACACCACGCCGCTCGTCGACGTGATGCTGGTGCTGCTCATCATCTTCCTGATCACCATCCCGGTGGTGACCCAGACCGTGCCGATGCAGCTCCCGCTGGAATCCAACATCGCGCGCCAGACCAGGCCGGAGAACATCGAGATCTCCGTCAACAAGGATGGCGACCTGTTCTGGAACGCCCAGCCGGTGGCGGACAGCGAGGCACTGTTCCAGCGCCTGAAGACGATCGCGGTGATGAACCCTCAACCCGAGGTCCATATCCGCGGTGACCTCGGTGCACGCTACGAGTCGATCGGGCGGGTCGTGTTTGCCTGCCAGCGCGCGGCGATCGCCAAGATCAGCTTCGTGACCGAACCGCCGCCGAAGGGGTAGAGCATGGGAATGAACGTAGGCTCTTCCGGCGGCAGCGAGCCGGACGTGATGCTCGACATCAACACGTCGCCGCTGATCGACGTGATGCTGGTGCTGATCATCATGCTGATCATCACCATTCCCATCCAGTTGCACAGCGTCAACCTCAACATGCCGCAGGGCGCGCCGCCGCCGTCGCAGGTCGAGCCCGTCGTCGTGACGATCGACATCGACTTCGACGGCACGGTGCTGTGGAACGGCGAGGTGCTGGCCGATCGCGCGGCGCTGGAGGCGCGCCTGTCCCAGGCGGCGGCCCTGCCGGACCAGCCCGAGGTGCACATCCGGCCGAACAAGCTGGTGGAGTACAAGTCGGTCGCCATGGTGCTGGCATCGGCGCAGCGCTTGGGCGTGACCAAGCTCGGCATGGTCGGCAACGAACAGTTCGTCAAGTAGCGCCATGAAGCACGCACGCATCACCGCGCTGGCGGCGGCGCTGTTCATCGCCCTTGGCGCGCAGGCCCAGGAGGCGGTGCGTCCCGACGTGGGCAAGCCGCTGCAGGCCGCGCAGGAGCTGATCAAGGCCGGCAAGTTCAAGGAGGCGCTCGGCAAGGTTCGCGAGGCCGATGCCGCCGGCGCCAAGAACGCCAACGAGAGCTTCCTCATCGAGCGCATGCGCATCGCCGCGGCCTCCGGTGCCGGCGACATGGACACGGCAGCCCGGTCGTTCGAGGCCCTGGCCGCGAGCGGCAAGGTCTCGGCGGCCGACAAGGCGCGCATGGCCGAATCGATTGCCGGCGGCTACTACCGCGCCAAGGACTACGGCAAGGCCATGCAGTGGGGCCAGCGCTACTTCAAGGAGGGCGGGACGAGCCCGGCCTTGCGCACGCTGCTCATCCAGAGCCAGTATCTCAGCGGCGACTTCGCCGGTGCTGCGCGCGAACTCATGACCGAGATCCAGGCGGCGGAGAAGAGCGGGGCCACGCCGGCCCAGGACCGTCTGAACCTGCTCCTGAATGCGGCGGCGCAGATGAAGGACCAGAGCAGCACGGTGTTCGCGCTGGAACGGCTGGTCACCTATTACCAGAAGAAGGAGTACTGGGTCGATCTGCTCAGCCGCATGCAGCGCAAGCCCGGCTTCAGCGACCGGCTGGTGCTCGACACCTACCGCCTCAGCCTGGCCACTGGCAGCCTGTCGTCGGCGGCAGACTACATGGAGATGGGCCAGCTTGCCCTGCAGGCCGGTCACGAAGAGGAAGCTCGGCAGGTGGTCGACAAGGGCTTTGCCACGGGCGTGCTCGGCACGGGCGCCGAGGCCGAGCGGCACAAGCGCCTGCGCGACCTGGTGGCGCGCAAGGTCGCCGAGGCCAAGGCCGGGCAGGCCGCGGCGGAAGCGGAGGCCAAGGCGGCCAAGGACGGCAACGGCCTGGTCAAGCTCGGCTTTGCACGGGCCATGGGTGGCGACACGGCTGGCGGCTTGCCGATGATCCAGCAGGGCATCGCCAAGGGCGGACTCAAGCGGCCGGAGGATGCCAAGCTGCATCTGGGCATCGCCCAGGTCCTGGCCGGCGACAGCAAGGCCCAGGCGACGCTGCGCAGCGTGGCCGGCAACGACGGGACCGCGGATCTCGCCCGGCTGTGGTCGCTGTACGCCAGACGTCGAAGCTGAACGGTTCGCGACTTGTCTAGACAGGAAGCCCCCGCGAATGCGGGGGCTTCCTGCTTTTCAGGCGCAGCACTTGCGTCATCTCGCGGTCATGTGCTGTTGCTATCGCGCCTCATCAGTGAAGCCCATGAGAGGCGCCGCGTACACATCGGGTTACGCTGAAGGCACAAAGTTCTTTCGGGACTTTGCCGAGGTGTGCACCGACCGTGATCCGGCGGCAGCGCTCGAAGCAACCACAACGTCGGGGCGCGCGTGAGCCCCTATTGGAGGATCTTTCAGATGTTCAAGCCAAGTCGTATCCGGCTGGCCGTGCTGGCCCTGTGCGCCACCAGCGCCCAGATCGCATGGGCGCAGCAGACCCAGCAGCAGCCGCAGCAACAGCAGTTGCAGCGCGTCGAGGTCACCGGTTCCAACATCAAGCGCACCGACATGGAGACCGCGTCTCCCATCACGGTGATCACGCGCGAGGACATGGTGCGCTCCGGTGCTTCGACGCTCGGTGACGTGATCACCAAGCTGACGGTGGTGCAGGGCGGCCTCAGCGGCGTCGAGTTCAGCGGCTTCACTCCCGGTGCTGCGACGATCTCGCTGCGCGGCTTGGGCGGCGGCGCGACACTGGTGCTGATCAACGGCCGGCGCATCGCGCCGTACGGCATCACAGGCTTCCAGGAGGTGCTGACCAGCGTGAACTCGATCCCGGTGTCGGCGATCGATCGCATCGACATCCTGAAGGACGGCGCTTCGGCCATCTATGGCTCTGAAGCCATCGCCGGCGTGGTGAACATCATCCTGCGTGGCGACTTCACGGGGCTCGAGGCCCAGGTCCAGCATGGATTCAACGGGCCGGGTGCGCTCAATTCCACTCGCCTGAGCCTGTCCGGTGGCGTAGGCGACATCGCTGCCGACCGCTACAACATCTTCGGCATCTACGAGCACCTGACGCAGGACCACGCCACGGTCAGCGAAAACAGGTTCTATCCGTCGCGCAACCTGACCAGCGTGGTCGGCGCGCCGCTCGACCTGCGCTCGGCCTACTCCTACCCGGGCAACCTCTTCACCGGCGCGATCGAGCAGACGCCCGGCACCACCTGTGCCGCGAAGGACCAGCGTGTCGTCGGCGGATTGACGCGCTGCGTGCTCGACGTGTTCGAGTACAACACCATGCTGCCGGGAGCGGAGCGCGACAGCCTGTTCGTGCGCGGCAACGTGCAGCTCAGCTCCAACCTGACGGGCTTCTTCGAGGCCGGCATCGGCAAGAGCAAGTACTCGTACCAGTTCGATCCGCAGTTCTACTACAACGACTTCAATACGGCCACGCTGGTGGTGGACGGTGCGCCGTACGGCCTGACTGGGCCGGTGGACCTGCTCTACCGCTCGGGCGATCTGGGGCCGCGCCGCCTGAAGGTCAAGTCCGATGAAGGCCGCATCCTGGCCGGCCTCAAGGGCTCCCTCGGTGGCTGGGACTTCGACACTGCCGTCGGCACGATGAAGGGCAAGGTCACGGTCGACCAGTACGGTTCGATCCTGATCACGCCGATGGAAGCCGCGCTGGCCAACGGTACCTACGTGCCTGGGCTGCAGAACGACCCTGCCGTGCTCGCACAGATCTCGCCGGTGCTGACCCGCAAGGGCGAGGCAACGACCACCTTCGCTGACGCGCGCCTGAGCACCGAGTTCGCGTCGCTGACGCTGCCGGGCGGCCCCGTCGGCTTCGCCGCCGGCGTAGAGGCCCGCCGCGAGAAGCAGAAGGACGACTACGACGAGCGATTCGTGATCGGCGAGGTCTTCGGCTTCGGCTCACTCGATCCGCTCGACTCCAGCCGCAGTGTGAAGTCGGTCTACGGCGAGTTCAATCTGCCGCTGATGAAGTCGCTGGAAGCGCAGCTGGCAGCGCGTCATGACAGCTACAGCGTTGGCGGAACGTCCACCACGCCCAAGGTTGGTCTGAAGTGGACGGCCCTGTCCAACCTGGTGCTGCGGGGCACGTACGCCCGCGGTTTCCGCGTCGCCAACCCGCGCGAGACCAGCCCGGCGGTCAGTGTCGGCTTCTTCAATGGCGTGCAGGATCCGGTGCGCTGCCCGGTGATCGACCCGGCCAACCCGGACTGCAGCCTGAGCATCCAGGCCAACGTCTCGGGCAACGCGAATCTCGAGCCGGAGAAGTCGAAGAGCTTCACCGTCGGACTCGTGTTCGAGCCTGCCAAGGATGTCAGCATCTCGGTGGACTACTGGCGCATCGACCGCACCAACGAGATCACCAACCTCGACATCACCTACCTGCTTGCCAACCAGGCGGCCTACGCTGGATTCATCCGGCGTGACACCACGGGATCCATCACCGACGTCGACCTGCCGTACGTGAACCTGGCCGGTACGAGCGTGCGTGGCTGGGACGTGGACTTCCGCGGCAAGACGAACCTCGGTGAGGAAGGCAAGCTCAACTACGGCTGGGCGGCGACCTACTTCGACAACTTCTACGTCCAGCCGGCGCCTGACGCCCTCAACGAGGACTACAACGGCACCTACCTGCAGCCACGTCTGCGCATGAGTGCTCGCCTGGGCTGGGAGAAGGGGCCGTGGCAGACCGAGCTTTCGGCGAACTACGTGGGCGGGTACCAGAACAAGCCGACGCCTTCGGGCGTGTGCTCGGCGCCCACTGCGCTGAATCGCTTCTGCGAGGTCAAGCCCTGGACCACGCTGGGCCTGTATGTCGGCTACAAGGGCTTCAAGAACCTGGAGCTCTCGCTGCTGGTGGACAATCTGGCCGGTGAGAAGCCGCCGTTCGACTATCGCGGCGCGGTCAACAGCCAGACCCGTGCCTGGGGTGCGACTTACCACAACGCGCTGGGCCAGGTTTACACGCTGCGCGCGAAGTACACGTTCTTCTGAGCCGGTGACGGTTGTCCGCCTCGGAGCGATCCTCCGTGGCGGGCAGCGAACCGAACCGTTGTGACGAAAGGCGATCTGATCGGTCGCCTTTCGGTCTTTCAAGAGAGGATCTCGATGTCGATGTACCGATTCCTGAGTGGCGCGCTCGCGGCCACGGCGATCGCCCTGACTGCGCCGGATACCCTGGCGCAGCAGGCCGTCAAGGACTACAAGCGTGCGGCCGACGTGCCGGTCTCGCAATTCTTCGGGCTGGAGGATTTCCGCACGATGCGGTTGTCGCCGGACGGCAAGCGCATCGCTGCCGTCGTGCCGTACAAGGGGCGCGGCAACCTGCTGATCGTCGATCTCGCCACGCGCCAGGCCAAGAGCATCACGGCCTCCGAGCGCTGGGATGTGGTGCGGCCGCGCTGGATCGGCAACCAGCGCCTGTACTTCACCGTGGCCGATGGCCTCGAGGCGTCCGGCCGGCCGCGCCTGAAGGGGGCGTACTCGATCAATGTCGACGGCACCGACATGAAGGAGGTGTTCGGCTACAACGACAATGGTGCACCGCGCGGCTTGCGCATCCTGAACGTGCTCGAAACCGAGGGGGGCGATTCGACCGTGGCCTACGTGTCGATGCGGGAGCGCTCGCGCGAATTCGCAGACGTCTACAAGCTCGACTTCCGCACGATGCGTTTCGAACTCCTGACGTTCGATTCTCCCGGGCGCACCACATTCTGGGAACTCGACAGCGAACGTCGCCCGCGTATCGCGGTCCGGGAGGAGCCGCGTCCCAGCAAGGGCAAGCCCATCGTCGAGCGCTTCATGCATCGTGCGCCGTCCGGCGGTGCCTGGGAGACGCTGTTCGAGCAGAGCAGCATGAACGATCCGGAGATCTATTCCGTCTGCGGCTTCGACAAGGACGATCGCACGCTCTACGTCACGGCGCGGCGCGGGCGCGACAAGTCGGCACTC
>NZ_JBFXIO010000059.1:0-16041 GCF_050175855.1 Piscinibacter sp.
GGCCACGGTCGGCGACCGTCACTTGGCTCGCTGCATCCGCATCGAGGAGGCCTCGCCATGAGCCACGACACCGACTTCGCCGCCCGCCGCGACGCGATGGTGCGCAACCAGATCGAAGACCGCGGCGTGCACGATCCGCGCGTGCTGCAGGCGATGCGCGAGGTGCCGCGCGAGCGCTTCGTGCGCCCCGGCTGGCAGGCCCAGGCCTGCGACGACAACCCGCTGCCGATCGAGGCCGGGCAGACCATCTCGCAGCCCTACATCGTCGCCTTCATGAGCGAGGCGCTGCAGTTGCAGGGCGACGAACGCGTGCTCGAGATCGGCTCCGGCTCGGGCTACGCCGCCGCGGTTCTGGCCCAGCTGGCGCGCGAAGTGCACACGGTCGAGCGCATTGCCTTGCTCGCCGAGCACGCCAGTGGGACGCTGGCCGCGCTCGGCGTGGCCAACGTGCACGTGCACTGCGCCGACGGCACGCTCGGCTGGCCCGAGGCCGCGCCCTACGACGCGATCGTCGTCACCGCCGCCGGACCCGAGGTGCCAGCGGCGCTGAAGGCCCAGCTGGCCGTGGGTGGACGGCTGGTGATGCCGGTGGGCGAGCTCGACGGCCACCAGCAACTGGTACGGCTCACTCGCACCGGGGAGCACAGCGAGCACCGCGAGGTGCTGATGGGCGTGCGCTTTGTGCCGTTGACCGGTGCGCAGGGGTGGCCCGGCTGAGCCGGGCCGACTCTGTACTCACTTCGGGCTGGCGATGTAGGCCGCCAAGTCGAGCAGCTGCTGCTGGTCGAAGCGCGTGTTCAAGCCGGCGTTGACGTGGTTGTTCACGCTGGCGAGCACCGACTGGAGCTTTGCGGCCGTGTTGGCCTGCGTCGCGCTGGCCTTGCTGTTGCCGTGACAGCCGCTGCAGTTGGCGCTGTACAGCGACAGACCTGACGCCACATCGCCCGTCGGTGCCGGTGCCGGTGCAGGTGCAGGTGCGGGTGCGGGTGCGGGTGCAGTTGCGGGTGCGGGTGCGGGTGCAGTTGTGGGTGTGGCAGCAGTCGCGCTCCAGGTGCCGCTGTCGTCGGCCCCCGGACCGGTGAAGCTGCCGCTCAGGCTGCCATCCGCCGCCACGGTGCCGATGGCCTGCACCACGCTGCGCTTGCCGTAGCGGATCTTCAGCACGAGCTGGCCGTTGGCGTCGATCGTGCCCTTGACGGGGAAACCGCGCATCTCGCGGCGTCCGTCGTCGTCCTCGTCATCGCGATGCCCGCGCCGGTCGGCCAGGGTCACGCCGAGGGCCTCGAGCTGCGCGCGCACGTCCTGGACGGCGACCGCCACGTCGCCCTCGTAGCGTGAGGTCCGTTCGGCGAAGGCCGCCTTGAAGGCCTCGATCGCCTCCTTCTGTGCCGCTGTCAGTTCGCGGCTCCCGTCGGTGGGCCGTCCGGCCTCGAGCGCGGCCTTCAGCGTCTCGAGCAGGGCCCGCACGTCGCTGCGATAGGCCGACCGCAAGTCGCGCAGCGTGGCCTTGAGCTGCTCGCGCAGCGCCTCGGCCTGCGCGCTCGCCGCGCTCCCGCCCGACCCGTCGCTCGCGGCGGCGGTGGTGGGCACCAGCAGGCCTTCGACCTCGGTCTCGCCGTCTTCCTGCTCGGTCTTGAGCAGCAGCGTGCCGGTGATGGTCTGGCCCGCGTGCTGGCCGGCGGTGACGTTGGCCGAGAACGTGTATTGCGCCTGCGACAGCACCGTCGACGGCGAGCTGTCGCCGCTTCCGGATGCGCCGGCCAGGCTCACGCGCAGTGCCGAGGCCGAATCGCTCACGATCACGACCGAGGCGTCGGCACCCGCCGCGCCCGGCGTGCCGCCGCCACCACCGCAACCGAACAACACGGCCGCGGCCAGGCTCAGCGCGGTCAGCTTCAACGACTTCATGGTGCTTGCCTTCATGCTCGACATCCTCTGTTCTGTGTGACTTGGCGCGGACACGATGCCCGGCGGCGCGAACCATAAGGCCGTGATGGGATGCTTTCCCACATGTATCCGGCACCCTTACCTCGGTCACAGCTTTGCGGCCTGCTGCGATGCCTGCTTACGAACCTGTTGGGCGTCGGGCATGATTCCCGGCATGGCCAACCCATCGCCGACCCTGCTTGCGTTGCACGACGTCACGCGCCGATACACCTTGCCGCGCGAGCGGCTGTTGTCGCCTGCGCCGGTGGTCGAAGCGCTGCGAGGCGTCAGCCTCTCGATCGAGCGCGGCCGCAGCCTCGGCGTCGTCGGCGAATCGGGCTCGGGCAAGTCGACGCTGGCGCGTATCGCGATGGCGCTGGAGCCGCCGAGTGCCGGCCGCGTCGAGTTTCTCGGCCGCGACCTGAACGCGCTCGGCGCCGCCGCGCTGCGCGAGGCGCGGCGCGACTTCCAGATGGTCTTCCAGGACCCCTACGGCTCGCTCGATCCGCGCCAGCAGGTCGGCCGCATCGTCGCCGAGCCGCTGTGGCAGGGCAGCGGCGCCGAGCGCGAGCGCGCTGTGGCCGAGGTGCTCGAGGCGGTGGGCCTGCGCGCGAGCGACGCGCGCAAGTACGCGCACGAATTCTCCGGCGGCCAGCGCCAGCGCATTGCCATCGCGCGTGCGCTGATCACGAAGCCGAAGCTGATCGTCGCCGACGAGCCGGTCAGCGCGCTCGACGTGTCGGTGCAGGCCCAGGTGCTCAACCTGCTGATCGATCTGCAGCAGCGCTACGGCGTGACCTACCTGCTCATCAGCCACGACCTCGCGGTGGTCGACCATGTCTGCGACGAGGTGGTGGTGATGCAGCATGGCCGCATCGTCGAGCGCGGCGAGACGGCGCGCATCTTCCGCGACCCGCAGCATCCGTACACCCGCGCACTGATGGCCGCCCACGAGCCTGAATTCGCAGCCTCCGCTACAGTGGCGCCCGTCATCGAGGAGCCGAAATGAAACGTCCGCTTCGTTTCCTGTTCACCGCATTGATCGCGTCGCTGGCCGTCACCGCTTCCGCCCAAGGGCGCAAGGACAGCGTGGTGCTGGGCATGGTGCTCGAGCCGGCACCGGGGCTGGATCCGACCATGGCCTCGGCCGCCGCCATCGGCGAGGTGGTGCACATGAGCGTGCTGGAGGGCCTGACGAAGATCGGCATGGACGGCTCGGTGAGCCCGCTGCTGGCCGAGGGCTGGACGGTCGCCCCCGACGGCCGGGTCTACACCTTCAAGCTTCGGCGCGGCGTGAAGTTCCACGACGGCGAGGCCTTCGACGCCAGCGACGTGAAGTTCAGCTTCGAGCGTGCCAAGGCGGAGGGCTCCACCAACAAGGCCAAGAAATCGGTGTTCGACAACATCAGCCGCATCGAGACACCCGATGCGCACACCGTGATCGTGCTGCTCGAGCGCGCCGACGGCAATTTCCTGTTCCGCATGGGCGAAGCCACCGCCGCCATCCTCGACCCGAAGAGCGCACCCACCACCGCGACCAGGCCGGTGGGCACCGGCCCCTTCGTGTTTGCCGACTGGAAGAAGGGCGCATCGATCACGTTGGTGAAGAACAACGACTACCGCAATGCCGCCGCGGTGAAGATGAAGCGGGTGACGTACCGCTTCATCAGCGACCCGGCCGCCCAGGTGTCGGCGCTGCTGGCCGGCGACATCGACGGCATGCCGCGCTTCGGCGCGCCGCAGAACCTGCCGCAGTTCCAGGCCGACAAGCGCTTCACCGTGGCCATCGGCGGCACCGGCGGCAAGACCATCGTGGCCATCAACAACAAGCGCAAGCCCTTCGACGACGTGCGCGTGCGCCGCGCCATCGCGGCGGCGGTCGACCGCAAGGCGATCATCGACGGCGCGATGGAGGGCCACGGCGCGCCGATCGGCAGCCACCTGGTGCCCAGCGACGCCGGCTACGTCGACCTCACCGCCATGAGCCCGCACGACCCCGAGAAGGCGAAGCGGCTGCTCAAGGAAGCCGGCGTGGCCACGCCGCTGAACGTGACGCTGACGCTGCCGCCGCCGCAGTACGCGCGCAAGGGGGGCGAGATCGTCGCGGCGCAGCTGGCCAAGGTGGGCATCAACGCGAAGATCGAGAACGTCGAGTGGGCGCAGTGGCTGTCCGGCGCGTTCAAGGGCAACTACGACCTGACCATCATCAGCCACGTCGAGCCGCTGGACTTCGACCGCTACGCCGACCCGAACTACTACTGGGGCTACGACAGCAAGGCCTTCCGCGACCTGCTGGCCACCTACAACGCCACCACCGATGCCAAGGCGCGGCTGAAGGTCGTCGGCGACATCCAGCGCCGGCTGGCCGAAGACCAGGTCAACGCCTACCTGTTCCAGCTGCCGCAGTTCGCGGTGGCGCGCAAGCCGCTCAAGGGCCTGTGGAGCAGCTCGCCGATCTTCGCCAACGACCTGGCTGCACTCAGCTGGTGAAGCCCGCTCCGTTCGCTTTCGCCGCGCTGGCCGCGGCGTCGCTGGCGCATGCCCAGCCGGCACCGCCGGCCGCGCCCGCCTCGGCACCGCAGGCCACCCTGGAGTCGGTCGAGATCCGCGCCCGCCGCAACGACCCGACCGAGATGCGCCGCAACGCCAGTGCGGCGAAGATCGTCATCGGCCGCGAGGAGATCGAGCAGTACGGCGACAGCAATGTCGGCGAGGTGATCCGCCGCCTGCCCGGCGTCACCCAGGGCGGCCGGCCGGGGCGCGGCGGTGACCTGCGCATGCGCGGCATGGGCAGCGGCTACACGCAGATCCTGATCGACGGCGAGCGGCCGCCGCCGGGCTTCTCGGTCGAGCAGCTCTCGCCCGACGTGGTCGAGCGCATCGAGCTGATGCGTGCGCCGACCGCCGAGACCGGCACGCGCGCCATCGCCGGCACCATCAACATCGTGCTGCGCGAGCCGCTGCGCAAGCGCAACACCGACGTGCGGCCGGCGATCACCGTCGACCGCGGGCGCGTCTCGCCACAGCTTTCGGTCTCGCGCGACGGCGTGTTCGGCGAGGACGGCAGCTTCAACCTGACCGTCAATGCGAGCGAGAGCCGCGAACGCACCGACACCCAGGCGCGCACGACCTTCAGCGACCTGTCCAGCGGCGCGGTGGCGCTGGACCAGCTCGACGACGATACGCTGTTCGTGATGCGGCGGCGGCTGAACGCGTCGTCGCGCATCCAGTGGCGTCTTGGGCCCGGCGAGCAGCTCGTACTGCAGCCCTTTGTGATGCGCGGCACCTCGCGCACGGCGAGCGCCAGCGAGCTTGAGGCCATCGGCGCGGCGCCAGCCACGCCCTACGCCGCCAGCAGCGGCGAGGGGGGCTCCGACTTCGACATCGCCCGGCTGAACCTGCAGCTCACGCGACGCGTCGGCCCGGACACGCGCATCGAACTGCGCGGCGGTGCCGGCCGCTTCGCGCTGGACAGCGGCTCGACGCTGACGCAGTTCGCCGCCGACGGCTCGCGCGTGCGCCAGATCCGCATCGCGACCTCGTTCTCGGACACCTCCTGGTCGCTCGCCGGCAAGCTGATGCACAGCCTGGGCGGCGGCCACAGCCTCGTGGGCGGGTGGGAGAGCGAGGGCACGCAGCGCGACGAGACCTCCGCCACCTGGCTGGACGGGCAGCTGCAGGAAGCCGCCGCCGGCACCGGCATCGGCGCGCGCACGCTGCGCCAGGCCGTCTACCTACAGGACGAGTGGGATCTGGCGCCGAACTGGGGGGCCTATGCCGGCGTGCGGGTCGAGTCGATCCACACCCGCAGCGACAGCGGCGGCTCGGCGACGGACAACCGCAGCATGGTGGTCTCGCCGCTGGCCCACCTGGTGTGGCGCTTCAACGCGCCGAAGCGCGACCAGCTGCGCCTGTCGCTGACGCAGAGCTATCGCGCGCCAACGCTGCGCAACCTGATCGCGCTGCCGACGCTGAACACGCTGTACCCGGTGCCGGGCGGCAACGTCGCCTCGTCACCCGACCGCGCCGGCAATCCGGAACTGGAGCCGGAGCAGTCGCACGGCATCGACCTCGCGTTCGAACGCTATCTCGACAAGGGCGGCGTGCTGTCGGTGAACCTGTTCCACCGCCGCATCCGCGACCTGATCCGCAACGTCACCGCGCTGGAAGACGTGGCCTGGGCCGACGAACCACGCTGGGTCTCGCGGCCGCGCAACCTCGGCCGCGCCACCGCGCAGGGCGTCGAGTTCGACGCCAAGTTCCGTCTGACCGAGCTGCGGGCCGACGCGCCGGCACTCGACCTGCGCATGAACCTGAGCCTGTACCGTTCGCGCGTCGACTCGGTGCCGGGGCCGGACAACCGCATCGACCAGCAGCCGCGCGCAGTGGGCAACCTCGGCGCCGACTACCGGCTGCCCGGCACGCCGTGGACCGTGGGCGGCTCGCTCGGCCTCACGCCCGGCTATCGCACCCAGCTGACCGAGCTGCAGAGCCAGGAGACCGGGCTGCGCCGGGTGCTCGACGCCTATGTGCTGTGGCAGATCGACAGCGAGACGCGGCTGCGCCTGTCGCTGGCCAACCTGACGCCGATCGACAGCATCAGCAGCTCGAACGTGCTGCAGGGCACGCAGTGGCAGCGTGTGGCCAGCGCCGGACGCACCGACACCAGTGCCACGCTGCGGCTGGAGATGCGGCTCTGAGCGGCCGCGCTACAGTGGCCGGATGGCCGATCTGCATGAACTGAGCGCCGTCGAGCTGCTCGACCTCTACCAGCGCAAGGCCGCCTCGCCCGTCGAGGCCACGCGCGACGTGCTGCGGCACATCGCGCGCTGGGAGCCGCTGCTGCATGCCACCTACGCGCTCGACGCCGAGGCCGCGCTGATCCAGGCCGAGGCCTCGCAGGCGCGCTGGATCCGCGGCGAGCCGCTGGGCGCGCTCGACGGCGTGCCGGCGACGATCAAGGAGAACATCGCGACCCAGGGCGTGCCGGTGCCGCTGGGCACCGCCGCCACCGAGCTGGTGCCGGCCGCGCAGGACGCACCGCCCGCCGCCCGGCTGCGCGAGGCGGGGGCGGTGATCCTCGGCAAGACGACGATGCCCGACTACGGCATGCTGTCCTCGGGCCTGTCGAGCTTCCACCCGCTGACGCGCAACCCCTGGGATCGGACGAAGAACCCCGGCGGCAGCAGCGCCGGGGCGGGCGCAGCCGCGGCGGCCGGCTACGGGCCGCTGCACATCGGCACCGACATCGGCGGCTCGGTGCGGCTGCCGGCGGCTTGGTGCGGCATCTTCGCGCTCAAGCCCAGCCTCGGGCGCATCCCGATCTACCCGCCCTACGCCGGCCGCGTCGCCGGGCCGATGACGCGTACGGTGGCCGACGCCGCGCTGATGATGGGCGTGCTCAGCCGCCCCGACGCGCGCGACACCATGAGCCTGCCCTGGCAGGAGATCGCCTGGCAGCAGTTGCACCGCGAGGCGAAGGGCCTGCGCATCGGCTTGCAGCTCGACGCCGGCTGGGGCCTGCCTGTAGAGCCCGAGACCCGCGCCGCGGTGGAGGCCGCCGCGAAGCGCTTCGAGGAGGCCGGTGCGATCGTCGAGCCGGTGGCGCCCTTCATGACGCGGGCGATGATCGACGGCATGGACGCCTTCTGGCGCTGCCGCAGCTGGCTCGACATCTCCGCGCTGCCGCAGGAGCGGCGTGCGAAGGTGCTGCCCTTCATCCTCGAGTGGGCGCGCGGCGGCGCGGACCTCAGTGGCGAGCAGGTGTTCCGCGGCTACAGCCAGATGGGCGCGATGCGCGAGGCCGCGGTGGCCGCCTGCGCACCCTTCGACGTGGTGATCAGCCCGACCTCGCCGGTGGTGGCCTATGCCGCCGAGTGGCCTTCGCCCACCAACGACCCGGCGCGGCCGCTGGAGCACATCGGCTTCACGCTGCCCTTCAACATGAGCGAGCAGCCCTCGGCGAGCATCAACTGCGGCTTCACCGCGGCGGGCCTGCCGATCGGCCTGCAGATCACCGGCCACCGGCACGACGACCTGGGCGTGCTGCAGGTGGCGCAGCTGTGGGAGCGGATCCGCCCGGCGCAGCGGGCGTGGCCGGCGGCACCGGTGTGATGAGCGGTCCCTTGTCGATGGCCACTTCGGAGCGCGGCGCCGGCCGGGGGGGCCGGGCTGTGCGCGGCCCGATATCCGTGCTCGCCCGCCCCCCCCGGCCGACACCGTGCCACCGGCGCTCTCCGTGCTCCGCGGGGGTCGATGCCGCCTCGGCGAGGCCAGGGGCTGCCGGTCGAGCACCGATATCGGGCGGCGCGCAGACCGGCAGCCGCTGGCCTCGCCGTGCTCGGTGAAGGCGAGCACCATGAACGACAGCCGCGACAACCCCGTCGGCACCGCTTCCCAGGAAGCACTGCAGCACGCCGAAACCGCCCTGTGGCGCATGTGCTCGTTCTTCGATGCACCGATCGCCGACCTCGACGCCGCGATCGCCGCCGACCCCGGCTGGATGCTGCCGCACGTCATGCGCGCGAGCTTCCTGCTCACGCTCACCGAACCCTCACTGCTGGCCGACGCCCGCGCTGCGCTCGAGCAGGCCGACCTGCTGGCCGCCAACGCCCCCGAGCGCGAGCGCGCCCACTGGGCCGCGGCGAGCCGCTGCGCCTCCGGCGACTGGCACGGCGCGTGCGCCGCCTGGGAGCAGATCCTGCTCGACCACCCGCGCGACCTGTATGCGCTGCAGTGGGCGCACCTGTTCGACTTCTACCGCGGCGACGCGCGCAACCTGCGCGGCCGCGTGGCGCGCGTGCTGCCCGAATGGCCCGCCGACGACCCGTTGCGCCCCTACCTGCTCGGCATGCACGCCTTCGGACTGGAGGAGTGCGGTCATTACGCGCAGGCCGAGGCGGTGGGCCGCGAGGCCGCCTCGGGCGATGCCAAGGTGCCCTGGGCCACGCATGCGGTGGCCCACGTGATGGAAATGCAGGGCCGCTATGCCGAGGGCCAGGCCTGGCTGCGCGGCCAGCGCCCGCGCTGGGCCGAGGGCAACGGCTTCGCCGGCCACCTGTGGTGGCACCTGGCGCTGTTCCACCTCGAGGCGATGGACCTCGACGGGGCGCTGCAGCTGCACGACGCGCACCAGGGCAGCGCCCATGCCGTGCTCACGCTGCAGCGTCTGGACGGTGCGGCGCTGCTGTGGCGGCTGCGGCTGCTCGGAGCGGACGTCGGTGCGCGCTGGGCCGATCTCGCCCAGGGCTGGGACCTGACACCACGCGACGCCGGCCACTCGGCCTTCAACGACGCGCATGCGCTGATGGCGCTGGTCGGCACCGGCGATGCCGCCGCCGCGCAAGCACTGCTGGCGGCCGTGCAGCGCCGCGCCGAACGCGGCAGCGAGAGCAACGCCGCGATGGCGCGCGAGGTCGGCCTGCCGCTGATGCGCGCGCTGCTCGCCTTCGATGCCGGCGACGCCGCCACCGCCATTGCCCTGCTCGCGCCGCTGCGAGACACGGCACATCGCTTCGGCGGCAGCCATGCGCAGCGCGACCTGATCGACCTGACGCTGCTGGCCGCCTGTTCGCTGCCCGGCGGCCAGCGCGCGCTCGGCTGCGCGCTGCTCAACGAACGGGTGATGGCCCGCGGCGAGACGCCACAGGTCGACCACTGGCGCCGCCAGCTCGGTCTCGCGGCGCGCGCTTGACGCCACGCAATGCGGGCGGCGCGCCGCGGCCTACGCTGGCGCCATGAACACCCTGACCAAGCTCGCCCTCGGCCTGATGGGCCAGCTCAAGCCCCAGCCTGCCGCGGCCGACGCAGCGCAGACCGTGCCGCTGCCCGCCGCCCAGCGCCGCGGCGGCCGCCCGCTGTTCGAGGCGCTGATGCAGCGCCAGTCGCAGCGTGAGTTCTCGCCCGGGCCGCTGTCGCCGCAGCAGCTGGCCGACGTGCTGTGGGCCGCCGCCGGCATCAACCGGCCCGACCTCGGCGGCCGCACCGCACCGAGTGCGCTCAATGCACAGGAGGTGGAGGTCTATGCGGCGATGGCCACCGGCCTGTACCGCTACGACCCGCCGTCCCATGCGCTGGTGCGCGTCGTGGCGGCCGACGTGCGCCGCGTCACCGGCTACCAGGATTTCGTCGACACCGCGCCGCTGGACCTGGTCTACGTGGCCGACCATGCGCGCATGAAGCTGGTACCGGCCGCACAGCGCGAGGCGTTCGCCTTCGCGGCGGCCGGGGCGATGGCGCAGAACGTCTACCTGTGCTGCGCCTCGCAGGGTCTGGCCGCGGTGATCCGCGCCTGGTTCGACCACCGCGCGCTCGGCGAGGCGATGGGGCTGGGCGCCGACCACCAGCTGCTGCTGGCGCAGACCGTCGGCCTGCCCGCGGCTCAGACGTAGGGCTGCGACAGGCCCTCGCTGGCGAACACCCGCTGCACTGCCGGCCGCGCCAGCATGCGCTGCAGGTAGGCGGCCAGGTGCGGCAGGGTGCGCGCCGGGCGCTGCATGGCGCGCGTCCAGCGGCACAGCATGAACACGTAGGGGTCGAGCGCACTGAAGCGCTCGCCGGCGAACCACGGCCCGCCATGGCGCGCGAACTCGGCTTCGAGCTGGTCGATCATGCCGGCGATGTGCGCTTCGGCATGCTTCTTCACCTGTGCCGCACCGGCGGCATCGTCGGCCCAGCGGTCGCTGTAGAAGTACAACGGCATCTCGGCCTGCAGCGTGTTCGCCAGCCACAGCAGCCACTTGTAGAACTGCGCGCGTTCGGCCGTGCCGACGGCCGGCGCAAGGCCGGCGCCGGCGTGCGTGTCGACCAGGTGCAGCACGATGGCGCCGGTCTCGTAGAGCACGAGGTCGCCGTCGACCAGCACCGGGATCTTGCCATTCGGATTGAGCTTCAGGTACTCCGGCGAGCGGTGCGCGTTGGTGGTGCGGTCAACCAGCACGCGCTCGAAGGGAACGCCGAGATCCACGAGCAGCATGTGCGGCGTCATGCTGGCGTTGCCGGGGAAGTAGTGCAGCTGTTTCATGCGGCGGCATTCTGCAGCAGCGCGCCGTGGTGCAGCACGGCATCGACCAGCATGTCGAGGTCGCCACGGCGGGTGCGGTGGTTGGCGATCGCCACGCGCAGCGCATGGCGCCCGGCCAGCGTGGTGTCGGTGGGCACGGCCAGGCCCGACTCCTGGATGCGCAGCAGGATCTCGGTGTTCAGGCGCTTGTGCGCCGCCTCGTCGCCGCCGGGCAGGCGGTGGCGGAAGCAGACGATATTGGTGGCCACCGGCGCCATCAGTTCCAGCCGCGGCTCGGCCTCGATGCGCTGCGCGAGGTATTTCGCCTGCGCGATGTTCTGGTCGATCAGCCGGCCGAAGGCCTCGATGCCATGCTCCTTGAGCATCATCCACACCTTCAGCGCGCGGAAGCTGCGGCTGAGCTCGATGCCGTAGTCGAACAGATGCGGCGCGCCGGCGATGCCGCGCGGGTGCTGTTCCAGGTATTCGGGGTGCAGCGCGAAGCTGCCGTGGTGCGCCTGCGCGTCGCGCACCAGCGCGCAGCCGACGTCGAAGGGCGCGTGCAGCCACTTGTGCGGGTCGAGCGCCACCGAATCGGCCGCCTCGATGCCATCGACCAGATGACGGTGCTTGGGCGCGATGCGCAGCAACGCACCGATGCAGCCGTCGACGTGGAACCACAGCCCCTCGCGGCGGCAGAACGCGCCCAGCGCGCGCAGGTCGTCGACCGCGCCGGTGTTGACGGTGCCGGCACTGGCGATCACCGCGGCGGGCTGCAGCCCGGCGGCGCGGTCTTCGTCGACCGCGGCCTTCAGCGCGGCGAGGTCGATGCGCTGAGCCGCATCCGTCGCCACGAGGTGCAGCGCCTGCCGGCCCAGGCCGAGCACCTCCAGCGCCTTCTGGTGGCAACTGTGCACCTGGTCCGACGCGTAGAAGCGCAGCGGCTTCGGTAAGGCCATGACGCCAACCGCGCGCACGTCGACACCCGCCTTCGCGTTGCGCGCCACCGTGAGCGCGACCAGGTTGGCGGCCGAACCGCCGTTGGTCAGCGTGCCGCTGGCGCTGTCGGGAAAGCCCACCGCCTCGCGCAGCCAGCGCACCACCTGCCGGTCGACCAGCGCCGGCGCGGTGTGGCCGCCGCCGAGGTTGCTGCCGTCCACCGCGGCGAGGAAGTCGGCCAGTGCGCCGGTGAAGCTGCCTGCGCCCATGAACCAGGCCCAGAAGCGCGGATGGATGTTGCCCATCGGGTAGGGGCGCACGCGCTCGCTGAACTCGCGGTAGACCTCGGCCAGCGGCGTCGGGCCCTGCGGCAACGGCTGATCGAAGGCGCGGTGCACCTCGACCGGCGGCTCGCGCCAGGCCGGGCGCTCGCGCACGCTGGCGAGGTGGTCGATGGCCTCGTCGACCGCGCGGTGGGCCAGGGCACGTGCGGCCGACCAGTCGTCGGGGTCCAGCGTCGCTTCGTCGTGTGCATTCATGGCGGACTCTCCCGCAACCGTGCGGGGGCGCCATGATGCGCCTTCGCTCAGGCCTGCCCGAGCAGCGTGAAGCCGACGCGCGTGCGCCCCGCCGCCGATTCGGCCAGCGGCCGGCCGGCGTGCATGCGCGCGATCGCCGCCACGATGGCCAGACCCAGGCCGTGGTGCGACTGGCCGTCGGGCCGCGCGGCATCGGCACGGAAGAAGCGGTCGAACAGGCGCGGCAGGTGCTGCGGCGCGATCGTCTCGCCGGCGTTCTCCACCTCCACGCGCAGCTGCTGGTCCGCATCGGGCGCGATGCGCACCACGACCGTCGAGCCGCGCGGCGCGAAGCGCACCGCGTTGGACAGCAGGTTGGACAGCGCCCGCTTGACCAGCGGCTCGTCGACCGCCGCGTCGGCGTCGCCGTCGACACGCGCCGTCAATCCGGCCTCCTCGAGCATCGCCTCGTGGAACTCGATCACCTGCGCGGCCAGCGCCGCCAGGCTCGCGCGCGCGCCGCGCCGCGCGGTAGCGCCGCGGTCGGCCTGCGAGAGGAACAGCATGTCGTTGACCATCGCCGACAGGCGCTGCGCCTCCTCGAGGTTGGACAGCAGCGTGTCGCGCAGCTCCTCGGCCGGGCGGTCGCGCGACAGCGCCACCTCGGTGTGGCCGATCAGCGCGGCCAGCGGCGTGCGCAGCTCGTGCGCCACGTCGGCGTTGAAGCCCTCGAGCTGCGCCACGGCGCCTTCCAGCCGCACCATGAGTTCGTTGAACTGCTCGATCCAGGGCAGCAGCTCCTCGGCCGGGTCGTCGAGATGCAGCCGCTGGTCGAGCCGGCTCGGCGAGATGGCGCGGGTCTGCGACGCCAGTTCTCGCAAGGGCCGCAGCGCACGCCGCACATGCCAGTAGCTGCCCGCCGCCACCAGCGTGCCGGCCAGCAGCGTGACGACGACGAACACGATCACCCAGTTGCGGCCGAACTTGGCGTCGCTGGTGAAGTCCATCGTGTAGCGCGCCTTGAGCAGCCCGCCGGCCAGTTGCGGTGCCGCGATGTCGAAGTCGACCGCATAGGTGTGGGCCGACATGGCGTGCGCGCCGGCCTGCTCGTCGGCGTAGAACACGCTGCCGTCGGCGCGCCACAGCTCCAGCCGCGTGCTCGCGCGCATCGCCGCATCGGCGCGCACGCGAGCCAGACAGGCCTGCTCGCCGCCGGTCTTCAGCTCGTGGGCGAGGATCTGCGCGATCACGTCGCTGCGGAACAGCGCCTCCTCGCGGTTCTTCTCCTTGATGAGCATCTTCACCGAGAACCACGCCCCGGTGAACAGCAGCGCCAGCACCACCATGGTGACGAGCGCGAGCTTGCGCGACAGGCGCAGGCCGATCGAATGGCTGCAGCGCGAGCTCATGCGGTGCGGTCCTCGAGCACGTAGCCCATGCCGCGCACGGTGTGCAGCAGCTTGTTCTCGAAGGGATCGTCGAGCTTGGCGCGCAGCCGGCGCACCGCCACCTCGACGACGTTGGTGTCGGAGTCGAAGTTCATGTCCCACACCTGTTCGGCCAGCGTGGTGCGCGACAGCACCTGGCCGCGCCGGCGCAGCAGCAGGGTCAGCAGGGTGAACTCCTTGGCGGTGAGGTCCAGCCGCGAGCCGGCGCGGTGCGCCTTGCGGCTGGCCAGGTCGAGCTCGAGGTCGGCCAGGCGCAGCTGCGTGCCCGAGCCGGCGCCGCTGCCGTTGGCGGCGCCGCGGCGCAGCAGCGCCGCCACGCGCGCCAGCAGCTCCGAGAAGGCGAAGGGCTTGACGAGGTAGTCGTCGGCACCTTCCTGCAGGCCGCGCACGCGGTCTTCCACCTTGTCGCGCGCGGTCAGCATCAGCACCGGCCGCTGGCCGCGTTCGCGCATCGCCTTGAGCACGCCGAAGCCGTCGACGCCGGGCAGCATCAGGTCGAGCAGCACGAGGTCGTACTCGCCGTCGCAGGCCAGCAGGCGGCCCTGGATGCCGTCGCGTGCCACGTCGACCACGTAGCCGTTCTCCGACAGGCCCTTGTGCAGGTAGTCGGCGAGCTTGGGTTCGTCTTCGATGACGAGCAGGCGCATAGGGAATGAATCGGATCGCAATGCAACGGCGCGCATGTTCGCACCGAAGCGGCCGGCGCTGGATTACGAATTTGTCATCTGGCTGTTCGGGAAAGCACGAGGGTCGGTTCCTAGAGTTCACTCCGTGTCGACGACAGACACCGACTGCTCCTCCCGACTCCCAACCGACTTCAACCCAAGGACACCATCATGAACGCCAAGACCCTGATCGCCACCGCCCTCGTCGTTTCGTTCGCCGGCACCGGCGCCGCCTTCGCCCAGGAAGCCACGCAGGACTTCCCGGTGCCGCAGTGGAAGTCTTCCATCACCCGCGCCGAAGTGATCGCCACGCTGAAGGCCGCGCCGGCCGCACAAGCGAGCTACGGCGAAGCCTCGACGGCGCCCAAGGCCGCCTCGACCCTGAGCCGCACGCAGGTGCAGGCCGAGACCCGCGAGGCGCTGCGCCTGGGCGCGATCGGCAGCGACGAAGGCATGGTGCGCGTGGCCACGCCGGCACAGGCCGAGCAGATCCGCGCCGAGGGCCTGCGCGTGCTGGACGGCACGGTCGCCCGCGCGCAGTGAGCTAAAGCGTAGCCTGCGCGACTGCGTGCTCCCAGCGCTGCATCAGCGCCTGGGCACGCTCGCGCGGCATGGTCGGCAGGAAGCGACGCTCCACCTGCCATTGCGCGCTGAGCTCGTCGAGGCTGCGCCACACGCCGCTGGACAGGCCGGCCAGGTAGGCCGCGCCCAGAGCGGTGGTCTCGATCACCTGCGGGCGCACCACCGGGATGCCGAGCAGGTCGGCCTGGAACTGCATCAGCAGGTCGTTGACGCAGGCACCGCCGTCCACGCGCAGCTCGGCCACCGGCGCGCCGCCGTTGGCCACCGCGTCGCGGCTCATCGCGGTGAGCAGCGCCGCACTCTGGAAGGCGATGCTCTCCAGCGCCGCCCGCGCGATGTGCGCCACCGTGCTGCCGCGCGTCAGGCCGACGATGGCGCCACGCGCGTCGGGCTTCCAGTAGGGCGCCCCCAGGCCGGTGAAGGCCGGCACGAACATCACGCCGCCAGAGTCGGGCACGCTCTGCGCGAGCTGCTGCACCTCGCCCGAGCCCTTGATGGCCTGCAGCCCGTCGCGCAGCCACTGCACCACCGCGCCGCCGATGAACACGCCGCCCTCGAAGGCGAACTCCGGCGTGCCGGTGGGCTGCGCCGCGCTCGTCGTGATCAGGCCATTGGCCGAGTTCTGGAACTGGCTGCCGGTGTGCATCAGCATGAAGCAGCCGGTGCCGTAGGTGTTCTTGGCCAGGCCGGCCTTGAAGCAGGCCTGCCCGAACAGCGCGCTCTGCTGGTCGCCGGCCACGCCGCCGATCGGCAGCGCCGCGCCGAGCAGCTCGGGCCGCGCATGGCCGTACACGTGTGACGACGGCCACACCGCGGGCAGCACGTCCACCGGCACGTCGAGGAGGTTGAGCAGTTCCTCGTCCCAGGTGTTGGTGTGCACGTTGAGCATCAGCGTGCGCGAGGCATTGCTGACGTCGGTGGCGTGTACGGCGCCGCCGGTCAGCTGCCACATCAGCCAGGTG
>NZ_JBFXIO010000060.1:0-15908 GCF_050175855.1 Piscinibacter sp.
TGTGCTCTTCCGATCTTCGCCGACCGCGATTTCACCGAGATCAATCTGCGCGTGCTGGCCAACGACGCCACCCTCGGCAACGTCGAGGCCGAACTCGACTCGCCTGCCGATGACGCGGGCTGCGGCTGCGCCTACCCCGCCAGCGTGGACGCCGGGGTGGTGGCACGTTCCAACCAGATTCACGCCCGGCTCAAGGCCACGGCCCAACGCCATGTCGACCTGCTGAGGCACATCGCGCAGTTGCCGATGGTGGCGCGCTACCAGGTCGCTGATTGCCGTGTCGGTGTGGTGCACGGCGACGCCGAGTCCCTGGCCGGCTGGGGCTTCGACGTGGGCGCGCTCGACGACCCGAACCGGCTCCCCTGGGTGCGGACCATGTTCGACGCGGCCAAAGTGGACCTGTTTGCCAGCACGCACACCTGCCTGCCGGCCCTGCGCCGCTTCACCCGGGCCGCGGGCAGCGACGCGTGCGTCGTCAACAACGGCGCCGCCGGCATGCCCAACTTCGCGGGCGATCTGTCAGGGCTGTGCACCCGCATTGCCACGACGCCGTCGCCCCACCCCGTGCTGCAGGAGATTCGCGTGGCCGGCGCCTGGGTCGCGTTGCTGCCCGTGCGCTTCGATGCGGACCGATGGCAGAGCGATTTCCTATCCCAATGGCCGCCCGGCTCGCCGGCCTGGGAGTCCTACTTCCGGCGCATCAGCCGCGGGCCGGTATTCGAACCGGAGCGCGCACGCTTGCCGGCCTCTGACCAGTAAAGTGAGCACAGGCGCGCGGCCTGCGATAAAGGAGACCTCCATGGACATCAGGGCCCTGGCGTTCGATACCGGCGGCACGGTGCTGGACTGGCACGGAGGTCTCGTCGCTGCCTTGTCCCAAGTGGGCGCGGCGCACGGCGCCAGCGTGGACTGGCATGCGGTCGCCAACGACTGGCGGCGCCGCGCGATGAAGGGCATCGTGGGCCACATCGTGGAACCGGGGCAGGCTGCGTTCAACATGGACGACGTGCATCGCCGAACGCTCGACGAGGTGCTGGCGCACCATGGCCTGCAGGTTTTCACACCAGCAGAGCGCCACCGCATCTGGCACGCCTGGCATGAGCTCGATGCTTGGCCGGACTTCCCCGCTGCCCAGGCTGCGATGCGCGCGGCATTCCCGGTCGTGTCGTTCACGATGCTGACCACTGCCCTGGTGGTCGACGTGTCCCGCCGCAATGGCATCGCCTGGGACGCCGTCATCTCGTGCGAGATGATCGGCGTGTACAATCCGCATGCACAGGCCTATGCGACAGCGGCGCGCTGGATGGCACTGGAGCCGTCGCAGATCCTGATGGTGGCCTGCCACAACTTCGACCTGAACGCTGCGCACCAGGCAGGGTTCCGGACCGCATTCGTCCGGCGACCCGATGAGTGGGGGCCCGAAGGTCCGCCCGATCCGAACCCCAACATGGCCTACGACTTCATCGAGGACGACTTCGACGCGTTGCGGCGCAAGGTGCTGGCGAGCCGCTGATGCCACGCAGGCGGCGCGAGCCGCCGACAACGACCGTCACGGCGCTACGGCCGCCGCGGCCAGGCCCGCCGCCGCCTTGGCGAGATTGCCAGCCGCTGCGCAGGCCGGAACGTCGTGCCGCTTGGCCAGGTACGCGGTGTCGTTGTAGCCCAGCCAGACCTGCGCGGATGCGTCCTCCCACACGAGCGCCTTCAAGGGCAGATCGATGCCCACGGTCTGGGCGCACTCGAGGAACGGCGTTCCGCCCTGCGGATTGCCGAAGATCAGCAGTTCCGTGGGGCGCAGCGTCTTGCCCACCTTGGCCGCGCCTGCGGCGTGGTCGATGCGCGCGAACACAAGCAGCCCACGTTCCTTGACGATCGCCTCCAGGCGGTTCATCGTGACCTGGACGCTGTGAGGGCTCTTGACGACAAGCATTCCGTCGGCGGCCCACGCCGCGATCGGCGCCGACATCAGGACCCATGTGGCGAGAATGCGTCGGATCTTCATGAGATGTACTCCTTGCGATGGACTCGAAAGAGCCATGCCCTTCCGCCCTACGCGGTCGAGGACATGGACCGGCTGGCGGCGGGCGTTCAGATGCCCACCGTCAGATTGACCCAGGCTTCGGGCAGCCACTGCAGTACGTGTGCCTCCAGCCACTTGTCGCCGCCCGTCAGGATGGACACGCCCACGGCGCCCAACAGCACGGCGAAGATGTGGCGCACCCGCTCGATGCGCGCCATCACCCAGTCGCGCGCGCGTACGAAGCCGCGGCGCGAGGCGTAGGCCACGGCCACCAGCGGGACTGCGGCACCCAGGCCGAAGATGCCCAGCACCAGCCCGCCCCGTGCGACGCCGCCTTCGCTGGCCACCAGGGTCAGGGCCGATCCCAGCAAAGGCCCGGAGCACGGGCTCCACACCAGGCCCAGCACGCCGCCCAGCAACAGGGCACCGAAGACCGAACCACCATCGAGCCGGGACGACGCGGCGTTGGCGGCGCTGGCCATCGGCAGCATCCAGCGCGCAAAGCGCTCGCCGAGGGCAGGCACCAGCATCACCAGCGCGAAAGCAATCAGCATGGCCGCTCCAGCGGTGCGCACGGTGTCGCCGTCGATACCGAGTGCCGGCCCGAGTGCGCCGAGCAGCATGCCGATGGCCGCGAACGACAGGATCATGCCCGCGCCCATCGCCAGGGGCGCGAGGCGGCTGCCTTGCAGCGCGCCGCCCAGTACCAGGGGCAACAGGGGGAACACGCAGGGCGAGAGCGTCGTCAGCCCGCCAGCCGCCAGGCTCAATCCCAGCTGCGGCAACGACAGTGCGATCGACACGGTGCGCGCCCGATCAGAGCGCTGCCTTGAGGGCGTTGCGTATCCCCTCGGTGGAGGTGTCGCCCACCAGTCGTGCAGCTTCCTTCCGACCCTTGAGCACGACGAGCGTGGACTGCGAGTTGACCCTGAACCGGCGCTTCAGGTCCTTCTCGGTGTCGTAGTTGGCGGTCAGGACGGTGATGTCCAGTCCCTTCTCGGTCTTCATCGACTGCAGCACCTTGTCCTGCGCGCGGCAGGTCGGGCACCAGTCGGCGTGGAAGTGCAGCGCGACGGGTTGACCGGCCTTCTCCGCGGCCGCGAGTGCCTGGGCCGTGTAGGACTTGATCTCCAGCGCCTGTGCCTGGCCGGCACTGCCGATCAGAAGCGCGGAGACGAGGAACGACGCCAGTTTCATGGTTCAGCCTTTCGTGCGTGGGTGCAGGTGGATGGGGGAGGACGCCCTCCCAGGTCGCTCGGAGTCCCGAGTCGGTTACGGAGAACCGGAGGAAATTCCTTGCCGCAACGATGTAACCGGAGCGACTCCGGCAGCGAACAGCAGTCGGTAAAGGGGATGTCACGCGAACAGCGCCATCTGCGCATCTGGTAGCGAACAGGAGCATCCGTGAGGACCGAGCAGTTCATCGACTTCCTGGCATCCCGGGCCGGACCGGCACCGAGTCGGCCGGTGGCGGCTCGCCTGGCGGTCGCGATGGGCCTCGGCCTCGCGGCCAGCGCGGCCCTCGCCGTCGGCACCCTGGGCCTGTATGCCGGCTTCGCCGAAGCTGGAACCGGCTTGGCCATCAAGTGGGCGTACGTCCTCGCCATGGTGATGGCGGCCGCGGACCTTGCGGGGCGCATGTCGCGTCCGGCCACGTCGTCGCGACGGGCCGTCCTGAACCTGGCGCTGGTGCTGCTCGCCATGACGATGCTGGCAGCGCTGACTTCGGCCTCCGAACCCGAAGGCTTGCGCCTTGGACGCCTGTTCGGTCGGACATGGAGGTCCTGCCCCGGATGGGTGGCGCTGCTGTCGGCCCCCGCGTTGATCGCCGTGCTGCGGGCCATGCGCGGACTGGCTCCCACGCGCCCCCGCCTCGGCGGCTTCGCGGCTGGTCTGCTGGCGGGAGCGATCGGCACCCTGGGGTACACGCTGCACTGCCCGGAGATGGCGCCCGAATTCGTGCTGGCCTGGTACACGCTGGGGATGCTGATCACCGCGACGGTCGGAGCGCTGCTGGGGCCCTGGGCGCTGCGCTGGTAGCGACGCGGTTGCGGCTGCCGGCGCCGCGCTTCGACCGGATGGATCACAGGCCGCGCCGCGCGGCTTCGGCCTCCAGTGCGTCCAGGTCGGCGGACCAGTCGATGGCCTGCTGACTCAGCACCTCGAGGCGGTGATCGGCCAGGGCGTCCTGCAGCCGAGGCCGGCGCGCCAAGCGGCGGTCGCGCCGGATCAGGATTGCTTCGATCAAGGGGCGATACAGGCGCACGAAGGCCGTGAGCCAGCGGCAGGACGGCGCATGTCCGCCGACCACGTCCACGGCAAAGCGGTCGACGAAGGACATCGTCGTCGGCGCGTCGAACCAGTGCCCGTCGGTGACCCACCGGTTGACGGTGAACAGACCCACGGGCAGCCCACGCGCATCCAGCGAGATGGCGAACAGATGCGTCGGCGCGGTGCGCACCCAGCGCGGCCGGCCCGGACGCAGGTACCGCCGCCGCCCCGACGCCGTCGCGTGCCAGAACAGGTGCAGGTGACCGTGCTCGCGGCCCCCGTCGCGGTGGGCGTGGTAGTAGAACTGCGAACCGTTCCGGAAGTCGACCACGTCGTCGGGCGGGTAGTGATCGAACTCGACCACCTCGCGCCCTTCGATCCAGCTCTGCAGCAAGGACCCCGAGGCCGTCGTGGCGTCGGCGAACGCGGCCACGCCGTCGCGCGCCAGCTGCAAGTCGATGGCGAAGGTCTCGTCGGAGGCGTGGCGCCAGCGGCGCCGCAGCGACGGGTTTGCGCTCATTGCGGCCAATCGGTGGTGCTGGCCAGGCCGATCCGGGGAACGGCCCGCGCTCTGTGGACCAGGACCTTCTACTTCTTCTTCGCGCCGCAGGCGCCGCACTGGGCCTTGGTCGCGCCGCACTTCGCGCCGCACTTCGCTCCGCACTTCGCATTGGCTTTCTGCTTGGCACCGCTCGCGGCGCAAGCAGCGCCCTTGGCCCCACAGGCGCCGCACTTGGCGGCCGTCTTCTTCGGGCTGCACTTGGCACCCGCGCAGCTGGCGGCCATCACGTTGCCGCTGAGCGCGGCGGCCGTCACGACGGCCGAGGCCAGGGCTTTGGTCAGGTTGGATGAAAGCATGCTCATGGAGATTTCCTGCGTAGGGTTGAGGTGGACGGGAACGGAACGGACCTCACCGGGCAGGTGCCACGGTGCGGACATGCTCGGGAACGCTCGCGCGGCCCTCGGCATGGGGTGGCGTCACGCCGCCGGCAGGCGAGCGACGATGGATGACCGGATGGTGCGTGGCCATCAGCGAGCCGTGGCGCGGCGCGATGCGAGCCAGTGGTCCACCGACCACAGGCCCGGGCCGCGCGCGATGAGGTAGAGCAGCACCGCGGCCCACGTGCCGTGGGTCGCGTAGGCGCCGGGATAGACGAAGAGCTGGATCACGAGCGTCATGCCCAGCAAGGCCAGGGCCGAGAACCGCGTACCCAGGCCGATCAGCAGCAGGAACGGGAAAACATGCTCGGCCGTCGCCGCCATCGGCGCCGCGAGCTCCGGCGGGATGAACGGCAACTTGTATTCGTCCTGGAACAGCGCCAGTGCCGAGTCGGACAGGCTCGGCCAGCCGAACTCGAACTCACCCGAGACCAGGTTGAGGACGAAGCCCTGGACCTTGGTCTGCCCCGAGTTCCAGAACACCGCGGCGATCGAGAAGCGGGCAACGAACGCGATCAGCGTGTGCGGGATGCGCTCGAACTGTCCGACCGCCCGCCCGATCAGGCGGGCGATGGGCGATCCGCTGGAGGCGCTGCGGCCCTGCCCGGCCCGTGCGGTGGAGGTGGCGGTCGTGTTCATGAGGTCAGCCTCGGAGGTAGGTCAAGGGAGCTCACCGCGCCGTGAGCCAGCAACTGCGACAGGGCCGCGGTGAGGTCGAACGCCGGCGCCGCGGCCAGCGCGCGGTGAGCCGCCTCGCCCAGGCCCCGTCCGGCGCGCAGGGCCTCGACGAACGTCACCACGCCAGCGGAAGCCCGCAGTACGAGCACCTCCAGCCCCGAGCGAAGGATCAGGGCGCTCTCGGGCACGTCGATGTCGACGGGGGCGATGTCCGCGGCGTCTTCGACCTGGTGCGCCGCCCACAGCGTCACGACCGCGTACCGCGACTCGAGCGTGGCCAGCGACGGGTGCAGCACCACGTTCAGATCACCCGCCCGGTCGCCGCTGGCCAGCGCCAGGCCGACCACCTCTTCACGTACCGGGTCCGCATCGGCGGCGTGGGTCGCCGCCACGCGCGCGGCTTCGAGGCGCGCGACGTCGGCCAGGTAAGGCAGGCCCTGCGCCGGCTCGAAGCCCGCGACGAACGACGGGAAGTCCTGCCCGTAGTGCGCCAGCACGGGGGATCGGGGCGGCGATCGCCGCACGAAGACCGCGGCCATCGCGCGGAAGAACTCCGGCCCGACCAGCTGCTGGACCACGGGAAAGGTGTCGGCCAGCGCGTCGACCAGCGAGACGATGACGTTGTTGCGGTACACCGCCAGCCGCCTGGCCGGGTCCGAGCCGTTCCACGTGCGCAAGCCCGCCGGGACGGGGCACTGCGGGTCCAGCAACGCCGCGGCGAATTCGCCCTGGCCGAGGGCGGCGCCGCTGCGGGCGAGCTCGTCGAGCGAGGTCACGCGCCACCCCAGTAGAGGCCGCATCGACGCGGCTGCGCGCGCGCACGCATCGTCTCGTCCGCGCGCCCGGCCTCGGCCAGGAGCGTCGCCAGCGACGGCACGTCGTTGTCGCGCTCCAGCAGCGTGGGCACGGCGCCCAGTCTCGCAACCACATGGGCGTACAGGCCCCAGACTGCCTCGTCCACGGGGCTGCCGTGACTGTCGATGAGCAGCGGCGCGCCGGCGGCGTCCTCGTCGCGCGCGAAGCCCGCGAGGTGGACTTCACCGACCTCCGTCAGAGGCAGGTCGTGGATGTAGGCCAGCGCGTCGCGGCCGTGGTTGGTGCACGACACGTGGACGTTGTTGACGTCCAGCAGCAGGCCGCAGCCGGTGCGCCGGAGCACCTCGCGCAGAAAGGCGGTCTCGCTCATCGTCGACGCCTCGAACTCGAGGTAGGTCGACGGGTTCTCGAGCAGCATGCGACAGCGCAGCCGCTCCTGCACGCGGTCGACGTGGTCGCACACGCGGTCCAGCGTCGCCCGGTCGTAGGGCAGCGGCAGCAGGTCGTTGTAGAAGGCGCCGCCGTGGCTGGACCACGCGAGGTGTTCGGAGAACGCCGCCGGCTGGTAGCGATCGATCAGCGCGGCCAGCCGGTCGAGGTGCGACTCGTCCAGTGCTTCGGCGCCGCCGATCGACAGGCCGACGCCGTGCAACGACAGCGCGTAGTGCTCGCGCACCCGCGCCAGGAAGTGGTGGAAGGGCCCGCCGTCGACCATGTAGTTCTCGGCGTGCACTTCGAAGAAGCCGATGTCCGGGCGCGTGTCGAGCACCTCCCGGAAGTGCTGCGGCTTCAGCCCGATGCCGGCGCGCCACGGCAGGCCCGCCGCCATGCCGGAAACGCCCGCCGGCTCCGGCGCCGGGGTGCGCAGGGGAACCGGCAAGGCGGTGTGCGGCATGGCGGCGGGCGATGGATGACTGCGCGTGCTCGGGCTCAGCCCTTCTTCTCGACCTTGAACTCCTTGAGCTGCCCGTAGCCGGTCGGCGACGTCTTCGAGACGGTCTTCTCGCAGGTGCCCTTGGGCACCATCTTCCAGGCGTTGGGCTGGTAGTCGACCTTCGAGGTGCCCGCGCAGGTGGTGCCGGGTCCGGCGGCGCAGTCGTTCTTTCCCTTCAGGGCAACGCCGTAGCAATGCTCCTTGTCGGCAGACTGTGCTGCGGCCGGCAAGGCCGTAAAGGCAGCGCCGAGCGCCAGGGCCAGGGCGATCGCGGGCAACTTGGTGGTGGCTTGGGTCATGGGACTCTCCTTAGACAGGTGGGAAACAGAGCGGGGTTCAGTGGTCGAAGAGCCGCGCTGAGCAGGGCCTTCGTGGCGAATAGACGAGGCGGGTGGCCCAGGTCTTACAGGTCTGCCGAAGTCTTCGAGTGGACCTCAGTGAATGCGGGCGATCAGTGCGTGCAGCCGCTCGCGCACCGGCGCCGACATCGAGTGGGGCGGTGTCACCAGGGCCGAGCCGAGTGCGCCGTGCGCCGCCGACGCCGGCCAGCTGGCGGCGATGCGGCGCACCGCATGCGCCAGCACCTGTTGCGCTCGCTGCGCGTTGCCCTGCAGGTTGGCGATCGCCATTTCGGCCGTGACGCAGGCCTGGTGCGGGTGCCAGCAGTCCCAGTCGGTGGCCAGCGCCAGCGTGGCATAGGCCATCTCGGCCTCGCGGGCCAGGCGGGCCTCGGGCATGTTGGTCATGCCGATCACCGCAGCGCCCAGGCTGCGGTACCAGTGCGATTCGGCACGGGTCGAGAACGCCGGCCCCTCGATGCAGATGTAGGTGCCTTGCGTGTGCAAGCGCACGTCGGCCAGGCCCGCATCGGCGAATGATGCGGCCAGCACGCTACGCAGGACAGCGCATACCGGATCGGCCAGCGAGACATGCGCCACCGCGCCGTCGCCGAAGAAGCTGCCCTCGCGCTTGCGCGTGAGGTCGATGAACTGGTCGACCAGCACCATGTCCAGCGGCGCGATCTCCTCGCGCATCGACCCGACGGCCGAGACCGACAGCAGGTACTGCACGCCCAGCGACTTCATCGCGTACACGTTGGCGCGAAACGGGATCTGGCTGGGAATCAATCCGTGGCTGCGTCCATGCCGAGCCAGGAAAGCCACGTCGACGCCAGCCAGTCTCCCCAGCAACAGCGCATCCGACGGGGCGCCGTAGGGCGTGTCCACGACCTGCTCGCGCACATCGGTCAGCCCTTCCATGCGGTACAGGCCGCTGCCGCCGAAGATGCCGATGCGGGGCTTGAGGGGTGGCATGAGCGGTGCGGGGTCCATCGGGTCTCCTGGCTCTGAATCCCCCATGGACGAACAGCGGCGTGACTTTCTTACACCGCGGTGCCTGTAAGGATCCGTACGACCTGCGCGTCTATGAGGCAGCGAAGGCGCAATGCCTCGACGAACCAAGAAAGAACGAGATGCGTCTGGACAAGCGGTGGTGGTTGCTGATGGGGCTGGTGCTGCTGCTGGCGCTGTTCTTCGGGCTCGACCTCGGCCGGTTCCTGAGCCTGGCCGCCATCAAGAGCAGCCAGGCCGACCTGCAGGCCTGGCGCGCGGGCCAGCCGGTGCTGGCCGCCCTGCTCTTCTTCGTCGGCTACGTCGCCGTGACCGCCTTGTCGCTGCCGGGTGCCGCGGCCATGACGCTGGCCGCCGGCGCCCTCTTCGGCCTTGGGTGGGGCACGCTGATCGTGTCCTTCGCGTCGTCGCTCGGCGCGACCCTGGCCTTCCTCGCCGCGCGCTGGCTGCTGGGCGGCTGGGTGCAGTCGCGCTTCGGCGACCGGCTGGCCGCGCTGAACGCCGGCATCGAGAAGGACGGCGGCTTCTATCTCTTCACGCTGCGCCTGGTGCCGGTGCTGCCGTTTTTCGTCATCAACCTGGTGATGGGCGTGACGACGCTGCGCACCTGGACTTTCTACTGGGTCAGCCAGGTCGGCATGCTGGCCGGCACGCTGGTCTACGTGAACGCCGGCACCCAGCTGGCGCGCATCGAATCGCTGTCGGGCATCGTCTCGCCCGGCGTGCTGGGCTCGCTGGCGCTGCTCGGCGTCTTCCCCCTCGTCACCAGGAAAGCCGTCGAGATGTTCCAGGCCCGCAAGGTCTACGCCCGCTTCGAGAAACCGGCCCGCTTCGACCGCAACCTCATCGTCATCGGCGGCGGCTCGGCCGGTCTGGTCACGGCCTACATCGCCGCGGCCATCAAGGCCAAGGTCACGTTGGTGGAGAAGCACGCGATGGGCGGCGACTGCCTGAACACCGGCTGCGTGCCCTCCAAGGCCCTGATCCGCTCGGCCAAGTTCCTCTCGCACGTGCAGCGCGCGAAGGAGTTCGGCATGCGCGGCGCCACGGTCGACTTCGACTTCGGCGAGGTGATGGAGCGCGTGCAGCGGGTCATCCAGGAGATCGAGCCGCACGACTCGGTGCAGCGCTACACCGCTCTGGGCGTGGACGTGGCACAGGGCACCGCGCGCATCGTCTCGCCCTGGGCGGTGGAGATCACGCACCACGACGGGCGCGTGCAGACGCTGACCACGCGCGCCATCGTCGTCGCCGCGGGCGCACGACCCTTCGTGCCGCCGATCCCGGGCCTGGCCAGCCTCGGCCCGCACGAGCTGCTGACCTCCGACAACGTCTGGCAGCTGCGCCAGCGGCCGGAGCGCCTGGTCGTGCTGGGCGGCGGCCCGATCGGCAGCGAACTGACGCAGACCTTCGCGCGACTGGGGTCGAAGGTGACGCAAGTCGAGATGCTGCCGCGCATCCTGGTGCGCGAAGACCCTGAAGTGTCGGAGCTGGTCGCCGAACGCTTTCGTGCCGAGGGCATCACCGTGCTGACCGGCCACAAGGCCGTTCGGGTGCAGGGAGGCGGGCTCGAAAAGGTGCTGGTCGTCGAGGCTGACGGCCACGAGAAGCACATCCCCTTCGACGCGATCCTCGTGGCCGTCGGTCGCGTGGCCAACCTCAAGGGTTATGGCCTCGAGGAACTGGGCGTCACCACCGGCCGCACGGTGGACGTCAACGGCTACTTGCAGACCAACTTCCCCAACATCTACGCCGCGGGCGACGTGGCCGGGCCGTACCAGTTCACGCACACCGCGGCCCACCAGGCCTGGTATGCGGCTGTGAATGCGCTGTTCGATCCGTTCAAGAAGTTCCGCGCCGACTATCGCGTGATCCCCTGGGCGACCTTCGTCGAGCCCGAGGTGGCGCGCGTCGGGCTGAACGAACTCGAGGCGAAGGAGGGAAAGATCCCCTACGAGGTCACGGTCTACGGCCTCGACGACCTGGACCGCGCCATCGCCGACAGCGAAGCCCACGGCTTCGTCAAGGTGCTGACCGTGCCGGGCAAGGACCGCATCCTCGGCGTGACGATCGTCGGCGAGCACGCCGGCGACCTGCTGGCCGAGTACGTGCTGGCGATGAAACACAGCATCGGACTGAACAAGATCCTCGGCACGATCCACACCTACCCGACCCTGGCCGAGGCCAACAAGTACGCGGCCGGCAACTGGAAGCGTGCCCATGCGCCGCAGGCACTGCTGGCCTGGGTCGAGCGCTTCCACGCCTGGCGTCGGGGTTGAGGCGGACCAGCGATGAGCTTCGCGATGCACGACGACACGCCGGATCGCACCCGCCGCGCACTGGCCGCGTACCTGCCCCTGGCGCTGGCGGCCCCTTCCGTGGTGGCGCGGGCGCAGCCCGCGGCCGCGGACTTCGATCATCGCCACGGCGCCTGGGACGGCCTGCTCCGGCAGTACGTGGTCGTGGCCGCCGGCGGCAACGCCTCGACCTTGCGCTACGCCGCGCTTCAGACCCGGCGCGCTGCGCTGAAGGCCTATCTCGACGGCCTGTCGGACGTCTCCCCGGCCGCCTACGGCGCCTGGACGCGCGCCCAACAACTGGCCTTCCTGGTCAACGCCTACAACGCGTTCACGGTCGAGCTCGTCCTCACCCGCTACCCGGACCTGAAGTCGATCAAGGACCTGGGCAGCTTCCTGCAGAGCCCATGGCAGAAGAAGTTCTTCCGGCTGCTGGGGCAGGAGCGCTCGCTCGACGAGGTCGAGCACGGGCTGATCCGCGCCCCCGGCGTCTTCGACGATCCGCGTATCCACGTGGCCGTGGTCTGCGCCTCCATCGGCTGCCCGATGCTGCGCAACGAGGCCTACGTCGCCGATCGGCTCGACGCCCAGCTCGACGACGCGCTGCGCCGCTTCCTGTCGGACCGCTCGCGCAACCGCTTCGATGCGGGCACGGCGACGCTCGCGGTGTCGAAGATCTTCGACTGGTACCGCAAGGACTTCGAGCACGGGCACAAGGGCTACGACTCGCTGCGGACCTTGTTCGCCCGCCACGCCGAGGTCCTCGGGGCGACGCCGCAGGCGCAGGCCGAGATCCGCGCCGGGCGCTACAAGCTCGTCTATCTGGACTACGACTGGGCGCTCAACGACACCCGTTGACGGCCCGGCCAGCCCCATCCAACGCCATGGCGGGCCTTCTCGACCGCATCACGCGCTGGCTCGGCGAGCGCCTGAGTCGCTACCTGAGCCAGACGCACCACGCGCACGGCCTGGCCGCACCCACGGATCCGGCCAAGTTGATGGCCTGCCTGCAGCCGGGCGACGTGCTGCTCGTCGAAGGCCAGAGCCGCTTCAGCGTGGCGATCAAGTACCTGACCCAGTCCACCTGGTCGCACGCGGCGCTGTTCGTGGGCGAGGCCGGGGGCCAGGTGGATACGCAAGGTCGTCCGCGCTGCTTTCTCGAGGCCGATCTACGCGCGGGCGTGCGGCTGGTCAGCGTGACGGAGTACGCCGGGCTGCACTGCCGCGTGTGCCGGCCCGTGGGCCTGGACGCGGGCGAGGTCGATGCCCTTGTCCGCCACGCGATGGCACGCTTGGGGCACCAGTACGACCTGAAGAACGTCGTCGATCTGGCACGCTACCTGTTGCCGACGCCGCCGGTGCCCGTGCGCTGGCGGCGCCGCATGCTGTCGCTCGGCAGTGGGGACCCGGCCCACGCCATCTGCTCCACCCTCATCGCCCAGGCCTTCCAGTCCGTGCGCTATCCGATCCTGCCGCTCATCGAGAACGTGCCGTCCCGAGACCCGCAGTGCCCCGGCTGCGTGGACGAGATCCTGCGCGTGCGCCATCACAGCCTGTTCGCGCCACGCGACTTCGACGTCTCGCCGTACTTCGCCGTCATCAAGCCGACGCTGGCGGCAGGCTTCGACCACCGTGCCCTCGCGTGGCACGACGAGGCCGGGGACGTCAGGCCATGAGGCCCGCCCTGTGCATCGTGGTCCCTGTGCTCGACGAGGCCCGGACCCTGGCGTCGCGACTGCAGGCGCTGCAGCGCTTTCGCCAGCGCGGCGCGCGGGTCGTGGTGGTCGACGGGGGCAGCCAGGACGACACGCTGGAGATCGCCAAGGCGCATGCCGACCTGGCACTGCTGGCGCCGCGCGGCCGGGCCGCGCAGATGAACGCCGGCGCCGCCGCCTGCCCGGCCGACGTGCTGCTGTTCCTGCACGCCGACACGGCGCTGCCCGACGACGCCGACCTGCTGGTGCGGCGTGCCACGCTGGGGCCGTTCGCCTGGGGCCGCTTCGACGTGCGCATCGACAGCGCGCGGCCGCTGCTGCGCGTGGTGTCGGCGCTGATGAACCTGCGCTCGCGCTGGACCGGCATCGCCACCGGCGACCAGGCGCTGTTCGTGCGGCACGATCTGTTCCGGAAGGTGGGCGGATTTCCGGACCTGCCGCTGATGGAAGATGTCGCGATGTCGCGGCTGCTCAAGCGCCATGGCCCGCCGGCCTGCCTGCGCGAGCGCGTCACCACCTCGGCCCGCCGCTGGGAACGCCATGGCGCGTGGCGCACGATTCTTCTGATGTGGCGCCTGCGCGCTGCCTATTTCCTGGGCGCAGACCCCAAACGACTGGCGATCCGGTATGGCTATCGACCACGATGACTCGAACGAAAGTCTGCGGCAGGTGCAGGTGGCTGTGCTGGCAAAGGCGCCCATCCCGGGACTGGCCAAGACGCGTCTCATCCCCGCCCTCGGACCCCGCGGCGCAGCGCGCCTGCAGCGCCGACTGACGCGCGTGGCCGTGCAGACCGCCCGCGATGCCGACCTCGGGCCCGTGACCCTGTGGTGCGCGCCCGACGCCCGGCATCGCTTCTTCAAGGCCCTGCAGCAGACGACGGCGGTTCGGTGCCTGGTCCAGCCCGGCGGCGACCTCGGGAACCGCATGCACACCGCGATCCGGCTGCATTGCGCGCAAGGCCCCTTGCTGCTCATCGGCACCGACTGCCCGGTGCTGCGGCCCGACCACCTGCGCCGGGCGGCGCGGGCCTTGATCGACGGTGAAGACGCCGTCTTCCAACCCGCCGCGGACGGCGGCTATGTGCTGGTCGGCCTGCGGCGACCGCAAGCCGCCCTCTTCGACGACATCGCCTGGAGCACCGCCGCGGTGATGTCGCAGACCCGGGCCCGCGCGCGCGCGCTGAACCTGCATGTGCGCGAATTCGAGACTCTCTGGGACGTGGACGTGCCGGAGGATCTCGCGCGCCTGCGTGCCTTCGACGACGGCCTCTCGCCGTGAAGCAGCTCGTCCTGCTCGGCGGCGGTCACGCCCACGTCAAGGTGCTGGCCGATCTGGCCGCGCGCCCGCTGGCGGGATGGCAGGTGCACCTGGTGTCGCCTTACCGGCGGCAAATCTATTCCGGCATGTTGCCGGGCTGGGTCGCGGGCCACTACCCGATCGAGTCGTGCGCCATCGCGCTCGATTTGCTGGCGGCCCGCGCGGGGGTCGACTTCCACGAGACCGCCGGCGTCGGCGTCGACGCCGCAGGCCAGGGCATCGCCTGTGCCGACGGCAGCCGTCTGCACTTCGATGTGCTGTCCATCGACACCGGCCCGCTGCCGGCCATCGCCGCCTTGCCGGGTTGCCTGGACCATGCGCTGCCGATCCGCCCGATCGAGGCCTTCGTCGCCGCCTGGCCCGGCCTCGTGGACCGCATGCTTGGCGCCTGCCGGCGCTTCGACCTGGTGATCCTGGGCGCCGGAGCGGCCGGCGTGGAACTTGCCTTCGCAGCCCGGCACCGTGCCCTGGTCGACGGCTGGTCGCACCTTCGCATCACGCTCGTCGGATCCGGCGCGCTGCCGCTGGACGGGGGGCCGGCCTGCGCACGCCGGCGGCTCGGCGACTTGCTGGCCCGGCGCGGCATCGACTGGCTGGGCGAGCGCCGCGCCACGGGCGTGGCGGCCGGGCAGATCCATTTCGAACAGGGTCCACCGCTGGGCTTCGATGCCTGCCTGGTGGTCACCGGCGCGGCCGCGCCGGCCTGGCCGCGCGCCGGCGGCCTGGCCACGGACGAACAAGGTTTCATCCAGGTCGGGTCCACGCTGCAGAGCGTTTCGCACCCGCGGGTGTTCGCCGCAGGCGACGTCGCGGCCTACGCCGAGCCGCGGCCGAAGTCGGGCGTCTTCGCGGTCAAGGCGGGCCCCGTGCTCGCCGCCAACCTGAGGGCGGTGTGCGAAGGGCGCGAGCCCAGGGCCTGGACGCCACAGCGACGGGCTCTGTACCTCATCAGCACCGGCAACCGCCATGCGCTGGCGGCGTGGGGTCCCTGGTCGGTGGGCGGCGACTGGGTCTGGCGCTGGAAGGACAGCATCGACCGGGGCTTCATGCGGCGCTTCGGCACCGCCGCGTGAGGGCTGCCGCCGCCGCGTCGTCCGGGCCGCCCCGGACACGGCACAGCACAGGAGCAGGTCATGGGATGGATGGACTTTCTGAGCCGTCGGACGGAAGCGCCGGCTCGGCCGCAGCCGCCAGGCACCGAGCGCGAACTACTGCTGGCCAGCCTGCTGGTGATGGCCTGGGTGGTCGAGGCACGCGACCCCTACACCGGCGGCCATCTGTGGCGGGTGTCGCGCTATGCCGCGCTGCTGTGCGAGAGCGCGGGCGTGGCCGAAGACCAGTGCGCCCGCATCGCCATCGGCGGCTTCCTGCACGATCTGGGCAAGGTCGGCGTGCCCGACGCCGTCCTGCGCAAGCCGGGCAGGCTCGACGATGCCGAGCGCGAGGTCATCAGGACGCATCCCACGGTCGGCGCGCGCCTGCTGGCCGGCCATCCGCTGGCGGCCATGGTTCGCGACGCCGTGCTGCTGCACCACGAAACGCCCGACGGGCGCGGCTACCCGCAAGGCC
>NZ_JBFXIO010000061.1:0-15824 GCF_050175855.1 Piscinibacter sp.
AGCTCGGCCAGCGTGGCGCAGCGGTCCTTGAACAGTGCGCACATGCGGATCAGCCGTTCGTCGTCCGCCACAGGCGCGCCGCGCGCGGCCAGCTGCACCGCGACGAGGGCCGCCAGCTCGGCATCGGGCGTGTGCTTGATGACGTGCGCGTTGACCCAGTTGAGCTTCGCCGCGTCCCACTGCGCCGGGCTGCGTGCCAGATGGCGGCCGTCGAACCAGGCCACCAGTTGCTGGCGGTCGAACAGTTCGTCGTCACCGTGGCTCCAGCCCAGCCGGGCGAGGTAGTTGACCATCGCGTCGGGCAGGTAGCCAGCCTCCTCGTACTGCATCACGCTGACCGCGCCGTGGCGCTTGGAAAGCTTGTCGCCGTCCGGGCCGAGGATCATGGGCACGTGGCCGTACTCGGGCAGTTCCGCGCCCAATGCGCGCAGGATGTTGATCTGCCGCGGCGTGTTGTTGACATGGTCGTCGCCGCGGATCACGTGACTGATCTGCATGTCCCAGTCGTCGACCACGACGCAGAAGTTGTAGGTGGGCGTGCCGTCGGGCCGGCAGATGATCAGGTCGTCGAGCTCGCGATTGCTGATCGTGATCGGCCCCTTGACCATGTCGTTCCAGGTCACGTCGCCGTCGATCGGGTTACGGAATCGCACCACCGGCTTCGCACCGGCCGGCACCGGCGGCAGCGTCTTGCCCGCCTCGGGCCGCCAGCGGCCGTCGTAGCGGGGCTTCTCGCCGCGCGAACGCTGGGCTTCGCGCATCGCGTCGAGCTCTTCGGGCGTGCAGTAGCAATGGTAGGCCGTGCCTGCTGCCAGCATCTGGTCGATCACGGCGCGGTAACGGTCGAGGCGCTGCATCTGGTAGAACGGCCCCTCGTCGTAATCCAGTCGCAGCCATTTCATCGCCGCGATGATCTGGTCGACGGCCTCCTGCGTGGAGCGTGCGACGTCGGTGTCCTCGATGCGCAGGATGAAGTCGCCGCCATGATGGCGCGCGAAGGCCCAGGAGAACAGCGCGGTGCGCGCCGTACCGAGGTGGAGGAAGCCCGTCGGGGACGGGGCGATGCGGGTGCGGACTCTTCGGGTCATCGTCGCTTGAGGGTCACAGCGTGGCCAGGCCGCGCTGCAGGTCGGTCTGCAGGTCGCGCACGTCGTCCAGGCCCACCGCCACGCGGATCATGCCCTGCGTGATGCCGGCGGCCTGGCGCTGTTCTTCGGTGAGACGCCCGTGCGAGGTGCTCGCCGGGTGGGTGATGGTGGTCTTGGTATCGCCGAGGTTGGCGGTGATGGAACACACGCGCGTCTGGTCGATGACGTGGAAGGCACGACGCCGTGCCTCCGGCGCGCCGCCCTCGGCCTGACCACGCACGACGAACGAGACCACCGCGCCGCCGCTGCCCGACTGCTGCGCCATCGCCAACGCATGCTGGGGATGCGATTCGAGGCCGGGGTAGTAGACGCGCTCCACCTGCGGCTGCGCCTCGAGCCAGCGCGCCAGCTCGAGCGCGCGTCGGCTCTGCGCTTCCATGCGGATGGACAGCGTCTCCAGCCCCTTGAGCACGACCCAGGCGTTGAACGGCGAGAGGCTCATGCCCGCGCTGCGCATCACCGGCACGAACTTCTCGTTGACCAGCGCTTCGCCGGCGCAGATGGCGCCGGCGATCACACGCCCCTGGCCGTCGAGGTACTTGGTGCCGGAGTGGATGACGAGGTCGGCGCCGTACTGGATCGGCCGCTGCAGCGCCGGCGAGCAGAAGCAGTTGTCCACCGCCAGCCAGGCGCCGGCCTGTTTCGCCATGGCCGCAAGCGCGGCGATATCGCACACCTCGGTCAGAGGATTGGTCGGCGACTCGGCAAACAGCAGCTTCGTGTTCGGCTTGATCGCGGCCCGCCACTGCGACACGTCGGTCTGCGACACGAAGGTCGTCTCGACGCCGAACTTGGCGAACTCGCGGCCGAACAGCATGATGGTCGAGCCGAACACGCTCTGCGAGCAGACCACGTGGTCGCCCGCCTTGAGCAGGCCCATGCCGAGCAGCAGGATGGCGCTCATGCCGCTCGATGTGGCGATGCAGGCCTGCGCGCCTTCGAGTGCCGCGAGACGGCGCTCGAACATCATCACCGTCGGGTTGGTGAAGCGCGAGTAGATGAACGCCTCTTCCTCGTTGGCGAAGCGCGCCGCGGCCGTGGCCGCGTCGGGCTGGCGGAAGCTGCTGGTGAGGAACAGCGCCTCGCTGTTCTCGCCCCAGGCGCTGGCCGGCAGACCCTCGCGAACGGCCAGCGTGTCGAGATGGAGGCCGTCGGGCAGCTCGACACGCGGGATGCGCTTGTCGCCCATCAGCCGGCCTCCGAGGCGTTGTGCAGCGCCAGCCGGGAGCGTTCGCCGCCCTCCTCTTCGTCGCCCTGGCTCTTGCGCTGCGCCGCGAGGGTGTCGAAATCGGCCGCGGAGATGTCGCCGGTGATGTAAACGCCGTCGAAGCACGAGGCCTCGAAACCGTCGAGCTTCGGGTTCAGCGCGGCGACCACCTTCTTCATCGCGGCCACGTCCTGGTAGATCAGCGCATCGGCACCGATGTACTGGCGGATCTCCTCGGCGCTTCGGTTGTGGGCGATCAGTTCGTCCTTGGTCGGCATGTCGATGCCGTACACGTTGGGGAAGCGCACCGGCGGCGCCGCCGAGGCCATGTAGACCTTGCGCGCGCCGGCGTCGCGGGCCATCTGCACGATCTCCTTGGAGGTCGTACCCCGAACGATCGAGTCGTCCACCAGCAGCACGTTGCGGCCCTTGAACTCGCTGGCGATGGCGTTGAGCTTCTGGCGCACCGACTTCTTGCGCATGCCCTGCCCCGGCATGATGAAGGTGCGGCCCACGTAGCGGTTCTTCACGAAGCCTTCGCGGTAGGGCTTGCCGATCTTCTGCGCGAGCTGCATCGCCGACGGCCGGCTCGACTCCGGGATCGGGATCACCACGTCGATCTCGCTCGGCGGCATGGTCGAGATCAGCCGCTGGGCCAGCGTCTCGCCCATGTTGAGGCGGGCCTGGTAAACGGAGATCCCGTCCATCACCGAGTCGGGCCGGGCGAGGTAGACGAACTCGAACATGCAAGGGTTGAGCGTCGGGTGCTCGGCGCACTGCTGTGCGTGCAGGCGGCCCTCGAGGTCGATGAAGATCGCCTCGCCCGGCGCCACGTCGCGTACGAGCTTGTGCCCCGTGCCCTCCAGCGCTACCGACTCGCTGGCCACCATCACCTCGCGGCCCTCGGGCCCCTGCCCTTCGCCGAAGCACAGCGGCCGGATGCCGAACGGGTCGCGGAAGGCCAGCAGGCCGTGGCCGGCGATCAGCGCGATCACCGCGTACGAGCCCTTCAGGCGCTTGTGCACCGCACCCACGGCCTTGAAGATGGACTCGGGGGTCAGCGGCAGGTCGCGCGCGGCGAGCTCGAGCTCGTGCGCGACGATGTTGATCAGCACCTCGGTGTCGCTCTCGGTGTTGATGTGGCGCCGGTCGATGTCGAACAGCTCCTGCTTCAGCGAGTGCGCGTTGGTCAGGTTGCCGTTGTGCACGAGCACGATGCCGAACGGCGCGTTGACGTAGAACGGTTGCGCCTCCTCCTCGCTGTAGGCGTTGCCCGCCGTGGGGTAGCGGACCTGGCCGAGGCCGACCTTGCCCGGCAGCGCGCGCATGTTGCGAGTGCGGAAGACGTCGCGCACCATGCCGCGCGCCTTGTGCATGAAGCACTTGGTACCCTGCATCGTGACGATGCCCGCGGCGTCCTGCCCGCGGTGCTGCAGCAGCAGCAGCGCGTCGTAGATCAGCTGGTTGACCGGCGAACGCGAGATCACACCGACGATGCCACACATGTCACTGACTCCTGTTCATCCCGCCGGCCATCATGCCCGGCGCAGCTGCGCCGCCACCTGGGGCGGCAGCAACGGCATCAAACCCTCGAGCATGGCGGCGAGCACGCCGGCGCCGCGCGACTGCTGCCAGGCACCGGACTTCACCGCCGGCGTGAGCCCGACCACCGCGGCCACCGCCAGCAGCAGCACCACCCCGCGCAGCGCGCCGAACAGCGCCCCCAGGCCGCGATCCGGGATCGACAGCGGCGTGGCATGCAGCAGCAGCCGGATCAGCCTCGCCGCGATCGCCCAGACGATCAGCGCCACCACGAAGACGACGGCGAACGCCGCACCCAGGTTGATGGCCGAGCCGGGCGCGCCGATCGGCAGGTAGGGCGCAGCCACCGGCGCGAACCACTGCGCCGCGAACCAGGCGGCCACCCAGCCGGCCAGCGACAGCACCTCGAAGACGAAACCGCGGATCAGGCCGACGATCACCGACACCACCAGCACCGCCAGCAGCGTGGCGTCGACCCAGCCGATCTGCGTGAAGTCCATGGCCATGCGCTCAGAGCGTGAGCACCACGGCGCCGACCCCTGCGGCCTTGGCCTTGGCCAGCGCCTTCTCGGCTTCCTCGCGCGTCGCGAAGGGGCCGGCGCGCACGCGCGTGCGGTTGCCCGCGGACGTCTCGACCACCTGCGTGTAGCTCTTCAGGCCGAGTTTCTCCAGCTTGGCGCGCATCTCGCGGGCCGCGGCAGCATCGGCAAAGGCGCCCGCCTGAACGACGAAGCGGCCACCCTCGCGTGCCGGCTCGGCGGCAGGCGCGGCCTTGGCCTGCGCCGGTTTCGGCTCGGGCCGGGCCTCGAGCAGCGCCTTCGCACGGGCTGCGTCGTTGGCGGCGGCCGCGGCCGGTGCGCGCGGCGACTCGGCCTCCGGCCTCTTCGCCTCCGCGGTCGACGCCGGCTGCCGGGCGGCAGCCGCGCTGGCCGTGGCCACCGGCTCGCGCGGGGCTTCGGCCGGGGCCGCCGCTTCGTCGCGCGGCGAGGCGACGATCACGCCGGATGCCTTTGCGGCCGGCGCACGCGCGGGTGGCATCGCCAGCGCGGGCGATCCGTCCTTGCGCGGGATCTCGATCGGGATGTCCACTGGCACCGGCCGCGGCTGGGTCTCGAACACCAGCGGGAAGCCGATGACGCCGGCCATCACCAGCACCGCGGCCCCCATCAGCCGGCGCCGGGCGCGGGTGCGGGCCAGCGCGACCTCGTCATGCGCCCCGGCCGACCGCGGGGAAGCTTCGGCAGCGTTCGAGCGGCGCTGGAAGAACGACAGCAGACCCATGCGGTGCTTGAGGTGCGTTGGGGTGGGTGGGCCGGGCCGTCACACCCCGCCTGCAGGTGGGAGGCCGCTGGCCGCGGCGCTCAGCCGACGTGCCGCGCCCCGAGCCGGGGCAGGCCGTCCTTCAACACGCCGCCGACGGTGTAGAACGATCCGAAGACCACGATTCTATCAGCGGGGTCTGCCTCGGCGAGGGCGGCGGCCAGTGCCTGCGAGGGATCCGCATGCCGGTGCACGCCCACCGGCCCCGGCCCCTTGCAGCCCAGAGCGGCATGCAGCGCAGCCAGTTCGTCCGCCTTCGCCGCCCGCGCGATCGGCAGGTCGGTGAAGTGCCAGTCGTCCACGAGCGGCGCCAGCTTGCCGAGGATGGCCGCGAGATCCTTGTCGCGCATGGCGCCGAACACCGCGCGTGTGCGCGGGTAGAAACCCATCTGGTCGAGGTTCTGCGCCAGCGCGGCGACCGAGTGCGGGTTGTGCGCGACGTCGAGCACCAGGGTCGGCTGGCCGGCGACAATCTGGAACCGGCCCGGCAGTTCCACCAGCGCCAGACCGTTGCGCACGGCCTGCGCCGTGATGGGCAGCCTGTCGCGCATTGCCTCGAAGGCCGCCAGCACGCCGGCCGCATTCAGCAGCTGGTTGGCGCCCCGCAGCGCCGGGTAGGCGAGCCCGTTGTAGCGTCGCTCGCGGCCGGCCCAGTTCCACTGCTGACGATCACCCGCGTAGCTGAAGTCGCGTCCGGACAGCCACAGGTCGGCGCCGACGCGCTCGGCCTCGGCAAGGACGCTGGCCGGCGGCACCGGGTCGCTCACCACGGCCGGTTTGCCGCGGCGCATGATGCCGGCCTTCTCCCGCCCGATCGACTCGCGGTCGGGGCCGAGAAACTCCATGTGGTCGAGGTCGATGCTGGTGATGATGGCGCAATCGCTGTCGAAGGCATTGACGGCGTCGAAGCGCCCGCCCATGCCCACCTCGAGGATGACGACGTCCAGCGGCGCATGGGCGAGGCATCGCGCGATCGCCAGCGTGGTGAACTCGAAGATGCTCAACGTGATCTCGCGCCGGGCCGACTCCACCGCCTCGAAGTGGGGAAGCAGGTCCGCTTCGCCGACCATGCGCCCGTCGATGCGGCAGCGCTCTTCGAAGTGCACCAGATGCGGCTTCGCGTAAAGGCCGACGCGGTAGCCGGCCTGCAAGGCAATCGCTTCGAGCATCGCGCAGGTCGACCCTTTGCCATTCGTCCCGGCGACGGTGATCACCGGCACCTCGAAGCCGAGCCCGAGCCGAGCCTTGACCTCGACCACCCGCTCCAGCGACAGGTCGATTTCGGTGGGATGCATGCCGGCGCAGTACGCCAGCCATTCGGGGAGCGATCTCGGTGCCATGGAGTCGGGCCGGCCCGCGGCCCCCGGCGAGCACCGTGCTGCGGGGCGCGCCGGAAGAGCGCGGATCGATCAGGCGATTGTGCCTTGCGCCAGCAAGGCCCGGGACGCAGCCGTGATGCGGCCGATGGCGTGGTACTCCAGGCCCGCGGCCTCCGGCAGTTCGGGTGCGTACATGTTGCGCCCGTCGAAGATGATCGGATGGCGCAGCATCGACTTGATCGCAGCAAAGTCCGGGCTGCGGAACTGTTTCCACTCGGTCACGATGACCAGCGCATCCGCGCCCTCGAGTGCGGCCATGTTCTTGTCGACGAAGGTGAGTCCGTCGTGCGGGCCGAACACGCGCTTGGCTTCGTCCATCGCGACGGGATCGAACACCTGCAACTTTGCTCCACGACGCAGCAGTTCGCCGACGATCACCCGGCTGGGAGCCTCACGCATGTCGTCGGTATCCGGCTTGAAGGCCAGCCCCCAGATCGCGAAGTTCAGTCCGGACAGATCCTCGCCGAAGCGGCGAACAATCTTGTCGATGAGGACGGACTTCTGGCGCTCGTTCGCATCCTCGACGGCGCGAAGCACCTTGAGAGACTGCCCGACGCCGTCGGCCGTGCGGATGATTGCCTGCACGTCCTTCGGGAAGCACGAACCACCGTATCCGCAACCGGCATAGAGAAAGCTGATACCGATACGCGGATCGCTGCCGATCCCCTTGCGAACCTGTTCGATGTCGGCCCCGAGCCGCTCGGCCAGCAGCGACATCTCGTTCATGAACGAGATGCGAGTGGCCAGCATCGCATTGGCCGCGTATTTCGTCAGTTCGGCCGAGCGCAGATCCATCACGATCAGACGCTCGTGGCTGCGCTGGAACGGCGCGTAGAGCGCCCGCATCAGCAGAATCGCCTGCTCATCCTCGGCCCCGACCACGATACGGTCGGGGCGCATAAAGTCCTCGACGGCCGCACCTTCCTTCAGGAACTCGGGATTGGAGACCACCCCATAGCGACCTTGCACATTGCGCCGCGCAAGTTCCTCGGCAATCGCCGCCTTCACCTTGTCAGCTGTGCCGACCGGCACCGTGCTCTTGTCGACAACGACCTTGTAGTCGGTCATGTGCCGACCGATGTTGCGCGCCGCCTCCAGCACGTATTTCAGGTCGGCCGAGCCGTCTTCGTCTGGCGGTGTACCGACTGCGATGAACTGCAGCGTGCCATGATCCACCGCCGCCTTGACGTCGGTGGTGAAGTGCAGGCGACCCGCCTCGACGTTCTGGTTGACGATGCGTTCGAGTCCCGGCTCGTAGATCGGCAGGCGACCCTTCTGCAAGCCGGCGATCTTGTCGGCATCGACATCGAGGCACAGAACGTCGTTGCCCATGTCGGCCAGACAAGCGCCCGAGACGAGACCGACGTACCCGGTACCTACGACAGTGATCTTCATCAAGTGACTTTCTTCGATTGGACATGTGGCCTGTCCGAAGCAGACCGCGAGACGAGCGTGAGGCGGCCTCCATGTCGGACGGCGGTCGAGTGTCTCACGCGGTCACGATCGCGGTGCCCCCCCAATTGCGAGGATCGTCCCGGCGAAAGGTCACGGCCCGTGAAGAAGGTCCGTACTCAGGCCATCGCGTCCGCGCTCAGCCCCTGCAACATCGCCATCGAACGGGCGACGACGCTGCGCAGCTCGCGCCGGTCGATGATCATGTCGATCGCGCCCTTCTCGACCAGGAACTCGGCGCGCTGGAAGCCTTCGGGCAGCTTCTCGCGCACGGTGTTCTCGATCACGCGCGGGCCGGCGAAGCCGATCAGTGCGCGAGGCTCGGCGATGACCACGTCGCCCATGAACGCGAAGCTGGCGGACACGCCGCCCATGGTCGGGTCGGTGAGCACGCTGATGTAGGGCAGGCGCGCCTTCGCCAGGCGCGTCAGCGCGGCATTGGTCTTGGCCATCTGCATCAGGCTGAGCAGGCCCTCCTGCATGCGCGCTCCACCGGTGGCGGTGAAGCTGACGAACGGCGTCTTCTGCTCGACTGCTGTCTCCACGCCGCGCACGAAACGCTCGCCGACTACCGAGCCCATCGAACCGCCCATGAAGTCGAACTCGAAGCAGGCCGCCACCACCGGCAGGCTCATCACCGAGCCGCCCATCACCACCAGCGCGTCGGTCTCGCCGGTGGCTTCGAGCGCGTCCTTCAGTCGCTCGGGATACTTCTTGCTGTCCTTGAATTTCAGCGCATCGACCGGCAGCACCTCCTGGCCGATCTCATAGCGGCCCTCGGCGTCGAGGAAGGCATCGAGCCGGGCACGCGCGCCGATGCGGTGGTGATGGCCGCACTTCGGGCAGACGTTGACGTTCTGCTCCAGGTCGGACTTGTAGAGCACCGTCTCGCACGAGGGGCACTTGATCCACAGCCCTTCCGGCACCGTGCGCCGTTCGCTCGGGTCGGTCTGCTGGATCTTCGGGGGCAGCAGTTTCTCAAGCCAGCTCATGGAACGGGTCCTTTCAGGAGTCGAGGGCGGCACGGATGCCGCCGATGAAGTCGGCCGCCGCGGCCGCCACGCTGCCGCGGTCGAGCGTCTCGAGCAGTTGCACCAGCGCCGAGCCGATCACCACGGCATCGGAGACCGCGGCCACCGCCCGCGCCGTCTGCGCATCGCGGATGCCGAAGCCCACGCCCACCGGCAGCTTCACGTGCTGCTTGATGCGCGGCACCATCCCGGCCACCGCGGCGGTGTCGAGGTGGCCGGCGCCGGTCACGCCCTTGAGCGACACATAGTAGACATAGCCGCTGGCGATGCGGCCGACCTCGCGGATGCGCTGCTCGGTGGAGGTGGGCGCGAGCAGGAAGATCATGTCCAGGCCCTTCGCGCCGAGCTTGCCGGCGAAGGCCTCGCACTCTTCCGGCGGGTAGTCGACCACCAGTACGCCGTCCACGCCGGCCGCTGCCGCGTCGGCCACGAAGCGGTCGACGCCATAGCGCTCCACCGGGTTCGCATAGCCCATCAGCACCACCGGCGTCTTGGCGTCGCGGGCGCGGAAGTCGCGCACGATCTGCAGCACCTGGGGCATGCCGATGCCCTTGGCGAGCGCGCGCTCCGAGGCCTTCTGGATCACCGGGCCGTCGGCCATCGGGTCGGAGAACGGCACGCCGAGTTCGATCACGTCGGCGCCGGCCTTCGCCATCGCCAGCATGATGTCGACGCTGGCGTCGGCGTACGGATCACCGGCCGTCACATAGGGGATCAGCGCCTTGCGGCCGCGCGCGCGCAGCGCCTCGAAGGTGGCGGCGATGCGGCTCACAGTGCACCACCCTTCACGCTCTGCCCGCGGCACGACGGCCGGCAGTAGAACTCGGCACCGGACAGGTCGGCCACCGTGCCGATGTCCTTGTCGCCACGGCCTGAGAGGTTCACGAGCAGGTGCTGGTCCTTGCGCATCGTCGGCGCCAGCTTCATTGCATAGGCCACCGCATGGCTGGATTCGAGCGCCGGGATGATGCCCTCGGTGCGGCACAGGCGGTGGAAGGCCGAGAGCGCCTCGTCGTCGGTGATGCCGACGTACTCGGCGCGGCCGATGTCCTTCAGGTAGGCATGCTCGGGGCCGACGCCGGGGTAGTCGAGGCCGGCCGAGATCGAGTGCGTCTCGGTGATCTGGCCGTTGGCGTCCTGCAGCAGGTAGGTGCGGTTGCCGTGCAGCACGCCGGGCGTGCCAGCGGACATGGACGCCGCATGCTTGCCGCTGGCCAGGCCCTGCCCCGCCGCTTCCACGCCGATCAGGCGCGTGCCCTCGTGCGGGATGTAGGGATAGAAGATGCCCATCGCGTTGCTGCCGCCGCCCACGCAGGCGATCACCGCATCGGGCTGGCGCCCGATCATCTCGGGCATCTGCACCAGGCACTCGTCGCCGATGACGCGCTGGAAGTCGCGCACCATCATCGGGTAGGGGTGCGGGCCGGCCACCGTGCCGATGATGTAGAAGGTGTTCTCGACGTTGGTGACCCAGTCGCGCAGCGCTTCGTTGAGCGCATCCTTCAGCGTCTTGCTGCCGGACTCGACGGGCACCACCTTCGCGCCGAGCAGGTGCATGCGGTAGACGTTGGGCGACTGGCGCTTGACGTCTTCGCTGCCCATGTACACCACGCACTCCATACCGTAGCGGGCACAGATGGTCGCCGTGGCCACGCCATGCTGGCCGGCGCCGGTTTCGGCGATCACGCGCGGCTTGCCCATGCGGCGGGCGAGCATCGCCTGGCCGATGGTGTTGTTCACCTTGTGCGCGCCGGTGTGGTTCAGGTCCTCGCGCTTGAGGTAGATCTGCGCGCCGCCGAGTTCGCGGCTGAGCCGCTCGGCGTGGTAGACCGGACTGGGCCGGCCGACGAAGTGGGCCAGTTCGGAGCGGAATTCGGCCATGAAGGCCGGGTCGGCACGGGCCTCGTCGTAGGCCTGTTTCAGTTCGTCGAGCGCATGGATGAGCGTCTCGGCCACGAAGGTGCCGCCATAGACGCCGAAGTGCCCCCGCTCATCGGGCTGCTGGTAATTCAACATGGTGGTGGAAAGTGTTCAGGTCTCGGAGTCCGCGATGCGCGCATCGGCCTCGCGCACCGCCTCGCAGAACCGGCGCATCAGGGTGGCGTCCTTGACGCCCTTCGCTGCCTCCACGCCGGAACTCACGTCAACGGCCCAGGGCCGCACCTGAAGAATGCCTTCGATCACATTTCCGGCATGCAACCCACCAGACAAAACGACCGGACGGGGCACGTTGGCGGGGATGAGAGACCAATCGAAGACCTTTCCGCCGCCGCCATACCCCTCGACGTGCGCGTCGAGCAGGATGGCCTGGGCGCTGGCGAACTGCTGGGCAAAGTCTACCAAATCGAGCCCAGGGTCCATCCGGGCGGCCCGCAGGTAGGCCCGGCCCGGGCGTTCGCAGTCGGACACCGTCTCGTCGCCGTGGAACTGCAGAAGGCACTGGGGAAGCGCAGCCACCGCCTCGGCCAGCTCGGCAGCGCTCGCATTGACCAGCAGAGCCACGGGCATCACGAACGGCGGCAGCCGGCGGGCCAGTTCGGCGGCACGCGCCGCACTGACGTGGCGCGAGCTCTTCGCATAGAGCACGAAACCGATCGCGTCCGCCCCCGCCTCGACGGCAGCGTCGACGTCGGCCTCGCGGGTCAGCCCGCAGATCTTGATGCGCGTGCGCTGGTTCATCCGGGCAGCCAGTCCATTGCCGCCGCGACTTCCGGCAGCGCCAGCGTCGGATCGTAGTACGGTCCGGCGAAGTACAGGCCGTCGGCCGGGAAGGTCGGCGCCGCCAGGCTGCGGTCGCGCGCGGCCAGCACGCCGGCCAGCCAGCGGGCGTCGCGCGTCCCGGCGCCCACCGCCACCAGGCAGCCGAGGATGTTGCGCACCATGTGGTGCAGGAAGGCGCTGGCCTCGAACTCGAAGCGCCAGTAGGCGCCATGCCGTTCGAGGTGGATTCGGCGCAGCGTCTTCACCGGCGAGGCCGCCTGGCACTCGGCGGAGCGGAAGGCGGAGAAGTCGTGCTCGCCGATCAGTAGCTGCGAGGCGCTGCGCATCGCCTCGCCGTCGAGCGGGCGGAAGCTCCAGCCCACCAGACCGGCCTCGAGCGACGGCCGCACCGGCGATTCGCGCATCACGTAGACGTAGCGCCGGCCGAGCGCGCTGTTGCGGGCGTGGAAGTCGTCGTCGACGAGGCGGCACCATTGCACCGCGATGTCGTCGGGCAGGAAGCGGTTGGTGCCGCGCACCCACGAGAACGGCTCCCGGGCAGCCTCCGTGTCCAGGTGAACGACCTGGTTGAGCGCGTGCACGCCGGCATCGGTGCGGCCGGCGCACATCACCCGCACCGGGGCGTCGAGAAAGCTGGCGAGCGCCTGCTCCAGCCGGTCCTGCACGGTGTTGCCGCCTGGCTGGCTCTGCCAGCCCTGGTAGGCGGTGCCGCGGTAGCTGACGCCGAGGGCGACCCTCACGGCCGGCTCCGCAGGGCGACGCGGGCGCCGAGGCGCCCGTGCATCAACCCAGCTGCTCGAGCATGCCCTGGGCCTTCGACTTCAGCGAGCCGGAGGCCTTGGACACCACTTCCTGCAGCAGGTCGCGCGCGCCTTCCATGTCGCCGATCTGGCGGAACTCTTCTGCCAGTTCGAGCTTGCGCGACAGCGGGTCGGCCGCGTCGTCCTCGTCGAAGCCCGACAGGCCGGAGTCGCCGAAGCCCGAGGGCACGGTGGTCGGGCCCGACGGAGCGGCTGCCGCGGGCGCATCGCCGGCCGGCAGGTCGAGGTCGAGCGAGATGCCGGCCAGATCGAATTCCACCGACGGCGCGGGCGCCGGGGCCGGTGCCGCAGACGGCTCCGCAGCGATATCGGGCAGCGTGAGATCCGCCGAGCCGAAATCGAGCGTTGCATCGTCCTGCGGCGCGGCCGCGAAAGGCTGGGTGCTTTGCAGCGGCACCGGCTCGGTCGGCCCCGGGGGCGCATCGGTACCGATGTCGAGGTCGAGGTCCACGCCGGCGTCGGGCGCGGGCCGGGTGTCGAGCGCCGAGGCGCCGTACTGCGACGGTGACGGCAGCACCGACTGCGGCATGGTGCTCGCGCCCAGCGGCTCGATCATCGCGCCCGAGCCCGCGGTGCCACCGGCCGGGGCGCCGCCCGGCTGGTACAGCGGGTTCTCCGGGTCGATCTGGAGGCCGAGTTCCTGGGCCTTCGCCCAGTCTTCGCCTTGCCCCTGCGTCAGCGCATACAGCTGGGTGGCGAGCAACTCGAAGCCCTTGGTGTCGCGGCGCTTGGCGTAGACCTCCAGCAGCTTGGTGCGAATGGCCATGCGATCGGGGTTGCCGCGCATCGCCTCCTTCAGGATCTCCTCGGCCTGCAGGTCGCGCCCGTAGGCCAGGTACACGTCGGCCTCGGCCACAGGATCGACGTCGCCAATGGCGTCGAGCTGGCTCAGCGAGTAGCTCATCGACGACGAATTGCCACCCGCATCGCGCGTGTCGATGCGCTGGCCGCCGCTGGCGCCGAAGAAGGAATCGGGCTGCAGCCGGCTCTCGAGGAACGAAGTCTCCCCGCTGTCCTTCTTGCTTCGGCGGGTGAAGCGGTAGACGCCGAAGCCGGCCAGCAAAGCAACCAGCAGGCCGCCGCCGACCAGGGCCATCGGGTTGTCGTCGAGCAGCGAACTGATGAAGCTCGGCTCTTCCGCGGGCACGGCTGCCGGTACGGCCGGCGGTGCAGCGGGTTTGGGTGGCGCGGCCACCGATGCAGCCGGCGCGGCGGCAACAACCGCGTCCGAGGCGGCCGGCATAGCCACGAGTGTGGGCAGCGAGGCCGCAGCCACCGGCGCCGCGGCGGATGCCGGAGCCGCTGCGATGACCGGGGCCGATGCCGGCGCCGGAGCTGGAGCAGGCGCTGCGGCGACGACCGGTGCGGATGCGGGCGCCGGTGCTGCGGCCACGGGCGGCTTCACGGGCACGGTGACGCTCACCGGCGCGGAGGCTGGCGCCGGCGCCGCGGCGGGTGCTGCCGGCGCGGGCTTGGCCTTGGCCGCTTCGTCACCGAGCTTCTTCAGCTCGGCCACGTTCTTCGAGAGTTCGGCCACCCGGGTGGCCGTGTCCTTCTTCTCTGCCGACTTGGCGATCTGCTCCTCGGCGGAGGCCTTTCCGGCCGCACCCTTGCTCAGCGTGAGCTTGTCGGGGGCGGGTGCGGCGGCCTGCTTGCGGTCCTGCACCTCGGTCTGCACGGTACCCGTGGCCTGGCGCGCCGGGCCGCTGTCGCGAGCCGCAGGCACGGCACCGGCCAGGCGCTGGCGGTAGGCGCCGAAGTCGGCGCTCTGCGCCTGGATCAATTGCCGCGCTTCCGCCGGTGAAACAGCCTTGGCCTCGTCCGCGCTGGGCACGGACAGCACGACCCCGGATTTCAGCCGGTTCATGTTGTTGCCGACGAACGCGTCCGGATTCGCCTGGAACAGCGAGACCAGCATCTGGTCGAGCGACACGCCCGAGCGGCGCGTCTTGCCGGCGATGCGGGAGAGCGTATCGCCCTGGCGCACCGTGTACTCATCCGCGGTGCCCCCCGGGGCCGCAGCAGGTGCAGCCGCGGCAGGCGCGGGCGCAGCGGCCGGTCGCGTCTCGGCGACGGGCCGGCTGGCACGCGGGGTGGGTGCGGGTGCCGCCGCAGGGGCCGGCGGCGCCGCAGCGATCACCGGCGCAGTGGCCGGCGCGCTCGGCACCGGCGCCGGCGCACGGGCCATCGCCGGCGGGTCGAACAGCATGGTGTACTCGCGCACCAGCCGGCCGCTGGCCCAGGAGATGTCGAGGATCACGTCGACGAAGGGCTCCTGCACCGCGCGATCGCTGGTCACGCGCAGGTAGGGCCGGCCGTCGGCGCGGCGCTGCAGCTCGACGTTGGTGGCCGGCAGCACGGGGTTGTATTCGACGCCGGCAGCGCGATAGGCCTCGGGCGTGGCCACGCGCACGCGCAGGGTGCCGGCCTCTTCGGGCGTCAGGCTGGTGACGTCGATCTCGGCCCGCAGCGCCTCGCCCAGTGCCGACTGCACGGAAAGCCTGCCCAGACCCAGCGCGTACGCATTCGATGCGGCAAGCCACAGGGTCGCGGCGGCCACACCGGTCAGGGCCCAGCGCCCTGAGAAGGTCGAGTTTGATTTCAAGGCGTCTCCCAATAGGACCCAGCCGGGCATGTGAACAGCCGGCGGCTGTCGAGTCGGTTACCGGCGCAGGACATCCGCACCTCACGCGAAGAGCTAGAAATCACAATAACATCAAGAGGATACGAAGACAAGCTCATGCATTGGCTGATATTCCGCGCTTATCGATCGAGCGAGCCTCGAGCGTGACAAATGTTGCAGCGCGCCAACGGCGGACCGTTGGCGCCCACTGACTCAGGCCTCGACCAGGATGCGCAGCATGCGGCGCAGCGGCTCGGCCGCGCCCCACAGCAGCTGATCGCCGATGGTGAACGCGCCCAGGTACTGCGGCCCCATCGCCAGCTGGCGGATGCGGCCAACGGGGATCGTCAGCGTGCCCGTCACGGCCACCGGTGTGAGGTCCCTCAGCGTGGCCTCGCGGGTGTTCGGCACCACCTTCACCCAGGCGTTGTCGGCGGCGATCATGGCCTCGACGTCGGCGACCGGCACGTCCTTCTTCAGCTTGAACATCAGCGCCTGGCTGTGGCAGCGCATCGCACCGATGCGCACGCAGAAGCCGTCGACCGGCACGGCCGCAGTGCCGAAGCCCTCGCCCTGGCCG
>NZ_JBFXIO010000062.1:0-15768 GCF_050175855.1 Piscinibacter sp.
CTGTGGATCGGTGCCGGTGCCCGAGAAGGACCTGCCGGTGGTGCTGCCGGAAGACCTGATCCCCGACGGCTCGGGCAACCCGCTGAACAAGTGCGAGGGCTTCCTGAAGGTCGCCTGCCCGAAGTGCGGCCAACCGGCGCGCCGCGAGACCGACACGATGGACACCTTCGTGGACAGCTCGTGGTACTTCATGCGCTACTGCGACCCGAAGAACGACCTGGCGATGGTCGGCGCCGGCACGCAGTACTGGATGCCGATGGACCAGTACATCGGCGGCATCGAGCACGCCATCCTGCACCTGCTGTACGCGCGCTTCTGGACCAAGGTGATGCGCGACCTGAAGCTGGTCAAGGTCGACGAGCCGTTCACGCGGCTGCTGACGCAGGGCATGGTGCTCAACCACATCTACTCGCGCAAGGGCGACAAGGGCGGCATCGAGTACTTCTGGCCGCACGAGGTGGAGAACACCTACGACGAAGGCGGTCGCATCACCGGCGCGAAGCTCAAGAGCGACGGCTCGGCGGTGACCTACGAAGGCGTGGGCACGATGTCGAAGTCGAAGAACAACGGCGTCGACCCGCAGGAACTGATCGACCGCTACGGCGCCGACACGGCCCGGCTGTTCGTGATGTTCGCATCGCCGCCGGAGCAGACGCTGGAGTGGAACGACGCCGGCGTCGAGGGCGCCAACCGCTTCCTGCGCCGGCTGTGGAACTACGGCGTGAAGCAGGGCGACGCGATCCGCGCCGCCGGCGCGGTCGGCGAGGGGCTCGACGACGCTGCCAAGGCGCTGCGCCGCGAGGTGCACAGCGTGCTGCGCCAGGTGAGCTACGACTACGAGCGCATGCAGTACAACACCGTGGTCTCCGGTGCGATGAAGCTGCTCAACGCGCTCGAGGGCTTCAAGGGCGATGCGCCCGCGGTGCTGCGCGAGGGCTTCGGCATCCTGCTGCGCGCGCTCTACCCGGCCTGCCCGCACACCACCTGGGTGCTGTGGAGCGAACTGGGCTACGCGAAGCAGCACGGCGACCTGCTCGACGCGCCGTGGCCGCAGGTCGACGAAGGCGCGCTGGTGCAAGACCGCATCGAGCTGATGCTGCAGGTCAATGGCAAGCTGCGCGGCGCGATCCAGGTGCCGGCCGATGCCGACAAGGCGGCCATCGAGGCGGCGGCGATCGCCAGCCCCGACTTCCAGAAGTTCTCGCAGGGCCTCGCCATCAAGAAGGTGATCGTGATCGCCGGCCGGCTCGTCAACGTCGTCGTCGGATGAGGCGAAGGCTCGCGCTCGGCGCGCTGGGCGCCACCGCCCTCGCCGGCTGCGGCTTCGAGCTGCGCCGCGCGCCGGAGCTGCGCTTTCGCACCATCGCGCTGGCCGGCTTCGCGCCGAAGTCGCCGCTGGCGGCCGAGCTGCGCACGCAGATCGCAGCCAGCCCGAGCACGCTGGTGGTCGAGTCGCCGCTGCAGGCGCAGGTAGTGCTCGAGTCGCTGGCCGACGGGCGCGAGAAGAGCGTGGTCGCCAGCACGGCCTTCGGCGAGGTGCGCGAGCTGCAGCTGCGCTCGCGCTTCAGCTTCCGGCTGCGCACGGCGCAGGGCCGCGAGCTGATCCCGGCCACCGAGATCATGCTGTCGCGCGACATGAGTTACCGCGAGAGCGCGGCGCTGGCCAAGGAGCTGGAAGAGGAGTCGCTGTACCGCGCCATGCAGAACGACATCGCCGCCCAGGTGATGCGCCGCCTGGCCTCGGTGCCGGCCCCCTGAGGCGACGACCATGCAGGTTCGCGCCGACCAGCTCGCCCAGCACCTCGCCAAGGGGGTACGCTCGCTCTACACCGTGTGGGGCGACGAGCCGCTGCTCGCGCAGGAAGCCGGCGACGCGATCCGCGCCGCGGCGCGGGCGGCCGGCTGTACCGAGCGGCAGGTGCACACCGTCAGCGGCGCGCACTTCGACTGGAGCAGCCTGCTCGGCGCCTCGCAGGCGATGAGCCTGTTCGCCGAGCGCCAGCTGATCGAGATCCGCATTCCCGGCGGCAAGCCGGGCAAAGACGGCTCCGAGGCGCTGCAGCGCTACTGCGATCAGCTCAGCGACGACATCGTCACGCTGGTGCAGCTGCCACGGCTGGACCGCACGCAGCAGAACAGCGCCTGGTTCGGCGCCCTGGATGCGTCGGGCGTCACCGTGCGCGTCGACCCGGTCGAGCGCAAGGCGCTGCCGCAGTGGATCGCGCAACGGCTGAGCCAGCAGGGCCAGCGCGTGCAGGCCGGCGAGGAAGGCCAGCGCACGCTGGCCTTCTTCGCCGACCGCGTCGAGGGCAACCTGCTCGCCGCCCACCAGGAGATCCAGAAGCTCGGCCTGCTCTACCCGGCCGGCGAGCTGAGCTTCGAGCAGACCGAGGCCGCGGTGCTCAACGTCGCCCGCTACGACGTCTTCAAGCTCGGTGAGGCCGTACTGGCTGGCCAGGTGGCGCGCGCGCTGCGCATGCTCGAAGGCCTGCAGGCCGAGGGCGAGGCCGCCGTGCTGGTGCACTGGACGCTGGCCGAGGACATCCGTGCGCTCAAGCGCGTGCGCGACGCGGTGCAAGGCGGCAAGCCGCTGCCGATGGCGCTGCGCGAGAACCGCGTCTGGGGCGTCAAGGAGCGCCTGTTCGAGCGCGCCGTGCCGCTGCTCACCGACAACGGCATCGCCGCGCTGCTCGAGGCCGCGCAGGTCTGCGACGGCCTGGTCAAGGGCCTGCGCCATCCCGACTGGCCGCTCGACGCCTGGGAGGCGCTGCGCCGCCTGGTGCTGATGCTGATCGAGCAGCTGTCGAGCAGCGCGCCGGCCGGCGCGAAGTCACGCAGCGTGACCACGCGGCTGGCGCTGCGCGCCTGAAGTCGCTCGATCGTCGCTCAGTAGCCGCGGCCGCGGTCGACGAGGTGCTCGACGGGCTGGCCGGCGCGGAAGCGCCTCACGTTGGCCGCCACCACCGCCGCGGCGCTGCGCGCGTCGGTCGCCGCGGCGACGTGCGGCAGCACCGTGACCCGCGGATGCGACCAGTAGCGATGCTGCGCCGGCAGCGGTTCTTCGTGGAAGACGTCGAGCACCGCATGGCGCACATGCCCGGCATCGAGCGCAGCCAGCAGGTCGGCATCGACCACGTGGCCACCGCGGGCCAGGTTGACCAGGCTCGCTCCGGCGCGCATCGCCGCCAGCGTGGTGGCGTTGAAGAGGCCGCGCGTGGCGGGCGTCAGCGGCAGCAGGTTGATCACCACCGCGGCGCCGGACAGGCGCGGCAGCAGCACGCCGTCGCGCGAGCCCCAGCTGCTCACCGGAAAGCCGTTGGCCGCGAGCCGACGCGCCACCGCCGAGCCCATCTGGCCGCGGCCGAGCACCAGCACCGGGAACTCGTCGGCGCGGCGCTGCGGATGCGGCTGCCAGTGCGCGAGCGCCTGCTGCCGCTGGTAGTCGAAGAAGTCGCGCTGCAGCGCCAGCACCGCCCACAGCGCCGTTTCGGCCATGGCCTCGTTCATCGCTGGGTCGACCATGCGGGCGATCGGCAGCTCGGCCGGAATGCTGTCGTCGGCCAGCAGCTTCTCGACGCCGGCCCACAGCGACTGGATCAGCTTCAGCCGAGGCAGGCCCTGCAAGGCGCCGGAGGGCGGGTTGGCGACGATGGCGATGTCGGCCCCGGCCGCGTCCCCACGGTCGACGACGATGGTCTCGCCCGGCAGTTCGGCGCGCAGCAAGGCGAGCCACTCGTCGCGCTCGCCAGCGTCGAAGCGGCCGGTCAGGTAGACGCTCATGCGGCCTCCAGGGCCGCACGCAGCTGCTGCAGGGCCCGGCGCACGGTCTGCTCGCGCACCGACGTGCGGTCGCCGTCGAACTGCAGCCGCTCGGCCAGCAGCACCTCGCCCGCGTGGGCGATGGACAGCCACACCGTGCCCACCGGCTTGCCCGGCACGGCGCCGCCCGGCCCGGCGATGCCGGTGACGGCCACCGACCACCGTGCATACGACACCTTCAGCGCGCCTTCGGCCATCGCGCGCGCCACCGGCTCGCTCACCGCGCCGTGGCGTTGCAGGGTCGTGGCCGGCACGCCGAGGCATTCGTTCTTGGCCTCGTTGGAGTAGGTCACGAAGCCGCGCTCGAACCAGTCGCTCGACCCCGCCACCGAAGTGCAGGCCGCGGCGATCAGCCCACCGGTGCAGGACTCGGCAGCCACCAGCTTCTCGCCGCGCGCGCGCAGCGCATCACCCAGGGCCAGCACGTCGGCCTCGAAGGTCTTCACCACCACCTCCACAGCGCGATGACCAGCAGCGTGCACAGCGCCGCCACCAGGTCGTCGAACAGGATGCCGAAGCCCTGCGCCCAGCCGATGCCCTGGCTGCGGCGGATCTTGAACAGCTTGTCGGCCCAGGCCACCGGCCCGGGCTTGGCGGCGTCGAAGAAGCGGAACAGCGCGAAGGCCACGGCCTGGCCCATCAGGCCGGTGGGCATCACCAGCCACAGCACCAGCCAGAAGGCGATCACCTCGTCCCAGACGATGGCGCCGGGATCCGCCGTACCCATGTGGCGTGCGGTGGCCGTGCAGGCCCACCAGCCGGCGAGGAAGGCGAACAGCATCACGCCTGCCCACTGCGCATCGCTCAGCCCGGGGCGCAGGATCAGGTAGGCCGCCCAGGCCCACAGCGTGCCGATGGTGCCCGGCGCCCAGGGCGCCAGGCCGGCGCCGAAGCCCAGCGCGATCGGCCGCGCCGGGTGGCCGAACATGAAGCGCCAGGTCACCCGGCGCACGGGCACCGACAGCGGCGGGTGCAGTGGCGGCGTGTCGCTCATCGGCTCAGGCCTTGAAGTGGTCGAACGAGCCGAAGGTGTGCGTCACCTGGCGGCCTTCGCCGTCGACGAGGCGCAGGTCCTGCCCGGCCTCGATGCGGCCGATGCGGGTGACGGCGATGCCGGCCTCGCGCGCCGCCCCGTGGACGCGATCGGCCGCGGGGCCCGGTGCGGTGAAGAGCAGCTCGTAGTCATCGCCGCCGGCCAGCGTGCAGGTGCGCTGCAGCGCGAGCGGCTGCGCGCCGAGCACCGCGCTGCGCGGCACCGCATCGACCTCCACCACCGCGGCCACGCCGGAGCGGCGCAGGATGTGGCCGAGGTCGCCGAGCAGGCCGTCGGAGACGTCGATCGCGCTGCTGGCGATGCCGCGCAGCGCCAGGCCGAGCGCAACGCGCGGCTGCGGCCGCTCCATCGCCTCGCGCACCCGCTCGAAGTCGTGGCCGGCGAGCTGCTGCGTGCCGCGGAACACCTCCAGCGCCAGCCGCGCATCGCCGACCGTGCCGCTCACGTAAAGGTCGTCGCCCGGCTGCGCGCCCGAGCGCAGCAGTGCGCCGCCCACGGGCACCTCGCCCATCGCGGTGATGCAGATGTTCAGCGGCCCCTGCGTGGTGTCGCCGCCGACGAGCTCGATGCCGTGCGCGTCGGCCAGCGCGAACAGGCCGCGGGCGAAGCCTTCGAGGAACACTTCGTCGGCACGCGGCAGCGCCAGCGCCAGCGTGAAGCCCAGCGGCCTCGCGCCGCAGGCTGCCAGGTCGCTCAGGTTGACGGCCAGCGCCTTGTGGCCGAGGCGCTCGGGCACGACGGTCGACAGGAAGTGGCGTCCTTCCACCAGCATGTCGCTGGAGACGGCCAGCTGCATGCCGGCGCCGGGCGCGAGCAGCGCGCAGTCGTCGCCGATGCCCAGCGCGGCACGGCGCACCGGGCGGGTGAAGTAGCGGGCGATGAGGTCGAATTCGCCGAGGGACATGGACGAATTGTCGCTGCAGGCCCGACCGAGCGCCGGGCCGCCCCAAGCCGGTCGGGTGCCCCCTCGGGGGGCGGCCTCGGTACTCCGAGGCCGTGGGCGAACATTCACTCTTCGCGGAGCAGGTTGGCGAGCTCGACGGCCGAACGCACGTCCATCTTCTCGAACACGCGCGCGCGGTGGACCTCGACGGTGCGCACGCTGATGTCCAGCGCGTCGGCGATCAGCTTGTTCGGCCGGCCCTCGATCACCAGTCGCATCACGTCGCGCTCGCGGTCGGTCAGCTCGGCCAGCCGCTTGCGCACCGACTCGCGCGCCAGCCGCGCGCGGATGGCCGCCTCGCTGCGCCCCAGCGCCTGCTCGATGCGATCGACCAGCGCGTTGTCGGAGAAGGGCTTCTCGACGAAGTCGAAGGCGCCGCGCTTGACCGCCGCCACGGCGGTGGGCACGTCGCCATGGCCGGTGAGGAAGATCACCGGCAGGGCCTCGATCAGCCCGCGCTCGACCAGCCTGTCGAACAGCGACAGCCCACTCATGCCGGGCATGCGCACGTCCAGCAGCAGGCAGCTCGGCGCCAGCGGCCACTCGGCCATCGCCGCGGGCGACTTGGCGGCGAGCATGGCCTCGAAGGCCTCGGCGCTGGCGAAGCCTTCGGACAGCAGCCGCCGCGAGCGCAGCAGCCAGCCGAGGGCATCGCGCACGACGTCCTCGTCGTCGACGAGGTAGACGATCGGCAGGCCGAGTGACGCGGGCGTGTTCATCCGGAGGTTTCGACGGCACGGTCGGCCGGCCGGGCCGGCCGTTCGACTTCGGCCGGCAGGGTAAACCGAAATTCGGTTCCCGCGCCAGCGCCGCTGCCGGCGAGGTTGATGAAATCCAGCGCACCGCCGTGCTGCTCGATCACCGTGCGGCACAGGCTCAGGCCCAGCCCCATGCCCTCGCTGCGCGTGGTGAAGAAGGGCGTGAACAGCCGGGCCGCGACCTCGGGCGCGATGCCGGGGCCGCGGTCGATCACGCTGAAGCTCACCCAGCGCGGATGGGTCTGCTGGGCCTTCAGCGTCAGCACCCGCTGCGCGGGCTCGGCGGCCGTCTCCATCGCCTGGATGCCGTTGCGCGTGAGGTTGAGCAGCACCTGCTCGACCATCGTGCGGTCGCAGACCACGCGCGGCGGGGGGTCGGGCAGATCGACCTCGATGCGCGTGCCGCTCTTGCGCGCCTGCAGCCTGACCAGCGGCATCACCGACTCGAAAAGCACGTCGGCGCGCACCGCCTCGCGCGCCTGCTCGCGACGGCGCACGAAGTCGTGCACGCTCTTGATCACCCGGCCGGCGCGCTCGGCCTGCTCGGCGATGCGCTGCGCGGCCTGGCGCAGCATGCCCAGCGTCTCGTCGTCGGCCTGCGTGCCCACCTCGAGCAGGTTGAGCGAGCCGGCGGCGTAGCTGGCGATCGCCGCCAGCGGCTGGTTCAACTCGTGGCTGAGCAGCGAGGCCATCTCGCCGACCGTGGCCAGCCGCGCGGTGGCCTGCAGCCGCTCCTGCTGCTGGCGCGACAGCTCCTCGACGCGCCGCTGCGCACTGACGTCGAGCACGCTGCTCATCCAGCCGGTGTGGCGGCCCTGGCCGTCGACCAGCGGCGCCTCGAAGATCAGCACTGGGAAGCGCTCGCCGTTGCGGCGCATGAAGATCGTCTCGAAGCCGGCGCGCGCCTCCTGTGCGCTGCGCCCCGGCTGCATCGGCAGGCCGCCCAGGCGCACGCTCTGGCGCCGTGCGTACTCGGCGGCCAGCTCCGGCGGCCAGTACGGCGGCGTGCTCGGCCCCATCAGCTCCTGCTCGCTGAAGCCGACCATCTCGCAGAACGCCGGGTTCACGTGCGTGATGCGCCCGTCGAGGTCGCGCGCGCGCAGCCCGATGACCAGCGAATCCTCCATCGCCTTGCGGAACGACAGCGCCTCGGCCAGCCGCGCCTCGGCCGCGGCGCGGCGCCGCACGTCGCGCACGAGCAGGCCCACCACCACCGCCAGCGCCAGCGACAGGCCGAGCACCAGCGCGACGGCGAGGTTGGGGATCAGGCTGGGCGTGCCGCGCGTGCTGTCGACGCGCAGCTGCAGCGACAGCCCGGGCAGGTCGACGATGCGCTCGGCGACGAAAACGCCGCCACCGCGGCGAACGCCGGCACGCGCCAGCCGCGTGCCGTCGCCCTCGACGAACGAGAGTTCGTGGTTCCGTGCCATCTCGGCGCCCACCGCCTCTTCGAGCAGACGGCCGAGCGCCAGCGTGGCCGTCAGCGCGCCATCGGGCCGGCCGGCGCGCTGCAGCGGAATGCACAGGTCCATCACCTCCAGACCGAGGCCGTCGCCCAGCGGCACGAAGTAGCTGCGCGAGAATGCCGGCGCCGCCAGGCGCAGCGCGGCCGCGCAGGCGATCTGCGTCTCCAGCTCCATCGCCTCGCGGCCGATCTGGCCGAACACCGAGCCCTGGTAGGGCGAGTCGACGGCCTCGCTGACGCGCATCGCCTCGTCGCGCCGCTCCACGCGCATCAGCTCGCGCCGCGCATGCAGCAGCGTGGCCGCCTCGGCGCGCCACTGTGCGGCCGCGGGGTCGTTCCATTGCAGGGCCTGCAGGCTCTGCACCTGGCGCGACAGCGCCTGGCGCACGTCGGCGGCGGCGGCCGTGGCGGCGGCCTCGACCTGCTCCTGCGCGCGCACCTTCTCGTAGTTGGCGGTCAGGTAGACGAGCAGCGACTGCGCCACCACCAGCAGCGCCACCAGCGCACCCCACAGCGCCGGCCGGCGGCTGCGCGGTCGCGCCGGGGCGGCGGGCAGGGGCTCGTTCATGGCCTCAGTATTCATTCCGCCGGGTCAAAAGAGATACGCACTTTCGCGCATGGGTCCATGCCGAACATCGATCCACACTGCGCAGCCGGGCACGCACCCCCCTCCTACAATCCGTTCCCCCCGCGCCGCGGGGCCGCACCGAGATCATCCCCGAGATCCGCCATGACCAACGCTGAAGACAAGCGCGCCCAGCTGCGCCGAGCCGCCCTCGAGTACCACGAGTTCCCGACGCCGGGCAAGGTGGCCATCGCCGCGACCAAGCAGCTCGTCAACCAGCGCGACCTCGCCCTGGCCTACTCGCCCGGCGTGGCGGCGGCCTGCGAGGAGATCGTGGCCGACCCGGCCAACGCGTTCCGCTACACCTCGCGCGGCAACCTGGTCGCGGTGATCACCAACGGCACCGCCGTGCTCGGCCTGGGCGACATCGGCCCGCTGGCGGCCAAACCGGTGATGGAAGGCAAGGGGGTGCTGTTCAAGAAGTTCGCCGGCATCGACGTCTTCGACATCGAGGTCAACGAGAAGAACCTCGACAAGCTGGTCGACATCATCGCCGCACTCGAACCCACCTTCGGCGGCATCAACCTCGAGGACATCAAGGCGCCGGACTGCTTCTACGTCGAGCGCAAGCTGCGCGAGCGCATGAAGATCCCGGTCTTCCACGACGACCAGCACGGCACCGCCATCGTCGTCGGCGCGGCCATGCTCAACGCGCTGAAGGTGGCCGGCAAGAACATCAAGAAGGTCAAGCTGGTGTCCTCCGGCGCCGGCGCCGCCGCGCTGGCCTGCCTCGGCCTGCTGGTCAAGCTCGGCCTGCCGCGCGAGAACATCTGGGTGACCGACCTGGCCGGCGTGGTCTACGAAGGCCGCACCGAGCTGATGGACGAGGACAAGGCCCAGTTCGCTCAGAAGACCTCGCAGCGCACGCTGGCCGAGGCCATCGAGGGCGCGGACATCTTCCTCGGCCTGTCGGCCGGCGGCGTGCTGAAGAAGGAGATGGTCGCGAAGATGGCCAAGAGCCCCGTGATCTTCGCGCTCGCCAACCCGACGCCGGAGATCATGCCCGAGGAGGTGAAATCGGTGCGCGACGACGCGATCATGGCCACCGGCCGCACCGACTACCCGAACCAGGTCAACAACGTGCTGTGCTTCCCGTACATCTTCCGCGGCGCACTCGACTGCGGCGCGACGACGGTGACGGTGGAGATGGAGATCGCCGCGGTGCACGCCATCGCCGAGCTCGCCCAGGCCGAGCAGAGCGAAGTGGTGGCCGCGGCCTATGCCGGCGCGACGCTGAGCTTCGGCCCCGAGTACCTCATCCCCAAGCCCTTCGACCCGCGGCTGATGATGAAGATCGCGCCGGCGGTGGCCAAGGCGGCGGCCGATTCCGGCGTCGCGCAGCGGCCCGTCAAGGACTACGACGCCTACCGCGAGAAGCTGCACACCTTCGTCTACGCCTCGGGACAGACGATGAAGCCGATCTTCGCGCTGGCCAAGCGCGCCGCCGCCAAGCGCGTGGCCTACGCCGAAGGCGAGGACGAGCGCGTGCTGCGCGCGGTGCAGGTCGTGGTCGACGAGAGCCTGGCGCGGCCGACGCTGATCGGCCGGCCGGCGGTGATCGCGCAGCGCGTCGAGCGCTTCGGCCTGCGCCTGAAGGAAGGCGTGGACTACGACGTCGTCAACGTCGAGCAGGATCATCGCTACCGCGACTTCTGGCAGACGTACCACCAGATGACCGAGCGCAAGGGCGTGACGGTGCAGGTGGCCAAGATCGAGATGCGCCGGCGACTGACGCTGATCGGCTCGATGCTGCTGCACAAGGGCGAGGTCGACGGCATGCTGTGCGGCACCTGGGGCACCACCGCCTCGCACCTGCACTACATCGACCAGGTGATCGGCAAGCGCCACGGCGGCAGCCCGAGCACGGCGCAGGACGTGCGCGTCTATGCCTGCATGAACGGGCTGATGCTGCCGGGTCGGCAGGTGTTCCTGGTCGACACCCACGTCAACGCCGACCCGACCGCGGAAGAGCTCGCCGAGATCACCGTGATGGCGGCCGAGGAGATGCTGCGCTTCGGCGTCGAGCCGAAGGCGGCCCTGCTGTCGCACTCGAACTTCGGCAGCAGCGACCATGCCAGCGCGGTGAAGATGCGCCACACGCTGGCCCTGCTGCGTGAGCAGGCGCCGTGGCTCCAGGTCGACGGCGAGATGCACGGCGACGTGGCGCTGGACGGCGCCCTGCGCCACGGCCTCATGCCCAACAGCACCCTCAAGGGCGACGCTAACCTGCTGGTGCTGCCCAACATCGACGCCGCCAACATCTCCTACAACCTGCTCAAGACCGCCGCCGGCGGCGGCATCGCCATCGGCCCGGTACTGCTCGGCGCCGCCAAGCCGGTGCACGTGCTCACGCCGTCGGCCACGGTCCGGCGGATCGTGAACATGACCGCGCTGACGGTGGCCGATGCCAACGCCGCTCGGTGACATCGCACGGACATGCAGTTCGCTTGAATGTCCAGTGGCCCCCAGGCAGCACCCTGCCGGCGCGGGGGCTTTGCTGCAGCGCGAAAGCAGTTCACCGCACCCGATCTCGCGCCAAGTCGCCAGAAAAATCGCAATTGATCAATGACTTAGAGGTTAGATAGCGCACGCTCCATGTCATGTCTTGTTGCCCCATTATGAGGCAGCAGCTTGAGATTTCCCGCCCATTTCGGTACCATTCCGGCTTCTGGATTCAGGGATTACCCGTGTCTTCCTCCGGTCTGTCACTGCGGTGGCGTGGGCTTCGTCAAACGGGGCTGGCGGTCGTGGTGGCGGCGGCAGGCTTGGCCGGTGCAATGCTTCCGAACGGAGCGGCACAGGCCAGGGAGTCGGTTCCGATGCCCGTGGTGGCACTGGCCGAACTGCCGCCCGAGGCCGTGAAGACACACCGGTTGATCCTGTCCGGCGGGCCGTTTCCGTACTCGAAGGATGGCTCGGTGTTCGGCAACCGCGAACGACTGCTGCCGCTGCAAACGCGCGGCTTCTATCGCGAATACACCGTCAAGACACCGGGCGCGCGGAATCGGGGCGCCCGGCGGATCGTCTGCGGCGGGAAGCAGCCCACCGCCCCTGAAGCCTGCTACTACACCGCCGACCACTACGCGAGCTTCCGCCGCATCGTGGAGTGATCGGCCACAGGATCTGTAAAACGAGGAGGAACGCGACCATGCTCTTGCAGACCGTCCGTCCGAACATTGTCCAGGCCATCCGCGCTTACCGCGTGGAGGACTTGATGGCGGCCGCCGAAGGCGCCGGCCAGCATTTCCTCTACGCCAACCTGTCTGCCGCGCAATCCAAGCAGGAAGTGCTGGAAACCATCGCGCAGGCGTTCATGTTTCCTGCCCACTTCGGCAAGAACCTCGACGCGCTGTACGACTGCATGACCGACCTGGTGCACAAGGCCGGCACGCAGCCGGGCTTCGTGGTGGTGCTGGAGCAGCTGCCGGACAACCCGCGCTTCGACCGCGAGGCGCGCGAGCAGCTGCTCGATGTGTTCCGCGACGCCGCCGACTACTGGGGGGAACGACGAATACCCTTCAGGTGCTTCTATTCTTTTCAGTAGCCCGCTCCCAGGAACAAGGGTCATGGGAGCGGGCGACGGAAACGACCCAGAACGTCGCCGCCGGCAAGCCGGCCGCCAAGAGCGCGGCCAATGCCAGCTTCGGCATGAACATGCCGATGATGAGCAGCGCCTTCGACACCGCGATGTGGCTGAACGCCGCGTGATGTCGCGCTGATCTTCGACGAAGTTCTCGACGGCGGCCTGCGGGCCGCCGTCGTCATTTCGGCGTGGCGAGGCGCCGCGCCAGCGCGAGGTACTCGGCCACCGGCACCTCCTCGGCGCGGCGCTGCAGGTCAAAATCGGCCTGCGCCTCGCGCAATGCCAGCCAGCGGCCCAGCGTGTGTCGCAGCAGCTTGCGCCGCTGCGAGAACGCCACCGTCACCAGCTCACCGAGCAGCGCCGCATCGACCTGCGAGGTGCCGGGCAGTGGCTGCATGCGCACCACCGCCGAATCGACGCGCGGCGGCGGCTCGAAGGCCTCCGGCGGCACGTCCAGCAACGACTCGATGTCGTAGCGCCACTGCAGCATCACGCTCAGCCGGCCGTAGTCCTTGCTGCCGGGGCTGGCGGCCATGCGCTCGACGACCTCCTTCTGCAGCATGAAGGTCTGGTCGGCCACCCGGTCGGCCACGGCCAGCAGGTGGAAGAGGATGGGCGTGGAGATGTTGTAGGGCAGATTGCCGACCACGCGCAACTTCTGGCCGGCGCGTTCGGCGATGGCGGCGAAGTCCACGCTGAGCACGTCGGCCTCGATCACCTCCAGCCGGCTGTCGCGCCGCAACCTCGCGGCCAGATCGCGATCGAGCTCGATGACCGTCAGGCGCTCGCAGCGCGCGAGCAGCGGGCCCGTCATCGCGCCCAGCCCGGGGCCGATCTCGACCAGCGCCTGCCCGGGCCGCGGATCGATCGCCGCGACGATCGCGTCGATCACCGCGCTGTCGGTCAGGAAGTGCTGCCCGAAGCGCTTGCGGGCGATGTGGCCCACGCTACAGCGGCGCCTCGCGCAGCTCGATGTAGGCCCGCGCGCGCAGCTCGCGCAGCCACTCCTCGTAGGCCTCGTCGAACTTGCGCTCGCGCAGCACGTTGCGCGCCTGCTCGCGCTGCTGCTTGATGTCGAGCGTGACGTTGCGGCGCTCGGTCACCTGGATCAGGTGCACGCCGAATCGCGAGACGACGGGCTCGGACAGACCGTTGATCGCCAGGCGGTTCATCGCTTCCTCGAACTCGGGCACGAAGGTTCCGGGGCTGGTCCAGCCGAGGTCACCGCCGGCGGCGGCGCTGCCGTCCTCGGAGTTCTCGCGGGCCAGCGCCTCGAAGGTGGCGCGGCCGCTCTCGATCTGCTCGCGGAAGCCGGCCAGGCGCCGTTGCGCCGCCTCGGCCGACAGCTGCGCCGACGGGCGCAGCAGGATGTGGCGAGCCCGCGTCTGGGTGATGCGGAAGGCATCGCCTTCGCGCTTGTCGACCAGCTTGAGCAGGTGGAAGCCGGCGCCGGTGCGCAGCAGCTCGGGTGCGACCTCGCCGCTGCCGAGCTTCTTCACCACCTCGACGAAGACGTCGGGCAGACGATCGGCACTGCGCATGCCGAGCACGCCACCGGCGGCGCGATTGGGATCCTCCGAGATCTCGCGCGCCACGGCCTCGAAGGCCTCGCCGGCGGCGACCCGCTTCTTCGCGCTCTCGGCGCGCTCGCGGCGGCGGGCGATCTCCTCGGCACTCGCGCCCTCCGGCACGGTGACGAGGATCTGCGCGATGTTGTACTCGGCGTTGGCGCTGGCCGCGGCGCGGCGCTGGTCGAGCAGGGCATCGATCTCGGCGTCGGTGACGCGGATGCGCGACTGCACCTCGCGCTCGCGCACTCGCTCGGTGAGCAGCTGGTCGCGCACGTTGTTGCGGAAGCGCGCGTAGTCGATGCCCTCGCGGCGCAGCCGCTCGCGCAGCTGGGCCATGGTGATCTGGTTCTGCACCGCCACGTTGTTGACGGCGCGGTCGAGCTCGGCGTCGTCGATGCGGGTGCCGCTGTCGCGCGCATGGGTGAGCTGAACGCGCTCGTCGATCAGCACGTCGAGCACCTCGCGGCGCAGCTGGTCATCGGGCGGCAGCGAGGCGCGCTGCCTCGCCGCGTCTTCGCGCACCCGGTTGATGCGCGTCTGCAGCTCGGAGGCCGTCACCAGCTCCTGGTTGACCACGGCGACGATGTAGTCGCCGGTGCGCACCGGGGTCGATCGGGTCTGCGCCTGCGCGGCGGGCACCGCGGCGGCGATCAGCAGGGCCAGCAGCGCGGGCCGCAGGGCGAACAGGGCATCAGTCATAAGAGGTGGTCACGGCAGGCGTGCCGCGCTCGTCGCGCAGCAGCCGGTAGCCAGGGATATTGTCCTTCAAGACCTGCAGCGGGTTGGAACCCAGCCGTGACAGGCCGACGAGCTCGAGCTGCAACAGCAGCCGGGTGGTCGCTTCGCTGCGGCCGGTGGACAGCCGCTCGGCCACCACGCGGCCGATCCAGCAGCCCGCGTCGTACTCGAAGCCGAGCACCGAGTCGGTGATGCGGCTGTCTCGCATGCTGTAGTTGACGCGGCCGACGCTGTACCAGCTGCCCTTGCAGTCGGCGCCGCCAGCGCTGCCCCCGGCAGCCGCTTCGAGCGGCGTGCGGCCGTAGATCGGCCACTGCCAGCCCAGCTCGACCTGCTCGGACAGGCCGCGCGCCAGGCGGTAGGTCAGCCCGAAGGTGCGATAGGGCCCGGGCGAGTATCGCGCGCCGAGGATCGAGCGCACCGTGCGCTTGAGGTCAGGGCTGTACTGCAGCGAGCCGTCGAAGGTCCAGCGCCGCGAGATCGTCGTCGAGCCGAACAGGAGCAGGTCGGAGAAACGCTGAGTCAGCGGCGTGCATTCGGGCGGAAGCAGTGGGTCGATCGGTGCCGTGCAGTCGGTGGTGATGCGCTGATCGCGGAACAGGTAGCGCTGAGCCACGCCGAGCCGCAGCGCCTCGGCGCCGCTGGCCGGATCGAGGAACCGCGTGGTCACGCCGGCGGTGAGCTGCTGTGCGTCGGAGACCCGGTCGACGCCGGAGAAGGCGTTCTCGGCGTACAGCGATTCGAAGTTGAAGTCGCGCGGCGCGGTGTCGAAGGCCAGCCGGGCATCCTGCGCTCGGTAAGGTGTGCTCACCACCATCAGCCGCGGCTCCAGCGTCTGGCGCACGTCGCGGCCGAACCAGCTGGCGTCGCGCTCGAGCTGCCAGTGGCTGTCGACGCTCAGGGTCGGGATCACGCGCGACAGGCCGCGCCGGCCACCGAGCGGCTCGTCGAGCGAATAGGCAGCCGCGTTGAACGAGGCGCGCGGTGTCACCGTCCAGCCCGGCGAGCCGAACGGCCGGGCGATGCTGCCCAGCGCATGCCAGCGCAGCCCGGTGGGGCGCGCCTCGGCGAGCAGGTCGGCACGACCGTTGTCGGGCTCGGTGAAGCGGTTGAGCTCGGTCTCCAGCGCGAATTCGAAGCCGCCGAAGCGCTGCAGGCCGCGCACGCCGACCTGCGGTGCGCGGTCGTAGGGCGACTCGATGCGGCTGGCGT